>NZ_JBFAXQ010000008.1:0-341169 GCF_040680855.1 Kribbella sp. NPDC051952
TCTCCTTGACCGCCCGGAGCATGTCGAGGAACTCGGTCACGCCCTTGACGGTCTTGATCTTGTTGTCCGGGCCGAGCAGGCCGGCCTTCTTGCAGCCCCCCGCAGTGAGGTGCGGGGGGCAACGCCGGGTCTCCCCAAACCCCGCGCCCACGGGGATCATGGCCTGAAAAGCCCAGGAGGCTGATCGAGTGACTGTTACCCCGACCCCCCTCGACGTCGGCACCGGTACGGTGCTGACGCTGCGCGGGATCTCCAAGCGATTCGGCGCGGTCCAGGCTCTGAAGAACATCGAGCTGGACGTCCGGGCCGGTGAGGTCCTCGCGCTGGTCGGCGACAACGGCGCCGGCAAGTCGACGCTGGTGAAGACGATCGCCGGGGTCTACACCGCCGACGACGGGATGATGATCTTCGACGGCCAGGAGGTCCGGGTCGGCAGTCCGGCCGAGGCCCAGCAGCTCGGCATCGCCACCGTGTTCCAGGACCTCGCCCTGTGCGACAACCTGGACGTGGTCGCGAACCTCTACCTCGGCCGTGAGCTCCGCAAGGGCAGCCTGCTCGACGAGGTCGAGATGGAACGCTCCTCGTGGGAGCTGCTCCGGCAGCTGTCCGCGAAGATCCCGTCGGTCCGGATCCCGGTCGCCAGCCTGTCCGGCGGCCAGCGGCAGACCGTCGCGATCGCCCGCAGCCTGCTCGGCCAGCCCAAGGTCGTGATGCTGGACGAACCGACCGCGGCTCTCGGCGTAGCTCAGACCGCCGAGGTCCTCAACCTGGTCGAGCGGCTGCGCGAACGCGGCCTGGCCGTGATCCTGATCAGCCACAACATGGCCGACGTGATGGCGGTCGCCGACCGGGTCGCCGTCCTGCGGCTCGGCCGCAACAACGGCGTCTTCGTGGTCAGCGACACCAAGACGCAAGACATCATCGCCGCCATCACCGGCGCGACCGACAACGCCGTTTCCGAGCGCGCAGCGCGCCGGACCCGGGAGGAGGGGCCCGCATCATGAGCCTGCACGGATCCGGCACCCGCCCCCAGGACGCCACCCCTTCGAGTACGCCGGGCACACCCGACGCGGCCGTGGTCACGAACGGAGCCGACCAGCTCCCCGCCGACCTCCAGGACGAGCGCCTGATCGCCGGTCGTGGATTCAGCGGTGCCGTCGCCGCGTTCACCGCCCGGCTGCGGTCCGGCGACCTCGGGTCCGTCCCGGTGGTGGTCGGCCTGATCATCATCTGGGCGGTCTTCCAGATCGCGAACGGCTCGTTCCTGTCCAGCCGCAACCTGGTCAACCTAACCCTGCAGACCACCTCGGTCGGAGTGCTTGCCCTCGGCATCGTTCTGGTCCTGCTGCTCGGTGAGATCGACCTGTCCATCGGCTCGGTCAGCGGCCTGTCCGCGGCGGTGCTCGGTGTCACTTTCGTCAACCAGGGCTGGCCGCTGGTGATCTCACTCCTGGCCGGCATCGTGGTCGGGGTCGTGATCGGGCTCTTCTACGGGGCGCTCTATACCCGCTTCGGTGTGCCCAGCTTCGTGATCACGCTGGCCGGTCTGCTCGGGTTCCTCGGGTTGCAGCTGCTGGTGCTCGGCAAGGAGGGTTCGCTCAACCTCCCGTACGACTCGGCGCTGGTCGGGTTCGCCACCCGCAGCTTCCTCTCCCCCGCGCTGGCCTACGGGCTCGTCGCGCTCGTGGTCGCGGCGTACGCACTGACGCGGCTGCGGGCCGGTGGTGCGCGCTCGAGGGCCGGGCTGTCGGCGCCGCCGAGCTCGGTCATCGCGATCAAGGCCGGCGCGCTGGCTGTGGTGTTGCTGATCCCGGTGATCATCCTGAACGGTGACCGCGGTGTCTCGGTGATGTTCCTGCTGCTGCTGGCGATGGTGGTCGGCACGGACGTGGCGATCCGCCGGACCCGGTGGGGTCGGTCGGTCGTCGCGGTCGGTGGCAACGTCGAGGCGGCCCGGCGGGCCGGTATCAACGTGCGGATGATCTACCTGTCCGTGTTCGCGGCCTGTTCGACGTTCGCGGCGATCGGTGGTCTGCTGGCCGCGGCCCGGCTGGTCGCGGTGAACCAGAGCAGCGGCGGTGGAGACACCAACCTGAACGCGATCGCGGCCGCCGTGATCGGTGGCACCAGCCTCTTCGGTGGCCGGGGTTCGGCGTACTCCGCACTGCTCGGCGCGCTCGTGATCATGTCGATCTCGAACGGCCTGGCCTTGCTGAGCCTGAACTCGAACGTGCGCTACATGGTCACCGCCGGCGTCCTGCTGATCGCCGTCACCATCGACTCGCTCAGCCGCCGCAGCCGCCAGGCCCACGGCCGGGCGTAGGTCGTGTCTCGCGAGACCACCAGACACGACCCTCAGACACGGTGGGCTCCTTCCTGACCCTGACCAGCGGGAGCCCACCGTTTCCACCTAGCCGCCGAGGCCTGCCCTGCGGGCCAGGAGTGCGGCCTCGGTGCGGTTGGCGACGCCGAGCTTGCCGAAGATCACCGACAGGTTGTTGTTGACGGTCTTCGTGGTCAGCGCGAGCCGGCTCGCCATCATGGTCGTCGACGATCCACCGGCCAGCAGCTCGAGGATCTGGCGCTCTCGCGGCGTCAACGCCTCCAGCGGATCCGGCGGGGCGCTCACCCGTCCGGACGCGGCATCCAGCACCTGCCTGGCCACTCCCGACCCCAAGATCGAGTCGCCTGCCGCGACCGCCTGGATCGCGCGGACAATCTGCTGCTGCGACGACCCCTTGAGCAAATACCCAGCCGCTCCGGCCCGGACGGCGGCGCGCACCGTCTCGTCGTCGTCGAGCATGGTCAGCATCAGTACGCCGACCGACGGCGCGGCTCGCGCGATCTCCTGCGTCGCGGCAACCCCGTCGACCCCGGGCATGTGAATGTCCATCACCAGTACGTCGGGCTTCAACGTCACCGCGGCGCGGACCGCCTCGGACCCGTTCTCAGCGACGCCGACAACCGAGATCCCGTCCACCGAGCCGAGCAGGACCTCCAGCCCGTCACGCACCACCGGATGGTCGTCGGCCAGCACTACGCGGATCGTCATCGGTCAGCCTCCAAGGGCAGGCACATGTGCACGCGGCCGCCGGCCGGTGTGGGTTCCGCCAGCATCGTGCCACCCAACTCGGCCACCCGCTCCCGCATCGATGTCAGTCCGACGCCCGGCACCCACCGGCCGTTCACCGCCGGACCGTCGTCGGCGATCGACAACCTCAACTCCCCCGGCCCGCCCGAGATCCGCACCTCGGCCTCACCCGCCCGCGAATGCCGAGCCACATTCGTCAACGCCTCCGTGACAATCCGGTACGCCGTGACCTCCACAGCCGCGGGCAGCTCCGGCGGGACCTCGTCGGCCCGCACGACGACCCGCAGCGGCGACCCGTCTCCCCGGCGATCGAGCAGTGCCGCATGCCGTCGTACCGCTTCGACGAGTCCGACGTCGTCGAGTGCGGACGGGTGCAACTGGTTGATCAACCGCCGTACGTCGGTAATCGCGCCGTCGACCGTTCTCCGGATCTCGGTGCCGAGGGACCGGACCTGGTCGTCGGCCAGGTTCACCACGGCATCCGCGCGGAACCCGATCCCGGTCAGGGCCGGACCGAGACGGTCGTGCAGATCGCGCCGGAGCCGCCGGCGCTCTTCCTCGCGAGCCGCGACGATCTCCCGGCGGGATCGCTGGACCGCGTCCGACAACGCCTGCGCCCGGAGGGCCACCCCGAGCGGGGCTGCCATCAACTCGAGGACGACGCGATCCGCGTTCGCCAGGTGGCTCTCCCCCGGCCGGATCCCGATCTGCAGCTCGCCGACCCGCTCGCCCGCCTGCAGGAGCGGGATCGCTTCGAGCAAGGTGGGCCGCGTCCCGTGTTCGCCGCGAATCACGCCCGCTTCGTCGGTCAGAGCGGCGTACGGAAGGCGCAACGCCTGGCAGACCGCAGGCAGCACATCCGCAGGCTGAGAGGCACCGGCGAGCTGTGCGGCGACGGACGATGCCGCCCGCACCGGGTTGCCGCGATCCCCGTAGAACAAGCGATCCACGAGCCGCTGCAACCGGACCCGGACCGGATTGAAGAAGACCGCGACGACCAGCGTGGCGAGCACGGCGCCGCTGACGCTCAGCCGCGGCCGTACCAGCCGATCGACGACCTCGACCAGCCCGAGATAGGTCGCCGCGACCGCCGTCGTGAGCAGCAGATACGTCACGGTCCTCGACCAGACCAACCGGATGTCGAGCAACTGGTACCGCAGTACGGCGATGGTCATCGCGATCGGGATCAGCGCGACCATCGTCAGCAGGACGATCGGGAAGCCGCTGTCCTCGATCGGTCCGGCGATCCGGGACACCACGATCACCACCACCGCGACGGTTGCGGCCAGCAACAACCACAGCAGCTGCCGGCGAGCCTTCTCGGTGCCTCGCCGGTAGCGCACGACCAGCGCGGCCACCCCGGCCAGCAGACTGAGCCCGAGAGCGACATCAGAGGCCGTCTGTAGAGTGGTGGCGGTGGCCAGGGGCGGGATCGACAGCCACGAAGCCGCCCGGTCCCGGGTGCCGAGACCAGGCACGGTAGGCAGCGGATCGGGGGCCGCACTGAACAGCATGACCTGGAACGGTCCGTTGACGACGGCAAGCAGTACGGCGAGCCGCCACGGCCGGCCCGGCAACGTTCCGGTCGGGAAGTACAGGACCGCGAGCGGGATGAACAGGCTGATCGACAGCGGCCAGGCCGCCGAGTACGCCGTCGACAGGGCGTGCGCGGGTTCGCCGTTCCGCAGGGCCTGGATCAGCCACGGCGTCACGGCAGCTGTGCCGGTCTGGGCGATGCCGGCACCGAGCAGGAACCAGCCGAGCAGATTCCGCGGCCGGTGCCAGGCGATCAGGGCACCGCAGGCCGCGCAGCTCACCCCGATCACCCAGTTCGGCAGCATGAAGCTGTCGGTGATGGTGCGATAGCTGATGCCGGTCGCCAGTACGCCGACAACGGCCGCCAGCGCCTCGGCCAGGGCACACGCCAGCAGCACTCCCACCCACCGCCGGTAGTTGCTCACGCCCCCATGGTGGGGTGCGGAACGTCCCGCTGTCTGCAGGCAAAACTCCCGGCCGATCCGGGTATCCCGGCCAGGCCGTCCGGCCATCTCCCCTGCTGCCCGGGTGAGCTGCCCGCGCAGTCTCGAAGTCGTCACCACTTCATTGGCAGAGGAGCACTTCGATGACTACAACGCTCGACACGACTGTTCACACCTCCGGCCGGACCGCCGGTGCCGCCGGACTGCTACTCACCGCCCTCGGCGTCTTCGCGGCCTTCGGGCCGGACGCCGGCGGGATCTGGTTCGCCCTCGCCGCGGTGGCGATCCTGCTGTTCGTGGGTGGAATCACCGGGCTGCGCAAAGCGGTTGCCGACGTGACGACCGCCCGGCGTGCGCTCGCGGTGGTCGCCGTGACCATGACGCTGTTCGGGCTGTCCCACCTCTACGCGATCGTCGACCCAGACCGGGCGACCCCGTTGTTCAGCGCGCTGATGGTGCTGTCGGCGGTCGGCCTGATCGTGGCCGGCGTCGCGATCCTGCGGGCGCGGATCTGGTCCGGGCCCGGGCGGTTCCTCCCGCTGCTGTGTGGCGTGTGGCCGCTGGCGACGATCCCGGTCGGCGCTGCCGTCGGCGACGTACCGCACTTCCTGGCCATCGCGCTGTGGGGCGTCTCCTGGATCGGGCTCAGCCGCCTGCTGCTGACCACGCCCGTCCGCGCCTGATCATCGGGCCGGCCCGCGTCGGTGGAGGGAGACGACGCGGGCCTTCGCCGATGGCAGGATGTCCGCCATGGCGACATCGAGGAAGCCCATCAGGGCCGCGGAAACCAGCGAGAACCAGACGGTCACGACGCTGGAGCTGTTCTTCGATCTGGTCTTCGTGTTCGCGCTGACCCAGATCACCGCGTTGATGGCGCACGAGCTGACCTGGCACGGCGTACTGCGCGGAGTCCTGCTGATCGGGCTGCTCTGGTGGAGCTGGATCGGCTTCTCCTGGCTGTGCAACCTGGTCAAGGCCGACGAAGGCTCGGTCCGGGGCGTGATGATGGCGGCGATGGCCGCGATGTTCCTGATCGCGCTGGCGATCCCGGAGGCCTTCGACGACCTCCCGGGTGGGCTGCCCGGTCCGGTCGTGATCGCGGGCGCGTACTTCGCGTTCCGGGCGATGCACCTGGTGCTGTTCTGGCTGATCGCGGCCGGCGACCGGCAACTCCGCCGTACGTTGATCAGGTTCTCCGGCTCGATGCTCGGAGCCAGCGTGTTGCTGCTGGTCGCCTCGCAGTACGACGGGTGGACCCAAACGCTGCTGTGGGCAGCCGCGCTGGCGGTGGACTACGGCGGCACGTACCTGATCGACGCGCACGGCTGGCGATTCCGGTCCGCGTCCCACTTCGCCGAACGGCACGGGCTGATCGTGATCATCGCGCTCGGCGAATCGATCGTTGCCATCGGCGTCGGTGTCACCGACCTGCCGATCTCCTGGCCGATCCTGATCGCGTCCGTGCTCGGACTGGCCGTCTCGTCCGCGCTGTGGTGGATCTACTTCGACGCGACCGTGCACTACGGCGAGCAGGCGCTGGAGCAGGCACCGAAGGAGACCCGGACCGCGCTCGCCCGCGACGCCTACACGTTCCTGCACTTCCCGATGGTGGCCGGCATCGTCCTGCTCGCACTCGGCCTGAAGAAGGTGCTCGAGTACGTCGGCGACACCGAGCATCACCACCTCGACGACCCACTCAAGGGTCTCGGCCTCTACGCCTTGTACGCGGGCGTCATCCTCTATCTACTCGGACACGTCGGCTTCAAGTGGCGGACGATGCACCGGCTGAGCTACTCCCGGCTGATCACGGCCGCGCTGGCGGCGATCGCCGTACCGCTGGTGGTCGAACTGCCGGCGCTCGCGGAGCTCGGCGTACTCACGGCTCTGCTGGTCGGCCTGGTCACGTACGAGTCGATCCGGTTCGCGCAGGAGCGGGACCAGCTCAAGCATCACGCATGAGAAAGGGCCCCCGGGTGATCCCAGGGGCCCTTGTCCACAAGGTGTTTCAGGCCGAAACCTCGGCGGTCAGGTCGACCTTCGGCTCCGCGAAGTGACACGCGGCCGAGTGGCCGGGACCGGACTGCGGCTTGGCCTCCAGCAGCGGCTCGGTCGTCGCGCAGATGTCCTCGGCCTTCCAGCACCGGGTCCGGAACCGGCAACCACTCGGCGGGTCGATCGGCGAGGGTACGTCGCCGACCAGCCGGATCCGCTCCTTCGGCGGGACACCACGGATGGTGCCCAGGTCCGGAGCGGCGGACAGCAACGCCTGCGTGTACGGGTGCTGCGGAGCGTTGTAGATCTGCTCCCGCGGGCCCTGCTCGACGATCTTGCCCAGGTACATCACCGCGACCTCGTCACAGAAGTGACGGACCACACCGAGGTCGTGGGCGATGAAGATGAACGCGATGCCGAGGTCGCGGCGCAGGTCCTCCAGCAGGTTCATCACCTGGGCCTGGATGGACACGTCCAGCGCCGACACCGGCTCGTCGGCCACGATGACCTCCGGCTCGACCGCCAGCGCCCGGGCGATCCCGATCCGCTGACGCTGACCACCGGAGAACTCGTTCGGGTACCGGTTGTGGTGCTCGGGGTTCAGGCCGACCCGCTCCAGCAGTTCCTGGACGCGCTCGAGCTCCCTGCCCTTCTTCACCAGGTTGTGCACGCGTAGCGGCGTACTGATGATGTTGCTGACCGTCTGGCGCGGGTTCAGCGAGCTGTACGGGTCCTGGAACACGATCTGCAGCTGCCGCCGGAACGGGCGCAGTTCCCGCTCCTTCATCTGCGCGATGTCCGTGCCCTTGAACCGGATCTGGCCGGCGGTCGGGGTGAGCAGCCGGGTGATCATCCGACCGGTGGTCGACTTGCCACAACCGGACTCACCGACCAGGCCCAGGCTGGACCCCGTCTTCAGGTCGAAGTTGACCCCGTCGACGGCCTGGACGACCTTCTTGGTCCGGGCCAGTCCGGCAGCTTCCTTGATCGGGAAGTGCATCTTCAGGTCGCGGATCTCGAGCAGCGGGGCGGCCCCGTTGTCGCGGCCTGTGGTGCGCACTGTGTCGCTCATCTCTCTCCTCAGCCCCCTCAGCCCAGTCTCGGCGCGACTTCGGAGACGTAGATCGTTTCCTTGTCGTGCAGGTGGCAGCGGGACACATGGGCACCGGCGCCGTCGACGGGCAGAAGCTCGGGCAGCTCGGTGGTGCAGCGCTCGCCCTTCACCCGGTCCGTGTACGGACAACGCGGATTGAACGAACATCCGGTCGGCAGGTTCAGCAGGCTCGGCGGCAGGCCCTTGATCGGGCGGAGCCGCTCCTGGGCCGCCGACACGGTCGGGATCGACTCGAGCAGCCCCCACGTGTACGGCATCCGCGGGTTCGCCAGCACGTCCTCGGCCGTGCCGTACTCGACGCAGCGACCGCCGTACATGACCAGGACGTCGTCGGCCATCTCGGCCACCACACCCAGGTCGTGGGTGATCATCACGATCGCCGAGCCGAACTCCTTCTGCAGGTTGTTCAGCAGATCCAGGATCTGCGCCTGCACGGTCACGTCCAGCGCGGTGGTCGGCTCGTCGGCGATCACCAGCTTCGGGTCGTTGACCAGGCTCATCGCGATCATCGCGCGCTGGCGCATACCGCCGGAGAACTCGTGCGGGTACTGCGCGAACCGGCGCGGCGGGTTCGGGATGCCGACCAGGTCGAGCATCTCCAGGGCCCGCTTCTTGGCGACCTCCTTGGTCACCTTGTGGTGCACGCGGTACGCCTCGACGATCTGGTGGCCGACCGTGTACAGCGGGTGCAGCGACGACTGCGGGTCCTGGAAGACCATCGCCACCGCGTCACCGCGGACCTTCATCAGGTCGTTCTCCGGCATGCCGACGATCTCGTCGCCGCCGAGCCGGATCGACCCGGTGATCTTGGTCCGCTTGCGGTCGTGCAGGCCCATCACGGCCATGCTGGACACCGACTTGCCGGACCCGGACTCGCCGACGATGGCCAGCGTCCGGCCGAGCGGGACCGAGTAGCTCAGCCCGTTCACCGCGCTGACCACGCCGTCCGCGGTCGGGAACTTCACAGTCAGGTCCTCGACCACCAGGTACGGCGTCTCCCCACTGGGGTTCAGCGTGCCCTGGCGGCGTTCGCGGGTCGCGATCGAAGGACCACGCTTCGCGTCGGCCGCGGTCTCCGGCTGGCCGGCTGCACTCTCGACCATGGTGTCCTTCCGGTCTTCAGGGACGGGTGCGCTCACGAAAGCCTCACCCGCGGGTCGATCACGCTGTACACGATATCGACGACCAGGTTGGCCGCGACCAGGAACACCGACGCCACCAGCACGGTCCCCATGATCACCGGCAGGTCGTAGTTGTTCAGGCTCTGCAGCACCAGGTTGCCGAGCCCCGGCAGGTCGAAGATGCGCTCGGTGAAGATCGCGCCGGCGAGCATGCCGGCCACGTCCAGACCGAAGATCGTG
Source organism: Kribbella sp. NPDC051952 (assembly GCF_040680855.1). Taxonomy (NCBI): domain Bacteria; kingdom Bacillati; phylum Actinomycetota; class Actinomycetes; order Propionibacteriales; family Kribbellaceae; genus Kribbella; species Kribbella sp. NPDC051952. The sequence continues at coordinate 9,538 of NZ_JBFAXQ010000008.1, forward strand.
ATGACCGGGATCAGCCCGGCGCGCAGCGCGTGCTTGTAGGTGACGACGCGGTCCGACAGGCCCTTGGCCCGGGCCGTCCGGATGAAGTCCTCGCTGAGCGTCTCGACCATCGAGCCGCGCGAGTACCGCACGTACTGGGTGGTGTTGACCAGCCCGAGGACGAGCCACGGTGTGATCAACCCGGCGATCCATTTGCCCGGACTGTCGAACGGTGACGTCCAGCCGCCGCGAGGCAGGATCGAGTAGAAGATGGTGAAGTACAGGGCGACCATCAGCGCCACGATGTAGTACGGGATCGAGCTGATCACCAGCGACGTGGTGACGAGTGCCCGGTCACCGGTCGTCCCTCTTCGTTTGGCCGCCATCGAGCCTATCGTCACGCCGATCGTGAGCATGATGACCGCGGCACCGGCGACCAGTGAGATCGTCACTGGTAGGCGCTGACCCAGCATCTCCAGCACGGGACGGTCGTTCTTGAACGAGAAGCCCAGGCAGGGCGCCTTGCAGTCGCGATCCACACCGTTGGTGGTGTAGGTGCGGCCGACGGCGATGCCCTTCATGTAGTCGGCGAACTGGGTCACCTTCGGCTTGTCCAGATTGAGGTTCTTCTTGATCTCCAGGTACCGCTCCTGGGGACAGTTGCGCTGGCCGCAGATCGCCCCCGCGGGGTCGGTGGGGGCGACGAAGAACAGCGCGAACGTCGCGACGAGGGTGACGAGCACGACGGAGAGGGCGCTCACAACGCGACGCGCCAGGAAGTGCAACACGGGGATCTCCTCACCGACCGCTGGAGGTGGCCGGACCGGGGAAACCGGTCCGGCCACCTACCTTGCGATCAGAACGGACTACTCATGCAGTCCGGTCACTGGAACCGATCAGGGCTGCTTCAGGAACAGCGAGGTGAACTCGGGCATACCCTGCGTCGGGTCGTTGATCGCGTTACCGATGTTCGTACCGACCAGGAACGCGGACCGCGACTGGTACTGCGGAAGAGCCGGCAGGTAGTCCTGCATGATCTTCTTGTCCAGGTTGATCCAGGCCTTCGTCTTCAGGGCCTCGTTCGGGTCCATGTTGTTGACCTTGTCGATCTCCGCGTCCAGCGCCTTGTCCTCGAGCTGGCCGACGCTGTTGCCCAGGGCGATCGCGTCGGAACGGAACAGCACGGGGGCCCAGGAGGAGCCGCTCGGCCAGTCGGAGCACCAACCGGTCGGAGCCTTCAGGGTGTTGACCGGACCGTTCTGGTCACCGGTGACGGTACGGATCTTGGCCTTGCCGACGCCCAGCGCCTTGACCTTGAATCCGGCCGCTTCCAGCTTCTGCTGACGGACCAGGCTGCGCTGCGTGGCGATCGGGTCGTCGTTGGAGTAGTACCACGACAGCTCGAAGCCGACAGCGTTCGCGTCCTGCAGCATCTGCTTGGCCTTGACCGGGTCACCGTCACCCTTGCCGTTCAGGCCCGGGATCTCGTAGTTCTCCCAGCCCGGAACCGACGGCGACATGTAGGTCGAGGTGGCCGGCTCGGCGAGCGAGGTCCAACCGGCGACCTTGCGCTCGCTGTCGTACGGGTAAGCGACCGCGACGGCCTTGCGGACCGGCAGCGGGATCTTACGGGTGTCCATCGGGAACATCCGGTTACACGGCGTCGGACCCTGGATGAGCTGAGCCTTGTTCTGGTCAGTCATCTCGGGAACCAGCGTCGAGTCGATGTTGCTGTAGGTCAGCGCACTCGCGTCCGGACCCTGGCTGGCCAGGATCTGGCGCTGGACCTTCAGCGTGTCCAGACCGAACTTGAAGTCGTAGCCGTCCAGGTACTGGTGACGTACCGGGTCGGTCGCCGGGTCCCAGCTCGGGTTCTTGACGAGCTTGAGCTCGGTGCCCGCGCTGTAGGAGTCGACCATGTACGGACCGGTCGCCAGCGGCTTCTGCTCGTAGGCGTCCTTGGTGTCGGCCGCCTTCGGGATCGGCGTGAACATCGAGAACGCGCCGAAGAACGGCATGTCCGGGAACGGCTTGGACAGGTGGATGACCAGCGTGCTGTCATCCGGCGTCTCGACGCCCGCGTAGGTGTCACCCTGCGGACCGTACGGACCCTTGTACTTGTCCCCGTCCTTGAAGAACTGGATCTGGTACGCCGGTCCCGCGTCGTACAGGTCGTGCGCGAAGGAACGCTTGATCGCGTACGCGAAGTCCTCGGCCTTGACGGGCTGGCCGTTCGAGTACTTGATGCCCTTCTTCAGCTTGAAGGTCCACGTCAGCTTGTCGTCGGACACCTTGCCCAGGTCCTCGGCCAGGTCAGGCACCAGAACGGGGGTGTGGTCCGGGCCGTCGAGCCGGTACTGGGTCAGCGCACGGAAGTACAGCTTCTCGATCTGGAAGCCGTCGACGTAGTACGTGTCGGTCGGGTCGAAGGTGTCGGGCGTGACGTCGGACAGGATCGTCGCCGTACCGCCCTTCTTGAAGCCGTCGACGTCCTTGGCCGGGCCCTTCGCGGTTTCGTCCGTGACCTTGGTCTGGGTCGCGTTGGCCTGCCCACCCTCATCACTCTTGGTACCACTGTTCGAGGACGGGCTGCCACAGGCTACGGCGGCCAACATGACCGTCGCCGCGACTGCGGTGATCCGTTTCCACTGCATGGTCGGGTTTCTCCTTTTCTGCCGCTGGGGCAATCGCCGTACTACCGGCGAGTCTTGGGGTCGAAGGCATCCCGGATCGAGTCACCGAGGAGGGCGAGCGCGAGCACCAGAATGGTGATCGCCGCGACCGGGAGCCAGAGATAGAGCGGATCGGCCTTGAACCAGTTCGTCGCGTTGGCGATCGTCTGGCCCCACGACGGGCGGGGCTCGATCAGCCCGACGCCGAGGAAGGACAGACCCGCCTCCGCGGTCACGTAGGCCGGCAGTGACAGCGAGGCCGAGATGACGATCGGGGCCACCAGGTTCGGCAGCAGCTCCTTGAACAGGATCCGCGGCGTCGAGACGCCGATCGCCTTGGCGGCCAGGACGAACTCCCGCTCGCGCAGGGACAGCACTTCACCGCGGATGATGCGGGCGAGGCCGGCCCAGCCGAAGAACGAAAGCACAAATATGAGGACGTAGAACCGGGTACTTGCCTGTTCCTCTGGCGTCAGGTTGAACGAACCGCCTCGCCACGACTCGACGATCGGAACCATCGCGATCGCGAAGAGCAGGTACGGCAGGCTCAGCACGAAGTCGATGAACCAGGAGATGACCCGGTCGACCCAGCCGCCGAGGAAGCCGGCCATCAGGCCCATCACGACGCCGACGGTGGTGCCGAAGATCGTGGCCACCGAGGCGACGATCAGCGACGGGCGGGCGCCGAACACCCAGCGGGCGAAGCTGTCCCGGCCGGTCTTCGGCTCGATGCCGAACCAGTGGTCCGGCGTGATGCCGATCGTCGGGAAGCCGAACTCGTCCACCAGCTCCGGGTGGAACGTCGCGACGTCGCCACCTTCGAGCTTGGTCAGCAGCGGCGCGAAGATCGCGATCAGGATGAACAACAGCACGATGCAGGCGCAGGTGACGGCGACCTTGTCCTTACGGAGCCGGTCCACCGCGATCCGGGTCGGCGACTTGCCGTGCGCCACGGTCGCCGCGCGAACCGGTTCCGCCGACGCCGGGTGGTCCTCGATCCCTACGGTCGAGTCGGGTAACCCAATAGTCATTCGCGCTCCGTCAGCTGTCAGCCGGATTTCGGTCCGTGGTTCCGGCACATATCTGGTGAATATCGTGCCGAAGCTTCGCTCTGTGGTGGGCCAGCGTCAAATCCCCTTGACAGGCCGGTCCCCCACAACCGCGCGCTAGCCTGCCTGACACTGTGACACCAAGCCAGCGGTGCTCGGCACCAGTGCACAAATCGTTACCGGAACGGGTACTGGAACGGAACATTTGTCGCGAATCGTCACCCTTTGCGATCAATCCACCGCGAAATGCGTCGGCACAGTCCAGACAGCGGCCATTTTGTGCCAGGTTATGACGGAGGGTGATGAAAGTCCTGGCACTGAGTAATCGTCACTCTCTGTGCATAATTTCCGTCCGCGGACTCCAAGCCGGGGTGGATCAGGCCTCGCGGACGTGGACCGTGACGAACGGCGGCTTGACCACGTCGAAGCTCTCCTGGCGGCCCCGGATGTCGACGGTGACCTGATCGCCTTCCTTCACCGTCGCGTCGAGCAGCGCCAGCGCGACGCCCTTCTTCAGCGTCGGTGAGAACGTCCCCGAGGTGACCTCGCCGAGGGCGGTGCCGGACGGGTCCAGAACGGTCATGTGCGGCCGCGGAATGCCGCGGCCGGCGGCACGCAGCCCCCGCAGGATCCGGGCCGGTCCACGCTCCTTCTCGGCGCGCAGTGCCTCGTCACCCCAGAAGTGCTCCTTCTTCCACCCCACGGCCCATCCGGACCGCGCCTGCACCGGCGTGATGTCCGGAGAGATGTCCTGACCGTGCAGCGGGTACCCCATCTCGGTCCGCAGCGTGTCCCGGGCACCCAGCCCGGCCGGGACGATCCCGTGGGCCGCACCGGCGGCCAGGAGGGCGTCGAACACACCCACCGCGGCCTCGTTCGGTACGACGAGCTCGTACCCGCGCTCGCCCGTGTATCCGGTCCGGCAGACCACAACCGGCGTACCGGCGAAGTCAGCCACCGCGAAGGACATGTAGTCGTGTCCGGTCGGCAGGCCGATTGCGGCGACCACGTCGTCGCTGTTCGTCCCCTGGACGGCGAGGATCGCGTAGTCGTCGTGGGTGTTGGTCACCACGACACCTTCGGGCGCGTCGGCCTGCAGCAGCCGGACCACCTCGGCGGTGTTGGCCGCGTTCGGGATCAGGAAGACATCGTCGTCGGCGTGCAGGTACGCGATCAGGTCGTCGACCACTCCACCGCGCTCGTTGCAGCACAGGGTGTACTGCGCCTGGCCCGGAGCGATCTTGCCGAGGTCGTTGGTCAGGCACGCGTTCACGTACGCCGCCGCCCCCGGACCCTTGACGGTCGCCTTGCCCAGGTGGCTGACGTCGAAGACGCCGACCGACGTACGGACCGCGGTGTGCTCCGCGACGACTCCGCTGTACTCCAGGGGCATTTCCCAGCCGCCGAACTCGGCGAACTTGGCGCCGAGAGCGACGTGGCGCTCGTGCAGCGGGGACTTCTTCAACTCCGGCGACTCGGTCATGGAGGGGAAACTACCGGACGCGTAGCATGCGGAGGCAGCTTGTACGTACCGTCACGACCGCCGACTGCCCGGCCGGTCAAGGAGGACTGAGATTTTCGTGAGCACCATCACCTTGAGCAAGTCCGATGCGGCCGGTGTCAAGACCGACGCGGTGGTCATCGGCGTGGTCAAACTCGGCGGCGGCGTCACCCTGCCGGCCGGCACCGAGTCGCTGAACGCCGCGTACGGCGGGAAGCTGGTGGAGGTGCTGTCGGGACTCGGCGCCACCGGTAAGGCCGGGGAGGTGACGAAGGTGCCCGGGCCGAAGCCGGGCAAGTCGGCCACGCTGATCGCGGTCGGTCTCGGTGCGGCCCCTGATGGTGCGTTGAAGACCGAGGACCTGCGGACCGCGGCCGGCACCGGCGTCCGGGCCGCGAAGACCGCGCAGTCGGTCGCGTTCGCTCTGCCGACCCCCGATGCCGAGTGCGTGCGGGCGATCGCCGAAGGCGCGTTGCTGGGTCGCTACTCGTTCACGGCGTACAAGTCGGCCGAGGGCTCGACCGAGGCACCCGGCAACCTCACCGTGCTCACGGACCTGGCCCGGAACAAGGACGCCAAGGCTGCGCTGGAGCGGGCCGAGGTGACCGCCGACGCGATCGCCCAGGTGCGCGACTGGGTGAACACCCCGCCGTCCGATCTGAACCCGGCCGACTTCGCCGCCTCGGCGCTGAAGCTCGGCAAGGAGTACGGCGTCAAGGTCGAGGTGCTGGACGAGAAGGCCCTGCTCAAGGGCGGGTACGGCGGCATCCTCGGCGTCGGCCAGGGCTCGGCGAACCCGCCGCGGCTGATCCGGCTCACCTACACGCCGAAGAAGCCGGTCACGCACCTGGCCTTCGTCGGCAAGGGCATCACGTTCGACTCCGGCGGCCTGTCGCTGAAGACGGCCAACGGGATGATCGGCATGAAGGCCGACATGGCCGGCGCCGCCGCGGTGATCGGCGCGACCGTCGCGATCGCCCGGCTCGGCCTGCCGGTCCAGATCACGACGTACGCCGCGATGGCCGAGAACATGCCGTCCGGATCGGCCGCGCGCCCGTCCGACGTCCTGACCATGTACGGCGGCAAGACCGTCGAGGTGCTGAACACCGACGCGGAGGGCCGGCTCGTGCTCGGCGACGCGCTGGTCCGCGCGTCCGAGGACCAGCCGGACCTGATCGTCGACGTGGCCACGCTGACGGGTGCCTGTGTTGTTGCCCTGGGCACCAAGGTGGCCGGCGCGTTCGCCAACACCGACACCGCCCGGGACCGGGTCGTCGACGCCGCGATCGCGGCCGGTGAGGCGATGTGGCCGCTGCCGATCCCGGCCGAGATGCTGGACAAGCTGAAGACGCACTCGAAGGTCGCCGACCTGGCCAACATCACGGGCGAGCCGTGGGGCGGCGCGCTCGCCGCAGCCGCGTTCCTCGGCGATTTCGTTGCTGAGGGCATCGACTGGGTGCACCTGGACGTGGCCGGCCCGGCCTTCAACGACGGCGGCGCGGCCGGCTACACCCTGCCTGGCGGCACGGGCTACTCCGTCCGCACGCTGGTCGAGCTGGCCGCGTCAGCGAGCTGAGTACCGGATCTCCAGCATCGTGCAGCCGCCGGTCGTGACGTACGGACCGTGTGGCATCCCCGGCGGCCTGCACGCGTAGTCGCCGGGGCCGAACGTCTGCCCGAGGGTGAGATCGGTCAGCTCACCCTCGAGCAGATAGACCTCTTCGACGTACTCGTGCCGGATCACCTCATCGCCTGAGCTGGTCCCGGGCGCCCAGCGCGCGAGCCTGGTCAGGGTGCCGTCAGCGTCTTGGCTGAGCACCTTCTCGCTGATCCCGGTGCCGGACCACGGGAGAGCGTCGGCGGCGAAGAACTCCTTCTCGTCCTTCATGAGTCAGTCCGCCGCCAGTTTCATGTGTCAGTCCCGGCCGGTGGGCTAGGCGAGTCCGTTCTTCTTCATCCGGGCGTTGTACTCACGCATGCGCGGCGGGTAGCCGACCACGGCCGCGTCATACGACGGAATGCCCAGCTTGTTCGCGAAATCGTGGGCCCACCGCACCGACGGGACCCGGCGCCGGGTCCACTCGCCGTCGATCGCTACCAGCAGCAGGGTGTACTCCGTCACCGCCGTCCGCGGCTCGACGAATCCCTCGACTCCTTGGCGGGTCTGGGCGAAGTCCCGCAGGTGCGCCTGGTCGGGTGTGTCCGACCGGCGCATCGTTCCGGCCTTCTGCCGGCGACCGAACCACTTCATGGAGTAAGTGTCCTCTATCTGGGCAAGTCACCGCCGAAATCCTGGATAACGGTTCTGGCCCCGGCGGATGTGCGCGTCGCAGCCGCCCGGGGACCGCGCGGGGGCGCCGTGAGTGCGAAGATGACGCCGGGCCGGAACCGCGATCCGGGGCCGCCCGATGACCCACGTCCCACGGAGGAACCTGTGACTGAGACCGGCACGACGTACGACCTGGTGATCCTCGGCGGTGGAAGCGGTGGTTACGCCGCCGCCCTGCGCGCCGCGAGCCTGGGGCTGTCCGTCGCCCTGGTGGAGAAGGACAAGGTCGGCGGCACCTGCCTGCATCGCGGCTGTATTCCGACCAAGGCGCTGCTGCACGCCGCGGAGGTGGCCGACTCGGCCCGCGAGGGCGAGCAGTTCGGGGTCCGGACGACGCTCGAGGGCGTCGACATGGGTGGCGTGAACAAGTACAAGGACGGCGTCGTCGACCGGCTCTTCAAGGGCCTGCAGGGCCAGATCAAGGCCCGCGGCATCACGGTGGTCGAGGGCGAAGGCCGGCTGACCTCCCCCACCACCGTCCAGGTCGGGGACACGACGTACACCGGTCGCAACGTGATCCTTGCGTCCGGCTCCTATTCCCGCTCGCTGCCCGGGCTCGAGCTGGACGGGCAGCGGGTGATCGCCAGCGAGCACGCGCTGACGCTCGACCGTGTGCCGGAATCCGCCGTCGTACTGGGTGGTGGCGTGATCGGCGTCGAGTTCGCGTCGGCGTGGACGTCGTTCGGCACCAAGGTCACCATCGTCGAGGCGCTGCCCCGGCTGGTGCCGGCCGAGGACGCGGACTGCAGCAAGACCCTCGAGCGCGCGTTCCGGAAGCGAAAGATCGCCTTCAAGACGGGTACGCCGTTCGAGTCGGTCGAGGTGACCGACAACGGCGTACGGGTGAATGTGGCCGGTGGCGAGGTGATCGAGGCCGAGCTGCTGCTGGTCGCCGTCGGCCGCGGGCCGAACACGACCGGTCTCGGGTACGACGAGGTCGGCGTCGCGCTCGACCGTGGGTTCGTGACCGTCGACGCGACGCTGCAGACCAGCGTGCCCGGGGTCTACGCGGTCGGCGACATCGTGCCGGGGCTGCAGCTCGCACACCGCGGGTTCCAGCAGGGCATCTTCGTCGCCGAGCACCTCGCGGGCCTCGCGCCGACGCCGATCGACGAGGCCGGCATCCCGCGGGTCACGTACTCCGAGCCGGAGGTCGCGTCGGTCGGTCTGACCGAGGAGCAGGCCCGGGAGAAGTACGGCGACGTCGAGATCCTCAACTACAACCTCGGCGGCAACGGGAAATCGCAGATCCTGAAGACGGCCGGCTTCGTGAAGCTCGTCCGCGCCCGCGATGGCGCGGTCGTCGGGCTGCACATGGTCGGTTCGCGCGTCGGCGAGCTGATCGGAGAGGCCCAGCTGATCTACAACTGGGAGGCCTACCCGGCCGACGTCGCACCGCTCGTCCACGCCCACCCCACCCAGAACGAGGCCCTCGGCGAGGCGCACCTCGCCCTGGCCGGGAAACCTTTGCATTTCCATGACTGAACACCCGGGCGCGTCTGCTGGAGCGCCCGAGTAGGTTTGAGTCCGCAAGGGGCGAGTGGGCGCTGTTTGACCCGGATCCCGCTCGCTCCGGCGGCACCGTAGGCTGACACTCGACCGATCAGACGAAGGAGCAACGACCGTCATGCCGACCTCTGTATCCCTGCCGGCCCTCGGGGAGAGCGTCACCGAAGGAACCGTCACCCGCTGGCTCAAGCAGGTCGGCGACACGGTTGCCGTCGACGAGCCCCTGCTGGAGGTCTCGACCGACAAGGTCGACACCGAGATCCCCTCACCGGTGGCCGGCACTCTGCTGGAGATCAAGGCCGCCGAGGACGAGACCGTCGAGGTCGGCGCCGAGCTAGCCGTCATCGGCGACGCCGGCGAGTCCACCGGCTCCTCCGACCAGTCCGCCCCCGCCGAGCAGCCCGCCGCGGAAGCCCCGGCCGAGCAGCCCGCCCAGGAAGCCCCCGCCCAGGAAGCCCCGGCGCAGGAGGCTCCCGCTGCTGAGGCGGCTCCCGCTGAGCAGGCCGCGCCCGCTCAGGAGGCTCCGGCCCAGGAAGCACCGGCTGCTGAGGCCCCGGCTGCCGAGGCCGCGCAGGCAGCTCCGGCCGCGCAGGCGCCTGCTGACGACCAGTCTTCGGGTGGTTCTGGTGGCGGCACTCCGGTGACGCTCCCCGCCTTGGGCGAGAGCGTGACCGAGGGAACGGTCACCCGCTGGCTCAAGCAGGTAGGCGACGACGTAGCCGTCGACGAGCCCCTCCTCGAGGTCTCCACCGACAAGGTGGACACCGAGATCCCGTCCCCCGTCGCCGGCAAGCTCCTGGAAATCAAGGTCGCCGAAGACGAGACGGTAGAGGTAGGCGCCGAACTAGCCATCGTTGGCTCCGCCAACTCCGCCCCAGCCTCGTCAGCCCCCGCCCAGGCCGCCCCCGCAGAGCAGGCTCCCGCAGCCGAACAAGCTCCCGCAGAGCAGGCCGCCGCGCCCGCCGCGCAGGCCCCCGCCCAGCAGAGCGCCCCGGCTCAGCAGGCCCCCGCGCCCGCCCAGGCCCAGGCACCGGCCCCGCAGGCGCAAGCCCCGGCGGCAGCTCCGGCTCCGGCAACTAACTCTTCTCCATCTCCGGCCGCAGCGGCCCCAGCCCCCGCAGCCGCCCCGGCCGCATCCGCTCCGGCCCCAACCACCCAGGCTCCGACGACGCAGGCTCCGACCACTCAGGCCCCGGCAGCGCAGGCTCCCGCCCAGCAGTCGGCTCCGGCAGCCTCCCCGAACGGCTCTTCGTCTGATGGCCCGAACTACGTCACCCCGCTCGTCCGCAAGCTCGCGGCCGAGCACCAGGTGGACCTGAACGCGGTCCAGGGCACCGGCGTAGGCGGCCGCATCCGCAAGCAGGACGTAATCGCCGCCGCCGAGGCCCAGAAGGCCGCCGCAGCCGCCCCCGCCGCTGCACCCGCAGCGCAGGCACAGGCTCCGGCAGCCAAGTCCCCCTCGATCAGCCCACTCCGCGGCACGACCGAGAAGATGAGCCGGATCCGCAAGGCGATCGCGGCCCACATGGTCAACTCGCTGAAGGTGTCGGCCCAGCTGACCACGGTCGTCGAGGTCGACGTCACCGAGATCTCCAAGCTGCGGAACGCTAAGAAGGCGGAGTTCGAGGCCCGCGAGGGCGTCAAGCTGTCGTTCCTCCCGTTCTTCGCCCTGGCCGCGGTCGACGCGCTGAAGCAGTACCCGAAGCTGAACGCCTCGATCGACGAGGAAGCCGGCGAGATCACGTACCACGCCGCCGAGCACCTGGGCATCGCCGTGGACGTGGAGAAGGGCCTGATGGTCCCGGTCGTCCACAACGCTGGCGACCTGAACATCGCCGGCCTGGCCAAGCGGATCGCCGACCTGGCCGAGCGCACCCGGACCAACAAGGTGCTGCCGGACGAGATGGCGGGCGGCACGTTCACGATCACCAACACGGGCAGCCGGGGCGCGCTCTTCGACACCCCGATCCTCAACCAGCCCCAGGTCGGCATGCTCGGCACCGGCGCGGTCGTCAAGCGCCCGGTCGTCATCACCCACCCGGAGCTGGGCGAGACCATCGCGATCCGCCAGATGGTCTACCTGGCCCTCACCTACGACCACCGCCTGGTGGACGGCGCCGACGCGGCCCGCTACCTGACGGCCGTCAAGCAGCGCCTCGAAGAGGCACAGTTCGACGTCTGATCCCGATCGGACCCTTGCGCCGGTGTTCGTCTCCTCTGGAGCGGGCACCGGCGCTTTTAGGTTCGATCTCCGGTACCACTGACACCAAGGAGCAAGCGGGATGAAGTACGTACTGGCCGGCGCATCCGGCTTTCTTGGTAAGGCCCTCGCTCGTGATCTCGTCGCCGACGGCAACCAGGTCCTTCGCCTGGTACGTCGTACGCCGGCAACCGCGGACGAGATCCGGTGGGACCCGGCGCGCGGTGAGCTGGACCCGGGTTCGCTGGGTGATCCCGATGTCCTGATCAACCTGGCCGGCGCGAACATCGGCCGGCCGTGGACCCCGACGTACCGGAACACCATCCGGGAGAGCCGAGTCAGCACGACGGCGACACTCGCGGCTGTCGCGAGCCAGCTCGAGCGGCGGCCGGTGGTCATCACGCAGAGCGGGGTCGGTGGATACGGCCGCGACTGCGGAGATCGCATCCTCACCGAAGACTCCGAACTCGGTGAGGGCTTCCTCTCCGACGTCGTACGTCTGTGGGAAGGCGCGCTCGAACCCGCGCGTGCCGCCGGCAGCCGGGTCGCTGCCCTCCGGACCGGCGTTGTCCTCGACCGGAAGGCTCCGGCGTTCCAGTTGCTCTCCCTTCCCTTCCGCGTGGGTCTCGGCGGCCGGCTTGGCTCGGGCACGCAGTACTTCCCGGTTGTCTCGCTCACCGACTGGCTCCGGGCGGCCCGTTTCGTCGCCGAGAACGACGCCATCAGTGGACCGGTCAACGTAACCATCCCCGTCCCGACCACGAACGCTGACTTCACGCACGCGCTTGGTACTGCCATGCACCGGCCCACGATCCTGCCTGTGCCTGCGTTCGCGATGAAGGCCGTGCTGGGTGAGTTCGCGTGGGAGCTCTTGGGGAGCAATCGCACCCTTCCCACTCGTCTGCAGTCCCACGACTTCACCTTCCACCACCCGACGGCTCCGGCGGCGATCTCTGCGGCGCTCACCTCCTGACCTCCGGGCTCAGGCCTGGGTGATGGTCGTTATTCGCCAGGCTTCGGGTGTCGACGGCGTGGGTCGCGTGGATGGCGTGGTTGGCGTGGTTGGCGTGGTCGTCAGGGTGATCAGGCGGGTTGTTGGCGTGCCTGGCGGCAGTGGGGTAGTCGTGCCGGTGTGGTCGATGGCTTGACCGGCCGACAGATGGTCGGTGGTTCTGAGGGTGACGGTCGTCGGGGTTCGGTGTGTGACGGTCGTGCTGTCGATGTGGATGCGTAGGCCTTGGACGCGGATGTTCTGGCTGCGGTAGGCAGTCAGCAGCGCTCGGTCGGCGCGCCAGGGTGGGCTGTCGCGGACGTAGATCTTGTCGAGAGCGTTCAGGTCGAGGGTCCAGAACGCCTGTGCGCGTTGGGCATCCAGGGCTTGCAAGGTGAGTGTCCATTGGGCGACCTCATTGGATGTTGCGGTGGTGGTCGACGGCTGCGCGGACAGGGTCGGACTGGCAGGCGTCATAGGGCTGGCGGGCGGCGTCGGGCTGGCGGGCGGCGTGGGGCTGGTGGGCGGCGTGGGGCTGGTGGGCGGATCGGTGGGTTCGGTTGCCGCAGTGGGTCCTGTGGCCGCGGTGGGGGTGTCGAGGGCGTGGAAGGTTGCTATGCCGATGACCAGGACGACTACGGCTCCGAGCGCAGCCGCGGCCAGTACGCCGTAGGCCGGGTGAGGTAGCCGGCGCCAGAGGGTGTGGCTGCGGCGCCAACGGAGGCGGCGAGTCCGCGGTCGGTCAGGTCTCGTGGGCCTGGGCACGGACAGGGCCAAGGCGGGCGTGGAAGTGGATGGGCTCAATCGGGTCAGAGGGTTGATCGGGGTCGGCGCACGGCGGAGGAACCGACCCATCGGCCGTGATGATCGCCTTGTCCCGCCCGGCGCCGGCAGCTTGGCGCGGCGGAGGGCGGCGCGCGGTCGGCGTTTGGGCAATGGTTTGGGACGTGGTTTGGCCAGGCTGGTTGGCGTTGCCTTGGAGGCCTGCGGGGTTTCCGGCCGCGGTCGTTCAGGTGCTGGCGCGGTGAGGGGATCGCGCGACCGTTCCAGCGGATCGGTGGTGGTTGCGGGCTTGGTGGTGGGCGTTGTGGCGGGGTCCTCGGGGAACGCCAGGTCGATCGGGGCGGGCGCGGCGAGGGTCAGGAGGCGGCGGGATAGCTCATGGAGTGGGGTGGTCGTGAAGAGGTCGGGGCTGAAGAGGGCTGGGTCGCCGCCTGCTTCTTGGGCGAGGGTCGCCAGGGCGAGTAGGTCGTCGGTCGGTCGGTAGGGGTCGGGCGGCGCAGGCAGGTGGAGGGTTGTGTCGGTGAGGACCGGGCGGCCGTCGGCGTCGAAGACAGTGTTGATCGGGGTCAGGCGGCCGTGGGTGAGGCCGGAGCGGTGCAGGTAGTGGAGGGCTTCGGTGATTGGGGTCAGGAGCGTGACCAGTTCGCCGGGAGAGAGGGGGCCTCGTCGCGTGAGGAGAGCGGTCAGGCTGCCGGCTACGACGTACTGGCTGATGAGGAGCCATTCGGTGCTGGTCTCGCGGAACTCCAGCAGGCGGGCGATGTGCGGGTGACGGATGCGTTGCAGGATGTTGAGGTCTTCACGGAGCTTCTCCTGATCGGGGATGTCGGTGATCGGAATGCGTTTGAGCACAGCGTTGCGGCCGGACGCCAGGTCGCGGACCTGCCAGACGGTGCCGGCCGATCCGGACCCGAGCTTGCGGCGCAGGCTGTAGCCGGCGATGTCGTCGAGGTCCATGCCCAAGAGAGTGCACGAATCGCCGGAACGCCCGGCGAAGTTATCCACAGGCCCGCGGGATCCCGGCGTCCGAAGGGGTGCCTGTGGATGGCGGCGGACGACGAGTTCGGGCGGCGCCTACACTCGAAGGCGTGAGGGCTATCAAGTATGTGGAGGCCGGATTCGGCGCCGACGCGGTGGACTACGAGACCGCGTGGGCCGAGCAGCGACGTCTGCACGCGGAAGTTGCCGAGGGCACTGGTTCGGACACGGTCATCCTGCTCGAGCACCCACCGGTGTACACAGCAGGCAAGCGGACCGAGCCGCAGGAGCGGCCGCTGGACGGGACGCCGGTGGTGGACGTGGACCGCGGCGGCAAGATCACGTGGCACGGTCCGGGGCAACTGGTGGGCTACCCGATCGTGAAGCTGGCCTCACATGTGTATGTCGTGGACTACGTCCGGCGCCTGGAGGAGGCGCTGATCGCGGTCTGCGCCGACCTCGGGGTGAAGACCGGGCGGGTCAAGGGCCGTAGTGGGGTCTGGGTGGCGGCCGACGACCGCGGCCGGGAGCGGAAGATCGCGGCGATCGGGATCCGCGTCTCGCAGGGCGTGACGATGCACGGATTCGCGCTGAACTGCGACAACGACCTGACCTGGTTCGACCGCATCGTGCCGTGCGGAATCTCGGACGCCGACGTCACGACGCTGTCGAAGGAGCTCGGGCGGGACGTGCCGGTGACCGAGGTGCTCGCTTCCGTGCGCCGGGAGCTGGATCGGATGCTGGCGTGGGACGAGTACGAGCGCAGCCCGGACATCGACCACCACGAGGAACCGCCGACCCCGATCACCTACGGGCTGACTGTCTGAGGTCCCGGCTGCGCCAGCGGAGGTAGACCGACCTCGGTGCGCCAGGTGGCGTGCAGCTCGTGCAGGCGAGCGGCCACGTCTGGCTCGTCGGTGAGGCGGTTTTGCTCCTCGGACACGTCCTGCGCGAGGTTGGACAGGTGCCAGCCGTTGCCAATCGGCGCGTGCTCGTAGTCCTTGAGGTGTTGGGTATCGGCGTTGTCGTCGACCCAGCTGAGCTTCCACGGACCGGAGCGGACGGCCCATTGGAACTCGCAGTCCCAGTGCAGAGCGTCGTGCTGAACGTCGGCATCCCCGGAAAGCACCGGAAGGATGTCGAGACCGTCCACATCGGCGACATCCGCACCGGCGGCAGCCGCGAGGGTCGGGACGAGGTCGAGTGTGCTGACAAGAGCGCCCGTACGCCGCCCGGCCGGCAGCTGAGCCGGCCAGCGCCACAGCATCGGAACGCGGATGCCACCGTCCCAGACGGTGTACTTCGTGCCGCGCAAGGGTGTGTTGTCGCCGAAGTTGCAGGTCGATCCGCCGTTGTCGGTGACGTAGATGACGATGGTGTTGTCGTCGACGAGGTCGAGGAGGCGGCCGATCTCGGCGTCCATCAGCTCCAGCTGTGCGAGGTAGTACTCCCGCCCGTGCGGCAGGTTCGGCACGATCGCGTCGTCGTACCACTCGTTGAAGGAGTCGTTCACGTCCGGCGTCCAGTCCCGGAAAGCGGGCAGGCCGCGGGCGGCCAGCTCGTCCTCGGGCAGCTGCCAGCAGAAGTTGTGGACGGCGTTGAACGCGACCATGCAGAAGTACGGCCGCTCGTCCGCACCGTCGATGAACTCTGCCGCCCGTTGCCCGAGCCTCGCGGTCAGGAAGCCCTCGTGCTCGACCGGCTCATCCCCCGACAGTAACGGTTGCACCGCCATGTGATGCGCCGCCGGCTGCCCGTACGACGAGACCGCGTCCTCGGAGTGATGGAGATAGTTGAGCCGCCCGAACGACTGACCGGCCAGCCCGTACAGCGTCTCTTCGAACCCGTGATGCGGCGGACAGGCCCGATCCCCGACCGCCTCTCCCCCGTAATGCACCTTGCCGAAGTACCCGGTCCGATAGCCCTGATCGCGCAGGATCTCCGCCAACGTCGGTACGTCGTCCGGCGGGAACGCGGCCGAGTCGAACCACTGACCGCCCCACCGCTGCTGGTATCGACCAGAGATGATCGCGGCCCGGGACGGACTGCAGATCGGCGCAGTCACGTAGGCGTCGGTGCAGCTCACCCCCTCGGCTGCGAGCCGATCCAGCGCCGGCGTCTTCACCTCGGAGTGGATGCCGAGACCGCCACGATCGGCGTACCCATGGTCGTCGGAAACGATCAGCAGGATGTTCGGGGCAGTCAACGGGGGTCACCCTCTCGTCGAAGCCGCAGTACGCGCGGCCTGGTCGGATTTCGCGAGTACGTCGATCTGGTCGGGGTCCAGCAGCGATCTGAGCTCGGCGTCGAGCTTCGCAACCAGGGTCTCGTCAGTCGAGAGGTCGTCGAGCTCGAGCGGGTCGCTGTCGACGTTGAACACCTGCGGCCGCTGGCCGGCGCCGTAGTAGCAGTACTTCCACGGGCCGGACTTCAGCATGAATCCACCGTCGACCATCCCCTGCGCGTGGTACTCCGACAGCACTGGCCGATCAGCAGGGTCAAGCAGCGTCCGTCCAGGGAGAGCGGGATCTACCGGCAGTCCGGCGATGTCGCGCAGTGTCGGCAGTACGTCGACCAGACTGACGTGGTCGTCGTTTCGGCCGGGCTGGACGGACGGATGCCGCAAGAGCAGCGGGATGCGTACGGCGGGCTCGTAGAAGCACTGCTTCTGCCAGATGCCGTGCTGACCGGCCATTTCGCCGTGATCACTGGTGTAGATGACGACCGTGTCGCCGGGCACCGCGTCCAGTAGCCGACCGACCTGGTGGTCGAGGTGACTGATCAGCGCCCAGTAGCAAACCATCGCCTCCCGGAACTGCTCCTCGGTGACTGGCTCATCGTTGCGGAAACCGTGCCGTAGCAACGAAATCACCGGGTGCTCGTCAGCGACAGCCGGAGGCAGTTCCACGTCCGCTGGGTCGTAGAGCGCTCGATACTCGGGCGGTGCGACCAGGGGGAAGTGCGGGTGCATGTAGCCGACGTACAGCAGGAACGGATCAGGTCCTGGGTCACGCAGGAACTCCAGTGCGGCGTCGGTCGCGGCCACATCATGCTGGGTGTGGACGTGGTCGCCGGGGCCGTTCTCAGTCACGTGGGAGTTGGATGGCCGGCGCCAGTCCGTCGTACGACGGGGTGGGCGACCACTGTGGTCGATCCAGAAGTCCAGGTCGTCTGTGAGGCGGCGATCGAAGCCCAGTAAGCGGTCTGGTCCGTTGAAGTGGGTCCGGCCGGCGATCACCGACGTGTAACCGGCCTCGCGCAGATGGTGACCCCAGGTTCGAAAGCACGGGCCGGGGATGACGCCGTTGTCCCAGGCCCCGATCTGGTGCACATACTGTCCGGCCATCAATGAGAGCCGCGAAGGCACGCACATGGGGCTGTTTGTGTACGCGTGATCGAACGAAACGCCCTGTGCGGCCAGGCGATCCAAGTGCGGCGTCTGCACCTGTGGATGCCCGGCCCACCCCGCGGCCGCGGCAGTGTGTTCGTCTGACAGGACAACAAGGACGTTAGGACGGGTCACGGTCCTAGCTTAGGCAAGCGGTTGCCCTTCCGTTGGGTGCCCGAAGTGTCTGCGGGGTGTGACGAGGAAACGTCGCTACCTTGGGGGTGTGTCCAAATTTCTTGGGTTCTTGCTCGGAGTGGTCGTAGCGCTCGCCGGACCGGCCGTGTTCGGCGTACTCGCGGCCCCGGGTGGTATCGAGCTGAATGCGAAGGAGATGGCGCTTGCCTTCGGCATCGGCGCGCTGGTCTTCTGGGCCGTGGTGTCGTACTTCTCCGGCGCCGGTGCGCTGGGTGCGTTCATCGCGTTCGCCACGCTGATCTACTGCTGGCTCTGGATCCCGAACCGGACCACGAACTTCCTGAACGACGTCCCCGGCGTGACCACCGGGATGATCGACGGGACGAAGCAGTACACGCTGAACGGCGTCGTACCGATCCTTGCGGTGATCTCGCTGGTCTACGCGATCCAGCTGATCGTGCGCGGAGTACAGCGCCGGCGGCGGCAGCGGGCCGAGGAGGACCGCCTGCAGCGCGAGCAGGACGCCGCGCAGGCGCAGCAGGAGGCGGACGTCGCCGCGGTCTACCCGGTTGCCGGGAGCACCTATCCCGAGGCGCCGGCGTACGGCGGTGGGTACGGGAACAGCACGCGGTACGACGACCTCTTCGACGACGAGCCGGAGCCGGTGCGGCCGCGCAACCAGGCGGAGGAGCAGACGTCGCAGTATCCGACGACCACCTCTGAGCAGACCCGCGAGTTCGCCGAAGAGGATGCCGCAGGCAACGACGTCGGCGAGGAAACGGTCCTCGTCCCCACCAACGCGGACGAAACCGTCCAGGTCCCCACCAAGTCCCCGTTCGCGCCTGAGGCGGACTCCGACGAAGAGGTGACGCAGGCAGCCGCCCGGCCCGAGGTCGACGAGGACGCAACGCAGCTGGCTCCCCGGGTAGAGCCGGAGGCGCGGGCTGAGGCTGTGCCGGCTGCGGCGCACGAGGTAGCTGCCCCTGATGCACCGCGGGCGCCGGACGTTGAACAAGAAGAGGACACGCAGGTGGCCCAGGCTCCTGAGGGTCCCGCGAACGCTTCACCACCCGCCCCTTCACACCCCGCTTCACCGGCGGCCGCTTCACCTCCTGCGTCACCACCCGCCGCTTCACCGCCCGCCGCTTCATCCCCCGCTTCACCGGCCGCCGCATCAACCCCCGCCGCGTCACCCCAGGCTGCGTCACCCGCAGGTGGGTCAGCTCAGGCTGAGGCCGTGCCGGATGCGGCGCACGAGGTGGCTGCGCCGGAAGCGCCGCGGGCGCCGGAAGGTGAAGAAGAAGAGGACGCGCAGGTGGCCAAGGCTCCTGCAGGTCGCACGGAGGGATCGTCTCCTGACGGACGGGCCGAGGGATCGTCTCCTGACGGACGGGCCGAGGGATCGTCTCCTGCGGGTCGGGTGGAGGGATCGTCTCCTGACGGACGGGCGGAGGGATCGTCTCCTGACGGACGGGTGGAGATGCAGCGGGCTCCGGTAGTGGGGGCTAAGGAGCAGGTGGGGTCTCAGTATCGGGAGCGGATGGACAATCCGGAGGACACCGGGGAGTTTCATCTGACTGCGTTTGAGAATCCGGTGGTTCGCCCGGCGGGAGCTTAAGCCCTCCAGGAGCCACAGACTCGAGAGCCCCTCACGCGATCACGCGTGAGGGGCTCTTCTGCGACCGAGGGTCAGGCGACGTGCATTCGTTGGTGTTGGTCTCGGCGGGCGTGTTCGGTGATGGCTTCGTCGTACGCGACGGTGGCCATGGCCAGGACGTCGGGGGCCATCTGGGCCCGGGGTGAGTCGGTGCTCCAGGCGAGCATGAGCTTGCGATGGATCGGATCACCCACGAGCGTGCGCGTGGTCACGTCGGAGGAGAGCATCCGGTACGACGTCGGCGACACCAGCGCCACACCCTGACCGCTCGTCACGAACCCCATCAGCACCGACGTGTCGACCGAGTGGTGCTCGACCTTCGGCTGGAACCCAGCCTCCTCGCACGCCGCCCGGAACAGCACGTGGAACCCGCTGTCGTCCGGCGGCTCCCCGATCCACTCCTCGCCCGACAGCGCGGACAGCTCGATCTCACCGCGTGCCCGCGTCGACATCGCCGTCGGGTGGTCGGCCGACATCACGACGTACGCCGATTCCGACTCGACAACCGTGGTCACCTCGACCCCTCTGGGCAGCCGCAGCTCGAACCCGGGGAACTCCCGCAGCAACGCGAAGTCCAGCCGACCACTCTCCAACTGCTGCAAGAGCACGCTGGTGGACCACTCGACCTCGATGCTGACCTGCTCGATCTCACCGTGCCGGCGCAGCCGCGAAGCGATCCCCGACATCGGCGCGGTCGGGAACCCGCCAAGCCGAACGGCCGAAGACTCGACCGCAGTCATCGCGGACACAGTCGCGGACAGGTGATCGACGTCAACCAGGATCGCCCGAGCGCGATCAACGGCGTACCGGCCGAGCGGAGTGGGCGTCACGCCGGTGCGAGAGCGCTCGAACAGCTCTCCCCCGAACGCCGCCTCGATCCGCTTGAGCTGCGCGGTCAGGCTCGGCTGGCTCACCTTCAGCCAGCGGGCGGCCCTGCCGACGGAACCCGCTTCTGCCACTAGGACCACCACCCGCAGGTGGCGCAGCTCGACGTTCATGCGTTGAGACCGTAGTCCAGGTGTAGGCACAGCACACAGGTACCCAACATTGCGGTTTTGTCACAGCCGGGCCGACGCTGTAACGCCCGACCCGGCCGTGACGATGTGTCATGACGCCTTGAGAGCGAGTGCCTCTCGATAGCCGAGTCGACGCCCGGTCTGGAGCAGAGTCCGCTCGTACAACCGGGCTCCGACCCGCACGATCAGTACGGTCGCGGCGAGCAGGATCACGATCGCGACCAGCGGCTGCCAGATCGGGACGTCCTCGGTCAGCATCCGCCCCGGCATCGCCATCGACGACGCGATCGGTACGAACGACGCGACCGTCTTGGCCGACGAACCCGCGAAAACCGAGAAGAAGAACGGGACCATCAGGATCATCTGCCCCGGCAGCGTGGTCGACCCGAGGTCCTCCTGCCGGGTGGCCAGCGACCCGGCCACTGCCCACAGGCCGGCCAGCGCCACGAACCCGAGCACGAAGAACACCACGAACCACCCGGCGACCGGTGCGATGACCTCGAGGATGTCCGCCTGATCGGTGATCAGCAGCCCGATCAGCGAGGTCCCCGCGATCACCACGATCTGCGACAGCGCCAACGCGGTGTTGCCGAGCACCTTGCCCCACAGCAGCGCCCGGATCGGGACCGCGGCGGCGAGGATCTCGACGACCCGGCTCTCCTTCTCCTGGACGACGCTCTGCGCGATCATCATGCCGAACCCGAGCGCGGTCATGTAGAACACCAGCGCAAGCCCGATGTTCACGAAGTCCGACACGATGTCCGGCAGCGGTCCGGGCTTCAGCAATTGCAGCTCGACCTTGGTCCCGGCCCGCAGCTGATCGGGCGTCAGTCCGACCCGCCCGGCGTTCGCCTCCATCCCGACGTTGACCGTCGCCTCCCGCAGCGCGCTTTCGAGCCCGGAGTCGACCCGGTCCTTGCCGAGCACGACGTACCCGTCCTTGCCCGGCAGCAGCGCCGCCTTCACATCGCCGTTCGTGACGAGCTGCTCGGCGGCCGGCCGGTCCGCGGCCCGCGTCACCTCGTAGCCGTCGCCGCCCTTGGTCGTGGACGCCTGCTGCACCACCTTCGCGCCGGCGTCGTCGATCACCGCGACCTTGTCGGGACCACCACGCCCGGCGATCAGCGCCGGGATCAGCACCGCGGCGAGCACGATCACCAGCATGAACACGGTCGACCCGATGAAGGTCTTGTCCCGCAGCTTGGTGCTCACCTCGCGCTGGGCGATCAGCATCCAGGGCCGGTCGAGAGTACGGTCGTTCATCGGGTCGCCTCCCGGAAGACGTCGCTGAGTGCCACCCGCTCCGGCCCGAACTCGAGCACCGGTCCACGGCTGATCGCCTGCTGAAGAATCTGCTGCTCGACGGCGCTGTCCTCGACGTCGAAGAGCGCCGTACCGCCGGCCACGTCGCGCACCCGGATCCCGCGGACGTCGCGCAGCCAGCCCGCGTCGCCGTCCACCACCAAGCGGTACGTCGTGGTCGGCCCGGCCGCGAGCTCCGCAACGGAGCCTGCGGCAACCACTTTGCCGCGGGCGAGTACGACGAGGTCGTCGCACAACCGCTCGACCAGGTCCAACTGGTGGCTGGAGAACAGCACCGGCACCTCCTCCGTCACCTCTTCACGGAGCAGGTCCACCATCGCGTCGACGGCGAGCGGGTCGAGCCCGCTGAACGGCTCGTCCAATACGAGCGCGATCGGCTCGTGCACCAGCGCCGCCGCGATCTGCACGCGCTGCTGGTTCCCGAGCGAGAGCGTCTCGAGTATGTCGGTGGCCCGATCGGCCAGGCCGAGTCGCTCGAGCAGCTTGTCGGTCCGCTCCTCGGCCCGGTCCGGGGTGAGTCCGTGCAGCCGGCCGAAGAACACCAGCTGATCGCGGATCTTCATCTTCGGGTACAGCCCACGCTCCTCGGGCATGTAGCCGAAGTCGCGCCGTACCTCCCCGGTCAGCAGCTCGCCCTGCCAGCGCACCTCGCCGGCGTTCGCGGCCAGCACACCAAGGATGATCCGCATCGCGGTCGTCTTCCCGGCGCCGTTGGCCCCGACGAACCCAGTCATCCGCCCTGGTACGACGTCGAACGTCACGTCGTCCAGCGCAAGTTGCTCACCGAACCGCCGCGTGAGCCCAGCCACTGTCAACATCGGTCACAATCCCCATCAGCTCGGCCCCCACCGGACCTATGCCCGGCTTGTTCAAAGCTAGTCAGGACAAGACCACTTCCACGTCGCCCGCGAGGGTGATCACCCGCGTCATCCGCGGGGTGGACTGCCTAGCTGGTGGGGTCGTCGCCGGGGGTGACCAGGCCGCATTCGTAGGCGAAGACGACGGCCTGGACGCGGTCGCGGAGACCGAGTTTCAGCAGGACGCGGGAGACGTGGGTCTTGACGGTGGCTTCGCCCACGAAGAGCTGGGTGGCGATCTCGGTGTTGGTGAGGCCGCGGGCGATGAGGCCGAGGACCTCGCGTTCACGGTCGGTCAGCTCGGCGAGCAGGTCGGGGCGGTAGACGCGCTCGCGGGTGCCGGTGAACCGCTTGATCACCCGGCGGGTCACCTCCGGCGCGAGCAGCGCGTGGCCGTGATGGACGACCTGGATCGCGTCGACCAGGTCCTCAGGCGCGGTGTTCTTCAGCAGGAACCCACTGGCCCCGGCGCCGAGGGACTCGAACAGGTAGTCGTCCCGGTCGAAGGTGGTCAGGATCACCACCTTGCCCGCGTCGGCCGCGACGATCTGCTGGGTCGCGGTGATCCCGTCCATCCCGGGCATCTGGACATCCATCAGTACGACGTCAGGCCGCAGCGCCAGCGCGAGTTCGATCGCCTTCTCCCCGTCGGACGCCTCCCCGACCACCTCGATGTCCGGCTCGACCGAGAGGATCATCCGGAATCCGGCGCGGACCAGATCCTGGTCGTCCGCGAGGAGCACGCGCATCGGTTCGTCACTCATCCAGGGATCCTTCGGTCATCGGGCGGTTCTGCGGATTGAGCGGGATCCGGACCCGGACCCGGAATCCACCCACGGGCCGCGGCCCGATCTCACTCTCGCCGCCGAGCAGACCGACCCTCTCACGGATCCCGACGTGGCCGAGCCGGCTGCCCACCGGGGCGTGCTTCGGCCGGCCGTCGTCGATCACCTCGAGCTCGACCGCGTCCCCGAGATAACGCAGCGTGATGTGAGCGCTTCGAGCGGTCGAATGGCGGCGTACGTTGGTCAGGGCTTCCTGGGCGATCCGGTAGACCGAGACCGAGACGGTCTCGGGCAACTTCACCGGCGGGCCGATCTGGTGGAAGCCGACCTGCAGGCCCTCACCGTTCACCTCGGCGATCAGCGCGGGCAGCCGGTCGGCGCCTGCCTGCGGTGCCTTGGGGCCGGTGCCGGCAACGTCGAGCTCGGGATCCGCGGCCCGGAGCATGCCGAGCAGCTGGCGCATCTCGTTGACCGCGGTCCGGCTGGAGTTCTCGATCACGCTGAGCGCGTCCTTCGCCGCGGCCGGATCGGTGTCCATCACCCGGCGGGCTCCCCCGGCCTGGACGCCGATGCTGCTGATGTGGTGCGCGACCACGTCGTGCAGCTCCCGGGAGATCCGCAGCCGCTCGTCGATCACCGCGCGGCGGGAGTTCGCCTCCTGCTGGGCCGCGAGCTCGGCGGCCTGCTGCTCCAGTTCGTGCTGCTGGCGGGCGATCCCCCAGGCGGTCCGGCCCCAGAAGTAGGCGCCGAAGAAGTAGAGGACGTTCAGTGCGACCGTGAGGACGACGCTGGAGACGTACGGCGAGAACAACGCATGGTTCGGGCCCTCGATCGAGTTGTTCCGCAGCGCTTTGACGAAGTTGATCGTCAGCCAGCCGAACATCGCGATGAAGACGACTGCCACCGACGCCTTCATCAGCCGCCGGTCGACGGCCCAGGCGACGGCCGCATAGATCGCCATGAACATGGAGGCCTGGGTGGTGAGGTTGCCGGCGAAGGCGAACGTGACTCGCTCCCCGCTGACCACGAACAGCACCGCGACGGCCAGCAGCACCGGGATCGGGTACCGGCGGCGGAAGCAGAGCGGCAGGACCGTCGCCGCACTGAGGACGTAGGCCTCGACCCCGCCGATCCCGAGGTCCACCTTCGCCGAGGACGCGCCTCGGGCCAGCTCCGTCCCGATCACCGCCGCCAGGGCCATGCCGAGGCCCAGCAGGATGTCGGCACGCCGCTCCCGCACGGTCGGGCCGGGCCGCACCCAGCCGCAGACGGTCGTCCCGGTACCCGGTGGTGTCCCCGGTTCGGCGTCGGTGGGCGCCGTACCGAGCTCAAGCGTGGACATAGCTCATCAGCCTACGGGTGTGGATGGCTGCTGACCGTCGTTGGCTGGGGCCGCGTAGGCTTGGAGTCGTGACGATCGCCCCAGAAGGACGGAAACTACTCAGGCTCGAGGTGCGCAACGCGGAGACCCCGATCGAGCGCAAACCCGAGTGGATCAAGACCCGCGCCAAGATGGGCCCGGAGTACCAGGCGCTGCAGAAGCTCGTGAAGTCCGAGCAGCTGCACACGGTGTGCCAGGAAGCCGGCTGCCCGAACATCTTCGAGTGCTGGGAGGACCGCGAGGCCACCTTCCTCATCGGCGGTGACCAATGCACCCGGCGCTGCGACTTCTGCCAGATCGACACCGGCAAACCGGAAGCGCTGGACCGCGACGAGCCGCGCCGCGTGGCCGAGTCGGTCCGGACCATGGGCCTGCGCTACGCGACCGTGACCGGCGTCGCCCGCGACGACCTGGACGACGGCGGCGCCTGGCTGTACGCCGAGACCATCCGGCAGATCCACGAGCTCAACCCGGGCACCGGCGTCGAGATGCTCGCGCCCGACTTCAACGCCGTACCCGAGCAGCTGGCCGAGGTGTTCTCGTCCCGCCCGGAGGTGTTCGCGCACAACGTCGAGACGGTGCCGCGGATCTTCCGCCGGATCCGCCCCGGGTTCCGCTACGAGCGCTCGCTGGACGTCATCACCCAGGCCCGCGACTACGGCCTGGTGACCAAGTCGAACCTGATCCTCGGCATGGGCGAGACCCGCGAGGAGGTCAGCCAGGCGCTGACCGACCTGCACGCGGCGGGCTGCGAGATCATCACGATCACCCAGTACCTGCGCCCGTCGGTGCGGCACCACCCGGTCGAGCGGTGGGTCCGGCCGGAGGAGTTCGTCGAGCTGAACGACGAGGCCGAGGCAATCGGTTTCGCCGGAGTGATGTCGGGACCGCTCGTGCGTTCGTCGTACCGGGCCGGTCGGCTGTACCGTCAGGCTGTGGAGTCGCGGATGAACGCCGCCGCCCAGACAGTGACACAGGGATAAGAGGGATCCGGGAGTTATGGCCAAGAACGACGCGCCCGAAGAGAAGACCAGCCGGCTCAAGCAGATCGCGTCGGCGTACAAGCTGACCAAGAAGTCCGACCCGACGGTCGGACTCGTGCTCGCCGGGATCTTCCTCGGCATCGTCGCCGTGTTCGTGGTGGTCGGCCTGCTGGTCGGACCGCTGATGATCTGGATCCCGCTGGGTGTCGCACTCGGCTTCCTGGCCGCCACCATCGTGTTCGGCCGCAAGGTCGAGAAGGCGGCGTACAGCCAGATCGAGGGACAGGCCGGCGCGGCCGCGTCCGCGCTCCAGACGCTGCGCCGGGGCTGGAACGTGTCGCCCGCCGTCGCGGTCACCAAGAACGCCGACATCGTGCACCGGGTCGTCGGCCGGCCGGGCATCGTGCTGGTCGGCGAGGGACAGCCGAGCCGGGTGAAGAACCTGCTGGCCGCCGAAGGCAAGAAGCACAACCGGGTCGCCGGTGGTGCGCCGGTGATCCAGATCATCGCCGGTCAGGGCGAGGGCGAGATCGACATCCGCAAGCTCACCAAGCACGTGATGAAGCTGCCGCAGGCGCTGCAGCCGTCGGAGATCACCGACCTGCTGCAGCGGCTGAAGGCGCTGGACGCCGTCCGCCCGCAGGTGCCGATGCCGAAGGGCCCGGTCCCGACCAGCCTCAAGGGCGCCCGGCAAGCCATGAAGGGGCGCTGACAGGGCGTCATTCGGGCCTCACAGGGCGCCGGGGGGCGGACAAGTAGTTCTCTGTGGGTGAGATGTCGGTAACCCGGCAGCAACTCAGCAGTTGATCAGTCGTGACGTGGCACGAGAGTGCCTTCGTGTCGCGTCGTGGGGTGGCGGTCGGGCCTTAAGGTGCGATCAGGACGGATCGAGGACACGAGGTTGACGACCATGACGGATCTCTTACCGGCGGCTGTGCACCAGCCGGTGGCCGAGACCTGGCCGACCCTGGCCCGCCCGCGGTCGAATCCGATCCGCCGGGCCGGTGCACTGGCCGCGATCCGGATGATCGCCAAGGACCTGCCGGCCACGATCCACCTCGACAACAACCGCTCGTACGGTCTGGGCGGCCCCGCGATGCGGGTCCACCGCAGCGCGCACTTCCTCGATCGGCTCGGCCACGACGCCGGGTCCGGCTTCGGCGAGGCGTACCTCGCCGGTGACTGGGATCCCGAGCCGGGCACGGACCTGGCCGATCTGCTGGTCCCGTTCGCGGAGCGGTTCAGCAACGACGAGACCCGGCACCTGCTGCCGAAGTGGGCCCAGTCCCTGCGCTGGCTGGTGACGCGGTCCCAGCCGGGCGAGCAGGAGAACGACCGCGCCGGCGCCCGGGACAACGTCAGCCGCCACTACGACCTGAGCAACGCGATGTTCTCCGAGTTTCTCGACCCGAGCCTGACGTACTCGGCTGCGTACTTCGGTGGCGATCCGCTGGCCGACCTCGCAACAGCGTCGTACGACGAACTGAGCCAGGCGCAGCTGAACAAGCTGGACTCGATCCTCGACGCCGCGGGCGTCGTGTCGGGGTCGCGCGTACTGGACATCGGCTGTGGTTGGGCCAGCCTGGCGATCCGGGCCGCGCAGCGGGGTGCGTGGGTCACCGCGATCACCATCGCTTCGCAGCAGGCGTTGCTCGCGCAGCGCAGGATCGCGGACGCTGGGGTGGGCGACCGCGTGCAGGTGGCGTTGCGGGACTACCGCGACCAGATCGGCGAGTTCGACGCCGTGCTCAGCGTGGAGATGATCGAGGCGGTCGGCGAGAAGTACTGGCCGGTCTACTTCGATGCGATCGAGCGGCGGCTCGCCCCGGGCGGGGTCGGCGTCGTGCAGGCGATCGTGATGCCGCACGAGCGGATGCTCGCGACCCGGAACACGTTCACCTGGGTGCAGAAGTACATCTTCCCCGGCGGCCTGATCCCGTCGATCAAGGTGATCGACGACGTCACCAGGCAGCACACGGGTCTGCGCTCGGAGGTCGTCCGCCATCTCGGCGACGACTACGCCCGGACGCTGCGAGTCTGGCGGAATCGCTTCATCGACCGCTGGCCGGCCATCGCCGACCTCGGTTTCGACGGCACCTTCCGCCGGATGTGGGAGTTCTACCTGGCCTACTCCGAGGCCGGCTTCCGCACCGGCTACCTCGATGACGTCCAGCTCCGGCTGACCCGGCGGTAGCTCAGCGGCGTACGACGACTGTGTTTGCGGCACGGTCGTGCAGCCCGCGGCGGTCGCGGTCGTAGACGACGGCGGGGATGAGCAGGCAGATCAGCAGCGCGCGTACGGCGCCACCGAGCAGACCGACCTGTGCCGCGTAGCCGGTCGCCCCCTCGGCTTTGAGATTGATCACACGCAGACCCAGCACACGGTGGCCGATCGTGCCGCCGGCCAGGCCGGTCAGGATCGCGGTCATCGCGAAGAACGTGACCAGCTGCGCGGTGCTGAAATCGTTGCCGCCGGCCCAGACGGGCTTCGACGTGACCGCGGACGCGATCAGCGAGGCGATCACCCAGTCCAGCAGCAGCGCGAGGAAGCGGCGGCCCCAGCCCGCGACCGAGCCCGGACCGTCCTCGGGCAGGCCGAGCCGGTTCCCCGGATACCGGAATTCTTCGGAGGGTCCTGTGCCCGGCTGCGCCGATGATGCCATGATGGCTAGCCTACGGAGGCGACCACGCCCCGCTCACAGTGACCTCCGCGGGACCTCTCAGGGGCTCACGAGATCTCAGGGCGTAGCCGACGTACACCAGTGGGTCAGCGCGGACACGCTGGGCGTAACATCCGCGAAACATCAGGGTCACGACCGAGTAATGCCGAGGCCCTACGTTCAGATGAATCTCTGAGCCACCCTAGGAGTACGTATGTTTTCCAGCGCTGAGGAGCTGCTCGCCTACGTCAAGGACGAGGGCATCGAAATCATCGATGTCCGGTTCTCCGACCTGCCGGGCATCATGCAGCACTTCACCGTCCCGGTGTCGTCGTTCGGGCCCGAGGTCTTCGAAGAGGGCCTGATGTTCGACGGTTCGTCGGTGCGCGGGTTCCAGCAGATCCACGAGTCCGACATGAAGCTGCTGCCCGACCCGACCACCGCCTTCCTCGACACGTTCCGCGGGACGAAGACGCTGGCGATCAACTTCTTCGTCCACGACCCGCTGACCGGCGAGGCGTACTCGCGTGACCCGCGCAACATCGCGCGGAAGGCGCAGGAGTACCTGAAGTCGACCGGGATCGCGGACACCGCGTTCTTCGCGCCGGAGGCCGAGTTCTACGTCTTCGACGACG
Organism: Kribbella sp. NPDC051952; assembly: GCF_040680855.1. Classification (NCBI taxonomy): domain Bacteria; kingdom Bacillati; phylum Actinomycetota; class Actinomycetes; order Propionibacteriales; family Kribbellaceae; genus Kribbella; species Kribbella sp. NPDC051952. Next base: position 38,349 of record NZ_JBFAXQ010000008.1, read on the forward strand.
TCCGGTTCGAGACCAAGGCCAACACCGGGTACTACGCGATCGACTCGGTCGCCGGCGCCTGGAACACCGGCCGGGTCGAGGACGGCGGCAACCGCGGCTACAAGGTCCGCTACAAGGGCGGGTACTTCCCGGTCGCGCCGACCGACCACTTCGGCGAGCTGCGTGACGACATCACGCTGGCGCTGGAGAAGGCCGGCCTGGTTGTCGAGCGGGCCCACCACGAGGTCGGCACCGCCGGTCAGGCGGAGATCAACTTCCGCTTCGACGAGCTGCTGAAGACCGCCGACAACCTGATGAAGTTCAAGTACATCGTCAAGAACACCGCCTGGGCGGCCGGCAAGACGGCGACCTTCATGCCGAAGCCGATCTTCGGTGACAACGGCTCCGGTATGCACGTCCACCAGTCGCTGTTCTCCAACGGCGAGGCCCTGTTCTACGACGAGGCCGGGTACGGCGGCCTGTCCGACGTGGCCCGCTGGTACATCGGCGGCCTGCTCAAGCACGCCCCGTCGCTGCTGGCCTTCACCAACCCGACGGTGAACTCCTACCACCGCCTGGTCCCGGGCTTCGAGGCGCCGGTCAACCTGGTCTACTCGCAGCGCAACCGCTCGGCCTGCATCCGGATCCCGATCACCGGATCGAACCCGAAGGCGAAGCGGATCGAGTTCCGCTGCCCCGACCCGTCGGCCAACCCGTACCTGGCCTTCTCGGCCCAGCTGCTGGCCGGCCTGGACGGCATCCGGAACAAGATCGAGCCGGCCGACCCGGTCGACAAGGACCTGTACGAGCTCCCGCCGGAGGAGCACGCGTCGATCCCGCAGGTGCCGACCTCGCTGCCGGCCGTGATCGACTCGCTCGAGGCCGACCACGCCTTCCTGCTCGAGGGCGACGTCTTCACCTCGGACCTGATCGAGACCTGGGTCGACCTCAAGCGCGAGCAGGAGATCCTCCCGATCCAGCAGCGTCCGCACCCGCACGAGTTCGAGCTCTACTACGACGTCTGAGTTCGCACCGAATTAGAGCAGCCCACCCGGTTTGGCCGGGTGGGCTGCTTTGTTTCAGGACAGGTGGTCGAGGGCGGCTAGTGCCTCGGCGTCCAGGCGGACGTCGGCGGCGCGGAGGTTGTCCTCGAGGTGGTCGACGCTGCGGGTGCCTGGGATCAGGGCGGTGTGTTCGTCGTGCGCGAGGATCCAGGCCAGGCAGACGGCGGCCGGCGTGGCCCCGAGGCGCGCCGCGATCTCCTGTACGACGGGATGCCCGGTCGGTGACGGGATCCGGTCGAACGCCGAGCCGAGCGGGAAGTACGGCACCCATGCGATGTCGTTCGCAGCGCAGATGGCCAGCAGTTCTTCGGCCGAGCGATCGAGCACGCTGTAGGCGTTCTGGACGCAGACCACACCCACCGGCAGCGCCTGCTCGAGCTGCTCGGCATTGACGTTGCTGAGGCCGATCGCCCCGATCAAACCTTCGTTGCGCAGGGCAATCAGCTCGGCCAGCTGGTCGTCGAGCGGGACGATCTGGTTGCCTTCAGCAATGAGGCCCGGCCCCTGGTCGGCCCGACGAAGGTTGACCACCGGCACCTGCTCCAGGCCGAGCGACGTGAGGTCGAGGTGGACCTGCTCGCGCAGATCCTCCGGCCGCTGCGCCAGCGCGAGCCGGACCGGCGTGTCCACCCGGCGCGCGCCCACCTTGCTGACGATCACGAGGTCGTCCGCGTACGGGTGCAGGGCGGCCCGGATGTGCTCGTTCACCGTGGTGTGTCCGTAGAACGAAGCGGTGTCGAGATGGTTGATGCCGAGCTCGACAGCGCGCCGCAACACTGCGCCGGCGGCCGCGGTGTCAACGTGTTCCAGTTGCATTGCGCCGTACCCGATCCGGGCGATCTCGTGCTGCCCGAGCTTCACGGTGCCGCCCGGTCGTTGGGATGTCATCAGCTGTGTCCTCAGGTAGAGTCGATGAAAACGGAGATTTCTCCATTTCTCTCGACCCTAACAACTAACTGGAGGTTTCTCCACTTATGCGGGCGGACGCTGCGCGCAAGCGCGAGCAGGTGGTGGCGGCGGCCGGCGACGAGCTCGCCGATCTCGGCGTGGCCGCACGTCAGGGCGCGCCGGTCCATCTGTCCCTCGACCGGGTGGCAGCCCGGGCCAAGGTCGGCATCGCCACGCTGTACCGGCACTTCCCGACCCGGGAGGCTCTTCTCGACGCCGTCTATCGGCACGAGCTGACCCGGCTGTGCGACGCCGCCCCCGGGCTGGCGGCCGGCGCACCCGCGGACGAGGCGTTGCTGACCTGGATGAACCGCTATCTCGACTTCGTCGACTCCAAACGGGCCATGGGCGCCGACCTGCGCACGATGATCGCCTCGGGCGCCGTCACCCAGGCAGAGACCCGCGCCAGGCTCGCCGCAGCCGTCGCGCACTTCCTGGCCGCGGGTACGGCGGCGGGCACGTTCCGGCCCGGCGTACCGCCCGACGATGTTGTCGCGGCGATGGCCGGCGCGGTGATCGCTGCCGCCCCGGAACAGCAGCGCGAGCAGACACAGCGTCTGCTCGCGCTCCTCGTCGAGGGCCTGCGCCCCCGCTAACTCAGTTGTAGGTGGCGGTGACGTGGTAGACGCGGCCGCCCCAACCGTCATCCGGGAAGGAGTCGGCAACACGGACATAGCCGGCCTTGTCCGGGCCGAGGTACGGCGTGAGGTCGATCGTCTGGTCGCCCTTGTTCTCACCGTCGTGGATCTGCTGCGTCTCGGTCGCGACCGTGGTCCACTGCTGACCGTCGCCACTGACCTGTACGACGTACTCATTGTCGATCGTCAGCGTCGCGGAGGCCGTGGTGGTGTCGCTCGGGAAGGGGAAGCGGTACACGAAGTACGAGTGCCCGTCCGCGAACCGGTTCTGGACCCCGTTGCTCTGCGAGCCGTCGGCGTCCCACAGCCACGGGTTCTCGGCCGCCGTACCGGTGTCGAAGTCGACGTTGTGCGCCACCAGGATGTCGGCCTGCGCGGTGAACGACAGCTGGGATCCGGACGCCGCGGCCGTGACCGAGTAGTGGCCGTCCGCCGTACCGGCCGGAATCGTCACGTCGAGGTCTACCGTCTTCTGGACGGGTACGGCGTTGCCGTGCGGACTCAGTTTCACCGTTGCCCGGCTCGGGGTCACAGTCCAACCCGCAGGAGCTCCGGCTCGCACCGCAACCTGCAGTGGAGCATGCCCAGTGGCCTGCACCTGGACCGTCAGCTTCACGTGAGTCGCGCTCCCGGTTGCGGGCATCACGACCGGCTGTGCGGGACTGATGGTCGCCGACAACGACTTGACCGGTGCCTGCCGAGGTACGGCGGCGATCAGCGCGCTGAGCGCACTGGCCTGGGTCCGCCAGTCGAAGACGTTCGGGGCCGCACCGGACCACCGCTCCCCCAATCGCCCGGCCGCGTCCCGGTCGTTGTTCCAGACCGTGGCAGCCTGCTGGTCGACGAAGTCGGTGTAGCGACGGTCGTGGGTGGTGTCGGCGAGGTCCATCCAGTACCGCATGAAGATGCCCTTGAACTGCTTGCCGTTGTCGTCACACGTGCGGCCCGGCGCATCGCAGTACTCGGTCAGGACGCCGTCGGTGACGAGTCCGCCCGGAGCGATTGCCGCGTCGGCCAATCGCCGTACGGTCGTCAGCAGTTTGGGGTCGTGGGTCGCACGCCAGAGCTCGAGGCCGGCACCGATCGCGAGCCCCTGGTTGTAGCTCCAGACCGTGCCGCCGTTGTTCTCGCAGTTGCTGTTCAGGCCGTCGTTGACCAGAGCGGCGGAGTTGATCATCCCGCTGCCGGTGAGCCAGTTCCAGCCTTCCTTCGACCGGCCGAGCCAGCGCCGGTCGCCGGGCATCCGGTTGTGCAGCTCGGCGGTGAGGCGGACCCAGAGCCCGTTGGTGACGGCGTTCTTGTACGTACGTTCGCCGTCCCACCAGACCCCGCCGCCGCAGCTGCTCGGGTCCCAGTAGCCCTCGACGTACTCGGCGATCTTGACGGCCATGTCGAGGTACTTGCGGTTCTTGGTCAGGTCGTACGCCTGGATCCAGGTCAGACCCCACCACTCGGAGTCGTCGATGGCCCGGCTGGTGAAGTTGCCGAGCAGCGGGTCACCGGACAGATAGCCCGCCGGGAACACGCCCTTGTCCTTCTCGAACGTGTTGTCCAGCTGCGGCAGGTACCGGCGATCGCCGGTCCGCTGCATGTAGTCGCCGATCGTCTGCAACGCGACGGCCGAGTTCCACCAGCTGGAGGGGAACCAAGCTTTCACCGGCTCGTACGAACTCATCAGCACGTCCGCCGCGACCCGCGCCCGCGCGGTGGCGGTCGGACCATCGGCGGCGTGGCCCGGATCGGCACCGGCGGACGGCGGTGACACCAGCCCGACGGCCAGCGTCACCGCACCTGCCAGGACTACGCGCAAGGTACGCGCGGAACGCAACACGGCCATGACGGACTCTCCTCGACTGCTTCGTGGCGGCTCTGCTCACCGAGGTTGGAAACGTTTCACACGGATTGTGCGGAAACATCGTCGCCGCGCCAGACAACGATGTCAATGGCGGGTCTACTGGAGGATGCCGGCGATCTCCTCCGCCTGTGCCGACGTGAGCGGGCCGTGCTGTAGCGCGCCGGCGTTCTCCTCGACCTGCGCGACCGTCTTGAAGCCGGGGATCGGGATGAAGGCCTCGCTGCGCGACCACAACCAGGACAGCGCACCTTGGGCCAGCGTGCGGCCGTCGGACGTGAGGACATCGCGGATCGCGTCGAGGCGACGGAGAGACTCGGCCTGATCGCCGCTGCGGAAGTCCCAACCGTGCCGTACGTCGTCAGCCGGGAGCGTGCTGTTCTGGTCGAACTTGCCAGTCAGCAGTCCCATCCCGAGCGGACCACGGACGATGCTCGCGAGCCCCTTCTGCTCGCACAACTCCAGCACCTCGTCGTTGCCGCCGAAGACGTTGAAGTGTTGCTGAATCGCCTTACAGTGCTCGCTTTTCGCGAACACCGCGGCCCGTTCCGGACTGTCCGTGCTCCAGCCGATCGCGCGAACCTTGCCCGCGGCCACCAGTTCCTCGAACACCGCGAGTACGTCGTCCGCCTTGGCCAGGTCGTATCCGCCGAGGTGGAACTGGTACAGATCGATGTGATCGGTGTTCAGCCGCCGGAGCGACTCGTCACAGGCCCAGCGGATGTAGTCCGGGTCGCCGTTCTCCCCCGGTGCCTCCCGGGTCTCCTCGACGTAGGTGTAGCCGGCCTTCGACGCGATCACGATCTCGTCGCGGACGTCGCCGAGCGCGGCGGCGATCAGCTTCTCGCTGTGCCCGCAGCCGTAGACGTCGGCGGTGTCGAAGAACGTGACGCCGAGGTCGTACGCACGCCGCAGCGCCCGCTTCGATTCCTCGTCGTCGATCGTCCCCCAACCCACCGGACTGCCCTGGCGCGCATGCGGTCCGCCGATCGCCCAGCACCCCATTCCGAGTGCACTGATCTTCGGTCCACCCGCACCGAGCGAACGCTGTGCTGCCGTCGTCATGAGATCCTCCGACTGTCACGGGAACGTTTCCAGCATCCTGACCACGTTCCCGTTCCACAGTCCAACAAGGATTGTTGCTGACCCCGACAACTCGCAGTACTGAGTCGCTCAGCCGAGCAGTTGGATCGGCGCGCGCGGCGGGGTGTCGCCGTACGACGTGACGATCTTGTTGAGTTCGACCTGGTAGTACAAGGTGCCCAGGCCGAGGACGAACATGAGCAGGAGACCGAGGCCCGGGCTGCAGGTGACCGGGAGGCCGGCGGCTCGCTGGCTGTCGGCGATGCGCTTGCCGGTGCGGAAGTACGAGATCATCGGCGCGATCAGCGTCCAGCCGAGGAACAGCAGGACGAGCATCGGGCCCGCGACCGGTACGACGCGACGACGGTCGAAGTGCGCCATCTCCGAGTGGATCTTGTAGTACCAGACCAGGTGGTAGATCCCGAACGTGACCAGCGGCAACCCCAGCCACACCCCCACCGGGTGCCGCTCCTTCATCTGCATTCCCTGCGCGACCGGCACCCTGGCTCTGCTCGGCACGATGATTTCCTGTCCCACGATTCCCCCAAAACCCGAATGACTGTCGATCGCTACATCGTCGTACCGTCACAAAGCGTTACAACAAGTCTCTTCCGATAACTGCCAGTGAAAGTCCGCCACGCGAGATGAGGTCAAAGTCGACTAATTGGGTGAACTTAGACTGATTTGTATGACTTTCCTCTGGTACATCCCGAACCAGGTCGCTCCCGGGCATCGTGGGGACGACGCCGTCCAGGGACACAACAGCATCGAGCGCTTGACCGAGTTGGCGCGGCTCACCGAGGAGCATGGGTGGGGTGGGGCGTTGCTCGGTACCGGATGGGGCCGGCCGGACACGTTCACGGTCGCGGCCGCGTTGGCCGCGCGTACGACGACCTTCCAGCCGCTGGTCGCGATCCGGCCGGGATACTGGCGACCGGCCCACTTCGCGTCGGCCGCGGGGACGCTGGATCAGCTGAGCGGCGGGCGGTTGCTCGTCAACATCGTGTCGGGCCAGGACAACCTCGCGGCGTACGGCGACTCCGAGGGCGATCAGGCCCAGCGGTACGCGCGGACCCGGGAGTTCCTCCAGCTGGTACGGCGATTGTGGACCGAGGAGGACGTGACGTTCAGCGGCGAGTACTTCTCGGTCACCGGGTCCACGGTCGCGACGCGTCCCGTCGTACGAGAAGGGCGGCCGCATCCGCGGTTGTACTTCGGGGGTGCGTCGGACGCGGCGCAGCGGGTGGCCGCGACGGATGCCGACGTCCAGCTGTTCTGGGGTGAACCCTTGGACGGGATCGCCGAGCGGATCAGCAAACTGCGCGGCCTCGAGTCCGAGCTCGGCCGCGAACACGCGCCACTCGAGTTCGGGCTGCGGATCACCACGCTCGTCCGCGACACCACCGAGGAGGCCTGGGCCGACGCCGAGGCGAAGGTCGCGAAGATGGCCGAGGCACAGGGATCCCGCGATCGCCGCTGGTTCAAGGCGGTCGGCCAGCAACGCCTGCTCGACCTGGCCGAGCGCGGCGAGGTCCTCGACGACAACCTCTATACGGCTCCCGGCAAGTACGGCGGCGGTGGCGCCGGTACGACGTGGCTCGTCGGCTCACCGGATGATGTCGCCAAGTCGCTCCGCAAGTACTACGACCTCGGCGTCACGCACTTCATCCTGTCCGACACGCCGTACCGCGAAGAGATCATCCGCGTTGGCGACCAACTCCTCCCCCTGCTGCCTCAGCACTGACCTCTTACTTCCACAGCACGACACGGGCACCGGAGGCGGGTCGGCAGGACAGGAACCCCATTCACTGGTTGGCTGGGTCTGTGCGCTTTCGCCTTGACGTCGAGCGCTGGGTGTGATCGGTTGATTACCGAGCGCCAGCGTTGGGTATGCGGTGCTGTGAGGCATGTGAGGAGCAGTGATGGTTCAATATCTGCCCCGGTCCGCGTGGAACGCGCGACCTCCGAACGGTGGGCCGGGGAATCTGACCGTGTCGCGGGTTCAAGGCGCGGTGATCCACTGGCCCGGGACCGGGTCGACCAGTGTCATCCACAGCCAGGCGGCGGTCGCGTCCGCCTTGCGTGGATGGCAGAACTTCCACATGGACGACCGTGGCTGGTCGGACATCGCGTACCAGATCGCGGTCGACCAGTCCGGCCGGGCCTGGACGCTGCGCGGCCTGCGCACCCAGTCCGGCGCCAACGGGAACAACGACGTCAACGAACGGTACGGCGCGATCCTGCTCGTCCTGGTCACCGGTGAGCAACCGACCGCCGCGATGAAGGCGACCACCCGCGGTGTGATCGCCGACTTCCGCAAGCTCTACCCCCGCGGGACGGCGATCCTGCCGCACTCCGCGGTCCGCCCGGACCCGACCGACTGTCCCGGGCCGGCGGCCCGCGCCGCAATCTCCCGCGGCGAATTCAATCCAGGCTCTTCGGAGGACGACATGACCCCCGCCCAGATGCAGGAACTGAAGAACTTCATCGAGGCACGCACCCAGGCGTATGCCCTGTGGACCCACCGCCAGCTCCGCAAGGACCTGTCCGCGGTGGTCCGCGCGTACGCCCTCGACATCAAGAACTACGAGCGCCAGACCGACGCCGCCGACGCGGCCCGCGCAGCCGCCGCGGTCTGGGCCACCGCTCCTGACAACTTCCCCACGGTCGACCAGCCCGACGTGCCCGCCGAGCCGGACCCCAACACCGACCCCAAGATCGACGAGCCTGCCCCGGAGCCGACACCACCGGTTTAGTCGGTGGGCCCTGCTTGGGTGATTCCGTGGATCTCACGGAGTTGTCGGAGCGGTTGGAGAAGTTGTCGGTGCGGTACGGCGAGCATCTCGGGTTCGAGCGGGATGCGGACTGGTTCCTGCTGAAGTTGCAGGAGGAGATGGGCGAGTTGACCCAGGCCTATCTCCAGCACACCGGGCGGGCGCGAGCCAAAGGGCTCACGCCCGAGGAGATCCGGACCGGCTTCCACCAGGAGTTCGCCGACGTGTTCTGCCAGCTGCTCCTGCTCGCGCGTCAGCACGACGTCGACCTGCCCGGTGAGATCGAGCGGAAGTGGTTGTCACGCGAGGCGTGAGCGACCGGGCCTCGCATTCCTGACAAGCTTGCCGAGGGCAAGGACCTCGGCCGCGGCGACCAGGACGATGATCGGGATGCCGAGCCAGATCGGCAGCGTGAAGCCGGTCTGCAGGGTCGCGATGAAGTAGACGAAGACGAAGCCGCCTGGCCAGACCAGGGTGCCCAGCAACTTCTCCCGCAGGGTCCAGCGATCCGACCTCCAGAACAGGACCGCACCCACCACCCAGCCGAGGATCGCGAACACGGCCCCGAACGCCAGCAGCAACAGCGCCGCGACGTCCCGGCCCCGATAGCGCGGCGTGTACCTGTCCACCAGGACGAGTCCGTCGGTCGAGGCCGCGACGAGGTCGTCCGGGTCCCCGAGCCGCTTGAGCATCTGCCGGACCTCGTCCTCGGACGTCGCCCCGGCGGCCCGAGCCTCGGCGATATGCGACGTCACCTCGGCGACGAGCTCCGTACGCCGGTCCGCCGGCAACGGCTCGGCCGCCTTCGTCAGATACTCCAGGTACGCGTCGACCAACTGGTCCGGATCATGCTGCACGCTCATGCCGACCGCCCCGGCCGGGCGTTCATCGCGAGTACGACGGTGACGGCGACCGCGATCAGCTCCGCACCCACGACATCCATCCAGATCTGCGGCTGGAAGACGAACTCGGCGACGACGGCAGCGGCCCAGGTGGCCGGCCAGGCCAGCGTGCCGAGCAACTTCTCGCCGCGGTTCCACCGGTCCGATGCCCAGAGCAACCAAACGCCGACCAACCAGCCGACCACCAGTAGGAGCGGCCCGAACAGCAACAGCGCGAGCGTGGCGAAGTCCCGCAGCCGCAGTCGCGGCGGCTGCTCGACCAGCACCAGCCCATCGGTGGCGGCGGCAACGATGTCGTCCGGATCCCCGAGCTCCCGCAGCATCTGCTGGACCTCGCTCTCCGAGTTGGCCCCGGCAGCGCGCGCCTCCGCGATATGCGACCGCACGTCCGCGAGGAGCTCGGTACGCCGTTCCGCCGGCAGCGGCTCGGCCGCCTTGGTCAGGTAGCTCAGGTAGGCGTCGACCATCTGGTCACCGTCCTGCTGCACGTTCATCCCCGTCTCCCACTCCGCAAGATCGCATCGACCGACGTCCGGAACCTCTCCCAGTCCGCCGTGAACGCCGCCAGCGCCTGGCTGCCCTCCACGGTGGAGGTGTAGTACCGCCGCGGCGGGCCGGAGCCGGACTCCTGCCAGCTGGTCTCGACCAGCCCTTCCCGCCGCAGGCGCGCGAGCAGCGGATAGATCGTGCCCTCCGTGGTCACCAATCCGTCCACCTCGCCGAGCGCCTTGACCAACTCGAAACCGTAGCGAGGCTCTCCCTGCAACAACGCCAGCACGCAGAACTCGAGCGTGCCGCGCCGCAGCTGGGTGAAGACCTTCTCGGCTACCATGTACCGCAAGGTACCTGCTAACGCCAAGATAAGACAACCCGAGGGTCAGTCCGTCATTCGGTCTTCGGGCGGACGGAGAACATCACGGTGAGGACGAACGCGGGGATGATCAGCATCCAGAGGGGAGGAAGGTTCAGCAGGACCGGGACCAGGCAGAGCAGCAGCAGGTCGAAGCCGCGCATCGGCTGGGAGAACAGGCCGGGTGGGATCGCGCCCATGGGCGAGGCGACGAGGGGTCCGGCGTACGACGGGGGCCGCGCCGAGGCCTGCCGGACCGCACCGGAAAGCATGCCCGCGGCAACGGCGAACGTGGCCGCGCCGTTCCCGATCGCCGGGTACGCCAGCGCCGCCCACACCATCGCGAAGAGCGCCGGGACGACAGCCATGATGATGCGCAGATCCCGCAGATCCATCCCGAGCGCGCGCACGAGTCCGGTCGATCGGCAGACCGACCGCAGCCCATCCATCAACGGACGGACGGCGACGAACCCGGCGAATCCGGCCGCGATCGGTACGAGTACGTCGAACCCCGCACCGGCCACCGCATACGGCACGACCAGTAGCGCGAACCCGATGATCAACCGCCGTGGCCACCGCAGAATCCGCAGGAACTCGCGCTGAACGAGCGCGCCACCATTCGCACCGCGACCGCGCCGCGAATGCACCCGCCCCTTCAGCCGCCAATGCCGGCCGGACACCACGTCCGCCAGCATGCTGATGTCGAGACTGCTCGCCGCGCCCGCCAGCCCGGCGAGCAACTCGCCCCCGGCAATCACAGTCGTCCGGGTGAGCTTGTCGAGGGTCTGCGACGTGACGACCACCAAGGCCACCACGACCACAAGGCAGACCAGAGCAACCACCAGAAAATGCGCCTGCTCGGCCGTCAGCAACGGATCCGGCTCGGCTGAGCTGATGCCGAATCCAAGGACGACGTTGGCCGACTGCACCGGCCGGTCGCGCCGGGTCGCCAGCCACACGGCCGGGATCGCGGCCGCGACCAGCAACAGGTCGGCGACTCGCAGCGTCCATCTGGACCGCCGCAGCGTCTGCTGCGCCCATACCGTCACGCAGGCAGCACAGACCAGTAAAGTGGCCGTGAGCAACGACGATTCCCAGATCGACCGCCACCCGGACCCGAGCACTGCCCAGGCGATCACCGAGGCAACCGCACCGATCACCGCGACCGCGCCGATCACCAGCCAGTACGCCGGCCGCAGCAAGGCGGTCCGTTTCACCGGTGTGGCGAGGAGCCAGAACCCGGCCGCCCGTGACGCCGCCACCGGCCCGACACTCAGCAGCACCCGCAACGTGGTTGCCACCAGCAACGGGACGAGGATCCACGGCAGGTAGCGAACGAGATCGAAGCAGGACATCGACGTACAGCTGGCGACGTTGTTGTTCAGGTGGTGGACGACGTTGCCGCCGGTCGCACCGACCATGGCCAGCGTGAACACGACCAGGTAGACGTCCTCGAACACCTGGGAGAACGAGCGATCCGCGTGCCGGCGTCGCGTCGTACGCATCCATTGCCGCAGCCGGCGCGACGTCGGGATCGCGCCGAAGTCTGACGGGTCGAAGACGACCGGACCATCTGCTGAACTCATGGCAGCGGGGTCAGGGTGACGACGGAGTCCGCGACCGCCTCCACCAGGGCCGGGTCGTGGCTGGCGAACAAGATCGACGTACCGGACTTCTTCTCCTCGATCAGGCGGTCCGAGAGCCACTGGACGCCGTCGGTGTCGAGGCGGGCCTCGGGTTCGTCGAGGACCATCAGCTTGCGCGGCCGGACCAACGCCGTCGCCAGGGCGAGGCGACGACGCTGACCCGACGACAACGAGCCGGGCAACTGGTCCGCGGCGGTGAGCAGACCGATGTCGTCCAGGAGGGTGTCGACCAGGTCCTCCGGCTCCGGGTTGCCGTGCGCGCGGGCGAGCAGGTCCAGGTGTTCGGCCGCGGTCAGGTCCGGGAAGAAGTCGAGGTCGTCGAGCAGCGTGGCGACATCGCGCCGTACCGACTCAGCCCGTTCGTCGATCGGCAGGCCGTCGAGCAGGATCGTGCCTGCCGCGGGCTCGGCCGAGCCGACGATGCACTTGAGTACGGTCGTCTTGCCGGCGCCGTTCGGGCCGACCAGCGCGATCGCCTGACCGGCGGCCAGCGTGAAGGTCAGCCCTTCGATCACCGGCCGGTCGCCGTACTTGTGCTGGAGATCCTTCACGCTCAGCCGCGCGCTCGACTTGCCGCCTGATTTGCTCGCCTTCGGATTCACTTCTTGCGGACCAGTGTCAATCCGTCGCCGATGCCGACCATGACCACGTCGACCCGGTCGTCCTTGGCGACGTGCGCGTTGAACTCCTTGCGGTCGGCCGGGCCGTCCGCGTTGACCACCCGGCCGCCGGCGAGCGTGTTGTCGAACATCATCAGCCCGTTCGGCCGGATCAGCGGCAGCACGTCCTCGAAGTACTGGATGTACCAGTCCTTGTCGGCGTCGATGAAGGCCAGGTCGAACTCGCCGTCGAGCTTCTTGGCCGACTCGTGCGCGTCACCGATCCGCAGGTCGATCTTGTCCGCCACCCCGGCCCGCTCCCAGTACCGCCGGCCGATCGAGGTCCACTCGTCACTCACGTCCAGGCAGATCAGCTCGCCGTCGTCGGGCAGCCCGCGAGAGATCGCCAGCGCGGAGAAGCCGGTGAAGGTGCCGATCTCGACCGCCCGCCGCGCCGAGACCAGCCGGGTCAACGTGGTCAGCAGGGCCGCCTGGTCGGCGGTGGTCAGCATCCCGGCGGCGTCGCCGAGCGTCTGCGTCTCGGCCACCAGCTCGGTCGCGATCTCGTCCAGCGGCATCCCGTGCGCGACCATGTAGTCGTGCAGTTCTTCGGTCACCGGTACCTGATGGCCCATGAATTCCCGCCCTCCATGTATTAGATCGGTCGCCTGTAGTCTCTATTGGCCGTCTGCACGTCGCACACCGACCCCACCCGAGGAGCACCCCGTATGCGCATCGCCGTCGCCGGATCGATCGCGACCGACATCCTGATGACGTTCCCGGGCCGGTTCAAGGACCAGTTCCTGGAAGAACAGATGCACAAGGTCTCGCTGTCCTTCCTGGTCGACGAGCTGGTGGTCCACCGGGGCGGCGTCGCCGCGAACATCTGCTACGGCATGGCCCAGCTCGGGCACCCGTCGGTGCTGGTCGGGTCGGTCGGTGCCGATTTCGCCGAGTACGGCGCGGCCCTGACGGAAGCCGGCGTGGACGTGTCGCACGTGCGCGTGTGTGAAAACGTACACACCGCCCGGTTCACCTGTACGACGGACCTCGACGCCAACCAGATCGCCTCCTTCTACACCGGCGCGATGGCGGAGGCACGGGAGCTCGACCTGGGCGAGATCCACGCCAAAACCGGCGGGATCGACCTGGTGCTGGTCGGCGCGGACGACCCCGAGGGCATGCTCAAGCACACCAAGCTGGCCAAACAGCACGGCATCGCGGTGGCGGCGGACCCGTCCCAGCAGATGGCCCGGATGGACGGTGCGGACATCCGCACGCTCATCGACGGAGCGGCGTACCTGTTCAGCAACGAGTACGAAGCCGGTCTGATGGTGCAGAAGACCGGCTGGAGCCACGAGGAGATCCTGTCGCGCGTCGGCGTACGCATCACCACGCACGGTGGTGACGGCGTGGTGATCGAGAACGCCGACGGCATCCTCGCCAAGGTCGCCGCCGTGCCCGCACCGGGTCTGGTCGACCCGACCGGCGGCGGCGACGCCTTCCGGGCCGGCTACCTGACCGGGCGCGCCGCCGGCCTCGACCACGAGGCGGCGGCCCACCTCGGCTGCACGCTCGCGACCACGGTCCTCGAGACGGTCGGCACCCAGGAGTACAGCCTCGACCAGGCCGCCTTCCTGGATCGCCTCTCCACCACCTACGGCACCACGGCCGCAGGCGCGGTCGGCGGCGCGATCAAGCCTTCTTGACCCGATCGATGGTGAACGTCGCCTGCTTGCTGTTCGCGAGCCCGACTCGGATCCGGTAGCCGGCGAGGGTCGCGGACTGCTTCGGCCCGAGCGTGATGTGCTTCGAGCCGGAGTAGAAGCGAAGTGCGGTCTTCAGCCGCTCGTAGTCGATCATCGGACCGTCGGCGCAGCTGAAGCTCGATCCACTCATGAAGATGTTCGTCCCGGAGAACGAGAACGACCCGTCCTTGAACGTCCCAGCACACCCCGACGCAGGCACCACAGGCGCCGACGTGGATGGAGGCTTCGGGCTGGGAGGCGGGGTGAGCTTCGGGGTCGGCTTTGGGGTAGGACTCGCGGAAGTCGGCGTCGGCTTCTCGGGCGCGGCCTGAGGCTTCTCCCCTCCACCACACCCGGCCAGGACCAAGCCGACAAGTACAACAGCTGACAACCGTGCGTAACCCATGGTCGGCAGCCTGTCAGTTCAGGACCGGCGTACCAGCGGGCTGACCGCAACCTGCCAGTCAGCGGGCCCAGAGGCCGCGGACGTGGCCGATGTGGCGGCGCATCAGTTGTTCGGCGCCTTCGGCGTCGGCTGACTCGACCAGGTCCATCAGTTCGTGGTGTTCCGCGGCCGACTGGACGAGTCGGCCGCTCTCCACCAGCGGTGTCAGGCCGAGCAACCGAGTCTGCGACCGCAGGTCCGACACGACATCGACCAGCTTCTGGTTGCCGGAGTACGCGAGCAGCGTGACGTGGAAGACCCGATCCGCCTCGATGTACGCGATCAGGTCGCCCGCCTCGGCCGCCACCACGATGTCCTCGGCCAGTGCCCGCAGCCGTGGGAAGTCGTCGGCCGGGATCGCCGGTACGACGTCCCGGATCGTCGGCGGCTCGATCAACTGCCGGAGCGACGCCAGGTCGTCGAGGTCCTCGTCGGACATCTCGGTGACCCGGAAGCCCTTGTTCCGCAGCGAGATCACCAGGCCCTCGCGGACCAGGTCGAGCATCGCCTCGCGCACCGGCGTCGCGGACACACCGAACCGGGCACCGAGCATCGGCGCCGAGTACACCTCCCCCGGCTCCAGCTCACCGGAGATCACCGCCGCCCGCAGCGCGTTGGCGACGCTGTCGCGCAGGTTCTCCCTTTGCTGCAATCTCCGTACGCTCGGCATCGGCCCGATCGAGTCAGCCATCCGCCCACCTCCCAGTCCCCGCTCGCCGCCCATTGTGATGCACCCACCCCTCAGCGGGCCGGTACGCCACCCCCGACGGATCGAACCAGCTCGGTCAGGCGGGCGAACACCCGCTCCGCGCCCAGTCCGTCGTGTTCGTACTCGTTCGTCACCCAGGCCTGCAGATTCCCCACCCGCGCCGCGGTGTCCAGTTGCAGCGCGGAATCGACGTACATGTCGTCGTAGTAGACCGCCGCAGCCACCGGTACGTCGTTCGCCGCCAGCTGCTCCAGGTCGTACAGCTCCGGCCACTGCGGCCGCGCCGCCAGTACCTCGACCGCGCCCTGGAACGGACGCAGTCCGCTGATCTCCTCGAACATCCAGGGAAACATCATCTCGCCGGTGAACAACAACGGCCGCGCGTCCTCGGCGAACTCGGGCCGCCGCTCGCGCTCCGCCTGCGCCGCCCACGCCGTTGCCCCGTCGCCCGATCCGTAGATGCTCTCCTGCAACGCGGCGAACAACGGATTCGATCGGTACGACGACAACCCCATCGCCTGGTTGAGGAACGTGTCCGAGAGCTCGTCCCCGTCGAACGCCTCGTCGAGCAGCCAGTGGATCCGCTCGTACCCGGGCTTCATCCCGAAGTCGATCCCGAGCGACTGGAACCGCCGTACGGTCAGCCGGTCACCATCCGGCAGCAGTACGTCGGACGCCGCCAGCCGGTCCGCGATCCGGCCGACCCGCTCCACGTTGTGTGGGAAGCGGTGGTAGAACACCCGGGTCTTGGCCTCCACCCGCGGATAGGTCCGCCGATAGACCTCGGCCGCCGACGGGTCGATCGAGGCCAGGCCGCCCGTGACGTAGCAGGCGGTCAATGCCCCGGGCGCATTGGAGAGGTACGTCAGCGTGAGGAACCCGCCGTAGCTCTGACCCAGCGTCGACCACTTGCGTCCACCGAAGAGCGTCATCCGCAGGTGTTCGGCATCCTCGATGATCGAGTCCGCCCGGAAGCAGGCCAGGTAGTCAGCGCCCTCCTCGGCCGACAGCGCAGACATCCGGCGCCCGGAGGCCGGCGTACTGCGGCCGGTGCCGCGCTGATCCATCAGGACGACCCGATAGGTCTTCAGCGCCTCCCCGACCCACCCCGAGGGTTCCGCCGGACGCGGGCCTTTCCCGCCCGGACCGCCTTGCAGGAACAGCAGGCACGGCAGGTCGTCGTCCTTGCGGACCGGGTCGACGAGCTCGCGCGCGAAGAGCGTGATCGCCTCGGACTCCGGGTCCGACCAGTCGAGCGGGACCTCCACCTCGTGCTCACGAACGTGCATCCCCGGAATGGTGTAGCTGATCATGAGACCTCCTTCTGGCGGCGTCTGGCGTCCCACTCCGGATTGATCCGCGGTACGGCGGCCAGCAGCGTCTTCGTGTAATTGTCCTGAGGATCGCCGAAGACCTGATCGCGCGACCCCAGCTCCACGATTCTGCCCTTGTTCATCACCGCGACCCGCTGCGAGATCTGCCGGACCACGGCCAGGTCGTGCGCGATGAAGATGTAGCTGAACCCGCTCTCCCGCTGCAGCCGCATCAGCAACTCGAGCACCTGCGCCTGGATCGACACGTCCAGCGCGGAGACCGCCTCGTCGCAGATCACCAACTTCGGGTTCACCGCGAGCGCCCGGGCGATGCCGATCCGCTGCGCCTGCCCGCCGGAGAACTGCGCCGGATACCGCTGGCAGTGGTCCGGGTTCAGCCCGACCCTTTCCATCAGTTCCTGCGCGTACGCGCGTCGCCCACCGGCCGGCGCAATCCCCTGATAGGTCAGCGGCGCGGTGACGATCCGTTCGACGGTGTACCGCGGGTTCAGCGACGAGAACGGGTCCTGGAACACCACCTGTACGTCGTTGCGGAACCGGGCCAGGTCCTTCCCGGTCGACCGGGTCACGTCCTGCCCGTCGAACACGACCGTACCGCTGGTCGGTTCGAGCAACCGGGCCGCGATCCGGGCCGTGGTCGACTTCCCGCTGCCCGACTCCCCCACGATCGCGAGCGTCTCGCCCAGCTCCACCTCGAAGCTGACGTCGTCGACCGCGGTGAACGTGGACTTCCGCGCCAGCGCCCCTTCGCCGCGGGTGGCGAACTCCTTCGTGACTCCTCGTACCTCGAGCAACGTCATCGTGACACTCCTCCAGGCACCTCGTCGTCAATCCTCGGTACGGCGTCCAGCAGCGTGCGCGTGTACTCGTGCCGCGGAGCCGAGAACACCTGCTCGGCCGTGCCGTACTCGACCGGGTCGCCCGCGCACATCACCAGCACCCGCTGGGCGATCGAGCTGATCACCGCCAGGTCGTGGGTGATGAAGATCATCCCGGTCCCGGTGGTCGACTGCAGCTCGGCCAGCAACTCCAGGATCTGCGCCTGGACAGTCACATCGAGCGCGGTCGTGGGCTCGTCCGCGATCAGCAGCGCCGGCGAACAGCACAACGCCATCGCGATCATCACTCGTTGCCGTTGGCCACCAGAGAACTGGTGCGGGTAGTGGTCGATCCGGCGCGGCGGATCGGGGATCCCGACCCGGTCCAGCGCCTCTATCGCCACCTGCCGGGCGGCCCGGCGCGAACCACCGCGGTGCGCCCGGTACATCTCCTCGATCTGCAGACCCACGGTGTAGTAGGGATTCAGCGACGACAACGGGTCCTGGAACACCATCGCGATCTGGTTCCCGCGCACCGACTGCAGCTCCCGCTCCGACCGGCCGAGCAACTCCGCACCGTCCAGCCGGATACTGCCCTTCGTCTCCGCTCCCCTCGGAAGAAGTCCGAGTACGGCGAGAGCCGTCATCGACTTGCCCGACCCGGACTCGCCGACGATGCCGAGCGTGTCGTCGCGACTGACGCTGAACGACACGTTCTTGACCACATCCACCGGGCCGCGACCGGTCGGCAGCGTGACGGTCAGGTCCTCCACCACGAACAGGTCATCGGTCATGACGACGTCACCCTCACCCTCGGGTCGAGCGCGGTGTACACGAGGTCGACCACCACGTTGCCGATGACAACGAAGAACGCGGCCAGCAGGGTCACCGCCATGATCACCGGCTGGTCGTTCTTCGCGATCGAATCGGCGGCCATCTTGCCGATCCCGTTCAGCCCGAACACGGTCTCTGTGATCAGCGCACCACCGAGCAGACCGGCGAAGTCCATCCCGAAGATCGTGGTGATCGGCGTCAACGCCGGCCGCAGTGCGTGCCGTCGCAGGATGAGTGGACGACTCAGTCCCTTGGCGCGTGCGGTCCGGAAGTAGTTCTCCGACAACGTGTCGATCACATTGCTTCGGGTCAACCGTGCGTACAGACAGGCGTAGCCGACGGCCAGCACGGTCCACGGCATCAGGTACGACTCGAACCACAGCACGGGATCGGCCGCGAAGGACGGTGCCGACGGGAACGGCAAGATCTGCAGCTTCACGACCAGGACGTACTGCAATACGAGTGCGAGCACGTAGTTCGGCACACTGACGCCACCCAGTGCGAGCGCCATCGCCGTACGGTCCCACCAGGTGCCCTGCTTGATCGCACTGACCAGGCCGCCGAGCACCCCGGCGAGCAACCACAGTACGGCGGCGCCGACCGCGACCGTGATGCTGATCGGCAGCCGCGCGGTGATCATGCTCCACACCGACTCGTTCGTCTGGAAGCTGTACCCGAGACACGGCGCCGGGCAGTGCACCGAGCCGTAGTCGCGGCCCGCGAAGATGCCGCTCAAGAAGTCCCAGAACTGGCTCAGCAGCGGCTGGTTCAGCCCGAGGACGTTGCGGATCGAGTCGATCCGGTCCGGCGTACAGGTCTTGCCGCAGATCATCACCGCGGGATCCGGCGAAAGCTTGAAGAAGATCAGATAGGTGAACAGACAGACCGCGAGCAGGATGACGACCACCCCGCCGAGCCGGCCGAGGACGTAGCGGATCACGCGGCCTCTCCTTGGTCGATGGCCGAGCGGATCTTGTCGCCGAGGACGGTCAGCGAGAGCACGGTGAGGAACAGGAACGCACCCGGGATCGCGAAGAACATCGGGTCGACCGAGTACCAGCTCACCGAGCTCGCGATCATCTGGCCCCACGACGCGGTCGGCGGTGAGACGCCGACTCCGAGGAAGGACAGGCCGGCCTCGGTGCCGATGTAGCCCGGGATCGCCAGCGTCGTCATCACGATGATCGAGCCGCGCAGGTTCGGCAGGATCTCCCGGAACACGACCTGCGTGTTCTTCGCCCCCGACGCCCGCGCGGCCTCGACGAACTCCCGGTTGGCCAGCGTCATCGTCTGCCCGCGGATCACCCGGGCCAGGTAGGGCCAGCCGAACGCGCTGATCACCACGACCAGCAGGACCGGGCGGTTCCCGGCCGGCAGCGACGACAGGATCGCGATCATGAAGATCAGCGCGGGGAACGCCATCAGGAAGTCCATCAGCCGCGAGATCACCTGGTCGACCCAGCCGCGGTAGAACCCGGCCAGCATGCCGAGCACGACTCCGAGGATCCCGGTCAGCACCGTCGCCGACAACGAGATCGTGATCGACACGCGCGCGCCGTACACGATCCGGGCGAACAGGTCGCGGCCGTTCTGCGGCTCGACGCCGAACCAGTGATTCCCGCTGATCCCGCCGAGGGTTCCGTGCGGTACGCCGCCCAGGTCGGAGTTGATCGCCGCGGAGTCGAACTTGTACGGTCCCCAGCCGCTGAGCTTGGTGATCAGCGGTGCGGCGATCGCCATCAGGACGACGATCGCCAGGAACACCAGGCACGCCAGCGCACCCTTGTCCCGGGTGATCCTGGTGAGGATCCGCCGGCCCGAGGTGGGGGGACCACCGGCCGCCGCCGGGGTCCCCACCTCCTCGATCTCGGCCAGCGTCGGGGTTGTGGTCATCGGCTACTTCCCGGCGTCGGCGAGGCCGACCGAGACCAGGTCGATCCCGCCGGAGAACCCGTCGTGCAGGTAGGCGCCGGCGATGTTGCTGCCGACAACCATCAGCACCTTCTCGTACAGCAGCGGGACGACCGGGGCGAGCTCCATGATCTGCTTGTCCAGGTCGCCGTACGCCGCGTTCGCCGCGGTCACGTCGGTCAGCTTGGCGATCTCGTCGATCTTCGCGTTCACGCCCGGGTCGTTCAGCTGGGCCAGGTTCGAGTTGCCCTTGGTGGTGATGTTGCGACCGTCGAACAGCGGCGGCAGGAAGGTCTGACCGGACGGCCAGTCCGGGCACCAGCCGGTGATCGCCGCGTCGTGCTGTTGCGACGTCGTCCCGATCACCTCGTAGTACGTCGCGGTGTCGATCGTGTTGATCTTCACGGCGATCTTGAGCGGCTGCAGTGACTGCTGGATCGCGACCGCCATCGCCTGCATCTTCGGTTGCGCGCGGGTGTCGAGCGTCAGCGTGAACCCGTTGGCGAGACCCGCCTCGGTGAGCAGCTTGCGGGCCGCCTCGACGTCACCCTTGTGGTCCGGGCTCGGGTACGGGTCGTAGTCCACCCGGCCGGCCACGGTCGGCGGCTGGATGCTGGTCGCGATATCCGCGAGCGCCGAACCACCATCCGCGTCCCGGACGCTCTGCTTGTTGATCGCGAGGTTGATCGCCTGCCGGACCTTGACGTCGTTCAGCGGCTTTTTCGTAGTGTTGAGACCCATGTACGTCGTACATCCGCCGAGGCCCGTCATCGTTCGCTGCTTGAGCTGCGGCGCCTGGATCCGGGCGACCGAGGCGGCCTGGACCGTGCCGGCGATCGCGTCCGTGTCGGTGCCCTGACCGGCGATCATCCGCTCGTCGATGGTGGCGCCGTCGAGCCCGAACGTGAACTGATACGTCTCGGGGTTCGCCGCCCGGATGCTGTCGGTCTTCTTGTCCCACTTGTCGTTGCGGACCAGCTTGATCGAAGCGCCCGGCTTGTACTCGGCCACCTTGTACGGACCCGAGGAGATCGGCTTGCTGTCCAGCTGGTTGCCCGCGCCTTGTCCCTTCGGGACCGGGGCGAAGGTGTTCTGCGCGACCACGCTGCCGAAGTCCGCGAACGGCTTCTTCAGGTGGAACACGATCGTCTTCGCGTCCGGCGTCGCGATCGTTGCCAGGTCACCCGACTTGTACGGGCCCTGGTACGTCGCCGGCGCCTCGATGAGCTGCTTCGCGTACGGCGAACCGATCCCGATCTCGGGATCCCAGGCCCGGGACACGCCCCACTTCACATCCGCGCTGGTGATCGGCGCACCGGTCTCGAAGAACAGGCCGTCCTTCAGCGTGAACGTCCAGGTCTTGCCACCCTCGGACGGTTTGCCCGTGTCGGTCGCGAGGTCGGGGACGATCTTCGTGCCCTCGGCGCCCGGCGCCGCGCCCTGGGTGGTCAGGGTCCGGTAGATCAACCGGTAGAAGTTGTTCACACCGCCGTCGAAACCGCGGGCCGGATCGAGGTGGGAGTAGGCCGCGTTCTGGAGCACCTGCAGGGTGCCGCCCTGGGCCGCCTTGCCGCCCGGTCCACCGGAGTCGCCCTTGGGTTCGTTCGAACCGCCACCGCAGGCGCTCAACGCCAACGCACCGGCCGCCACGAGCCCCACCAGCATGGTCGTTCTCTTCATCTGCCTACTTTCAGTTCGCGGCACGCAGCCATACACGCATGGCCAGGGCCTGACGGTTCCCCCAGAGGAAGTACGGCACGAGCGTCACCGGCACCTCTTGTGCCGGAGCGCTGTGCGGTTGCTCGGTGATCACCGGATACAGCTCACTCGATGGCGTCGGCGCGACGCCGCCGGTCAGCTCGAGTACGACGCTGTCGTCCCGCCGGTCAGCGGTCGCGGCAGCCACAGCTGTTGGCGTGACCAACAAGTCGTCCACCGGCGCCTCGACATCTTGTTGCTCCACGCAATAGACGAGCGGTCCCCGCGCAACAGCGATCCCACCCCGCGTCGCATCCAAGTACGGATGAGACCCATGAGCCCTAGGCACCATCGGCAACCGCAGCCGAACGATGTCCCCAGCAACAAACGCCCGCCGCACGATCGCCCACCCGGACTCGACAGCCGCTCCATCTATTTGTGCACCAACCACCCATGAGGGGATGCGTAGGGCGATCGCCCGCTCTTCCCCCGTCGCGTGGTCGACGGTGATCGTCACCTCGCCGTCCCAGGGGTAGTCGGTGGTGACTGTGACGGCGAGGTCGTTCGTGGTGATGCGGGCGTCGGCGTACAGGCCGACGTACAGGGTGTCGTCGCGGGTGGTGGCGACGTAGTCCTGGAGCTGGGACATCCAGCGGATGATGTTCGGCGGGCAGCACGGGCAGCCGAACCACGCGCGCCGCAACGGCTCTCCGCCGGATTCAGCCCCGGAGCGCTGCTCATGATCCGGCCGCCGCTGCAACGGGTTGTCGTAGAAGAACGCCGTGCCGTCGGCCGAAAGCCCTACGGCATAAGCGTTGTAGAGCACTGTCTCGAAGACGTCGAGGTACGACGCCTTCCCGGTCGCGAGGTGCATCCGCCACGCCCACTGCATCGTCGCGATCGCCGCACACGTCTCGGCGTACGCGCGCTCGGACGGCAACTCGTACCGATCCCCGATCGCCTCATCCGAGTGCCGGCTTCCCAGCCCACCGGTGAGATAGAGCTTGGTCGCGACCATGTCGTCCCACAGCCGCTCCAACGCCGCCAGCAGGGTCGGATCACCGGTCTCCAGGTGCACGTCCGCGGCACCGGCCGCGAGATACGCCATCCGGACCGCGTGCCCGGTGACCGACGGCAACTCCCGGAACGGCGCGTTGTCCTGGAAGTACTCGGCCGGGAAGATCGTGTGCTTCAACTTCCCCTGCCCACGGCGATCGACGAACAGCCGCGCCTGGGTCAGATACTCCGCGTTGCCGGTTTCTCGATAAAGCTCGACCAGCGCCATCTCGACCTCGGGATGCCCGTCCACGACCTCCTCGCCGTCGATCCCGTACTTCCGTACGACGAGATCCGCGAACCGGCCGGCGATTGTCAACAATCGACCGTCCTCCAACTGACGGTTCGCCGCGATGGCCGCCTGAATCAGATGACCGAGGTTGTAGAGCTCATGCCCCCAGCCGAGGTCGGACCACGGCTGCTTGGGCTGATCCGGGTCCTGGAAGTACGAGTTCAGGTAACCGTCCTCGGCCTGCGCCTGCTCGAGCAACCCGACGACCTCGTCGAAGAACTCCCGTGCTCCGACCGGCGCGTCGTCCCGGCCGACCTCGTACGCGAGCCCTTCGAGGGTCTTGTAGAGGTCCGTGTCGAGGAACGGGTAGCGCCCGCGGTACGGCCCGATCGACGGGTCGGCCAGCCGACGCAGGTTCTCCAGGTTCCCCGCCTTGCGCAGCTCGGCGATCGAGTGCGGGATCGTCGCGGTCCGGTTGCGCTCCTGCCAGGCGCGGAGCAGCCCTCCGGTCAGCTCCGTCGTGATCTCTGTACCGTGTGACATTGCACTGACCCTAGGCGCTCCCCCACGCCTTGCCAAGGGATTCCGGAAGACGTTTACCTCCCGGATACAACTCCTGCGTCGGGGGCCCCGGCTCAGAGCCGGGGGTCGACCGGCTCGGACTCCAGGGCGAGGACGGCGAAGACGCACTCGTGGATTCGCCAGAGGGGTTCGCCTCGGGCGGCGCGGTCCAGCGACTCCATGCCGAGGGCGTACTCGCGGAGGGCCAGCGAGCGTTTGTGGCCGAGGTTGCGGTCGCGGAGGCGCTCGAAGTTCGCGGGCTCGGTGTAGTCCGGGCCGTAGATGAGCCGCAGGTACTCCTGCCCGCGGACCTTCAGCCCCGGCTGCGCGAGTCCCTTCGCGGTCCGGGTCAGGTTGGCGGCCGGCTTCACCACCATGCCCTCACCGCCCGCACCAGTCAGCTCCCCCCACCACGCGATCCCGGCGTCCCAGTCCTCGGCGTCCACGAACAGCCGCCGGGTCGGCGTGATCAGTCCCGGGCCGGCGGAAACCATCCGGTCCGCGATCCCGAGGTGCCACGCATGCGGCCGGTCCTGGTACGTCGCACCTTCCGACGCCAGCACCTGGAACGGCGCGATCCGGACCCCGTCCAGCCCGTCCGTCGGCCAGCAATACCGCCGGTAGGCATCCGTGAACCGCTCGGAGTTCGCCGTACGCCGTTCAGTTGCGGCCAGCAACTCACCGAGGTCCAGGCCGGCCGCGACCGCCGACCGGAGTGCATCCGTTGCGGCTGGCAACGACGTACGGGCGGCTGCGCCGACGGCGGCGTACTGGTTGCGAAGCAGTTCCTCGGCCTTCGCGCTCCACGGCAGGAGCTCCGCGTCGAGGAGCAGCCACGGGGTGTCGAGCTCTGTGAACAGGCCCGCCTCCTCGGCGGTGGCGCGCAGCCGGAGCAGGAGCTCGTCGGTCAGGGCAGCGTCGAAGAAGGATCGGCCGGTCCGCGTGTGGATCGCACCCCGACCGGCCAGGCCGAATCGTTTCTCCGCGACATCGTCGTCCCGGGTCAACAGGACAACGGCGCGCGAGCCCATGTGCTTCTCCTCGCACACCAACTCGGTGACGCCCTGCGCCCGGTACATCTCGAAGGCCTGCCGTGGGTGTTCGAGCAGGCCGGGCTCGCTCGACGTGGCGACCGGGCTCATCGTCGGCGGCAGGTAGAGCAGGAACCGCGGATCGATCGCGAACCGGCTCATCACCTCCAGCGCCGCGCCCGCTTGCTCGGCCCGGATGCTGAGCCGGCCGTGCGCCGAGGTCTCGATCACCCGGCGACCGGTCACATCGGTGAGCTCGAGTACGTCGGGCTCGCGACCCGGCGCGGTTGCCACGTGCAACGGTTTCGCGGGCGCGTAGTACTCCTGGGCGGCCTGGACCGCGACCAGCTCACGCTCGGGATAGCGCAGGGCGGTGAGCGCGCCGCCGAAGACGCAGCCGGTGTCGAGGCAGATCGTGTTGTTGATCCACTCCGGCTCCGGAGTCGGAGTGTGGCCGTAGACGACGGTCGCTCGACCGCGGTACTCGTTCGCCCACGGGTAGCGGATCGGCAGGCCGAACTCGTCGGTCTCACCGGTCGTTTCGCCGTACAGGCAGAAGGATCGGACCCGGCCGGAGGTACGGCCGTGCATCCGCTCGACCAGGCCGGCGTGCGAGACGACGAGTTTGCCGCCGTCGAAGACGTAGTGCGAGATCAGGCCGTCGATGAAGGCCATGACGGCGTCGCGGAACTCTGGTGGCTCGTCGGCGAGCTGCTCGAGGGTGGTTTCGAGGCCGTGGCTGATCTTCACGTTCTTGCCTCTGAGGGCCTTGAGCAACTTGTCCTCGTGGTTGCCGGGGACACAGAAAGCGTGGCCGTTGGCAACCATGCCCATCACCAGCCGGAGGACACCTGGGGTGTCGGGGCCGCGGTCGACGAGGTCGCCGACGAACACCGCCCGACGGTCCGGGTGGACGGCGTCGACCGCGCGGCCGGCGTCGTCGCGGGTGACGGTGTAGCCGAGGTTGGTGAGGAGTTGCTCGAGCTCGGCCCGGCAGCCGTGGATGTCCCCGACGATGTCGAACGGGCCGGTCTGATCGGTCAGATCGTTGTACAGCCGGGTGCGTTCGATGCTGACGGCATCGATCTCCTCGACGGTCGTGAGCACGTGCACGGTCCGGAAGCCCTCACGCTTGAGGCTTCGCAGACCGCGCTTCAGCTGCGAGCGCTGACGGGCGATCACCTTCGCGCCGAACTGCCGGTCGGCCCGCTGCTCGGTGCGCTCGATGCACACCCGCTCGGGCGGATCCAGCACGATCGCGACCGGGAGTACGTCGTACTCGCGGGCGAGGTTCACCAGCTCCTTGCGCGCCTCCGGCTGCACATTGGTCGCATCGATCACCGTCAACCGCCCGGCCGCGAGCCGCTTCCCGGCGATGAAGTTCAGTACCTCGAACGCGTCCTTGGTCGCGGCCTGGTCATTCTCGTCATCAGAAACCAGCCCCCGGCAGAAGTCACTAGAAATCACCTCGGTCCCGAGGAAGTGCTCCCGCGCAAACGTCGACTTCCCCGAACCGCTGGCGCCGACAAGCACAACAAGACACAGCGCCGGGATCTCGATCTCACCCATCAGCCGACCTCCCCTTGCACCTTGAAGAGAGCCAGTTGGGTCGCGGCACCGAACTGCGGGTCCTCTGGGCCGATGGGGCGGAACTCGACGGTGTAGCCGTACATCTCCGCGGCATCCTGGGACCACGACCGGAATTCTTCGCGGGTCCATTCGAACCGGTGGTCGGGGTGGCGGAAATTGCCGGCCGGAAGGGACGGGAACAACGTGTTGTACTCGGCGTTCGGGGTAGTGACGATGACGGCTCCGGGATGGGCAGTGTGGAAGACGGAACGAGCCAGCGCCGGCAGCCGAGGCGGATCGACGTGCTCGACGACCTCCATCAGCACCGCGGCATCGAGCCCGGCCAGGCGCTGGTCGGCGTACGTCACCGACGACTGCAGCAAGCGCAGCCGCTCGCGCTGACGGTCCGGCAGGTCGTCGTAGTGCAGCCGTCGCTTGGCCGAGATCAGCGCACGCGCGGAGACATCCGTCGCGATCAGCTCGCCGATCATCGGATCCTTCAGCAGCTCAGCAACCAGCGCGCCCTCACCACAACCGAGGTCAGCCACGCGCCGCGCCCCGAGCTCCCGCAGTACGCCGGCCACCGCCGTACGACGCTCAACCGCCAGCGAGACCGAACCCTCGACCGCCTCCTCCTCCACCACCTCGACGCCATCCACCTCGGCCAGCCGCTCCAGAGCCGAGTCGGCCAGGTACCGCCGGTGCGCCAGATAGCGGTGCGAGATCAGGTCCTTCTCCGGGTGCGCGCCGAGCCAGCCCTCGCCGGCCCGGACGAGCTTGTCGACCTCGTCGGACCCGACCCAGTAGTGCTTGGCATCGTCCAGCACCGGGAGCATGACGTAGAGGTGATTGAGTGCATCGGCCAGCCGGAGTACGCCGGTCAACCGCAGATCGACGTACCGCGAAGCGCCCCAGGCCGGGATCTCCGGATCGAGCGGCACCGGCCGGGCGTCCACGGTCCAGCCGAGCGGGGCGAACAGCCGCTCGGCCAAGTCGGCGCCACCGCTGCACGGGAGCGCCGGGACGTGGATCTCCAGCGGGATCGCCCGCGCCGCCAGCTCGGGACGAGCGTCGCAGCGCCCGTTCATCGCGGTCCGGAACAGCTTCCCGAGCGCGACCGCCAGCAGGCTCGAAGCGGCGTACGGACGGTCATTCACGTATTGCCCGAGCGTGAATCCCTCCGCAGCCTTCCCGCGGCCGGCGCGGACCAACCCGATCGGGTCGATTTCGAGCAGGACAGCCGCCGTACAGCGTTCGTCGGTCGCTTCGGGGTAGAACACATGGGCGGACCCGCCGGTCACGTCGATCGCCTGCGGTCGCGCCGGGTTCTTGTGCAGCAGAAACCCGAAATCGCTCGCGGGCGCGTCAATTCCAGCCAGGTCGGTGCCAAACGTCAGGAACACCGCTGTATTCGATCACGCCGGGCGACCACAACCCACCGAATTGTCCTGGTTTGTCAGGAGTTTCGAGCCGTTCGCAGGTCGCAGATTGAGACACGCTGCCGGAACTCTGGCGCGTTCGGGCGATTTGGCTCTAGCTTGTCTTGAGAAGATGTGTCGCTACAGACCGTCCTTCCCCGTTGACAGTCGGTATTGTCCCCGGTTTGTGGCGAGCGCCCACCCACGCCGACTACGGGGAAAGGATCATGGCACCTCCCTCACGCCATCCACAGCACAACGGGTCAGTAGCTTCCGGCAAGGCCCGCCGGTGAAACCCCAGACGTTCGAACTCGTGCGCTACACCGACATCAGCGGAGTCTCCGGAACCGGCATCGTCGCCGAAGGCTGTGTCTTCACCGACGGCTCGGTCGCCCTCCGCTGGCACGGGCCCAACCCGTCCACGGCCGTCTGGCCGGACCTCGACTCCATCCTCGCCGTCCACGGCCACTGCGGCGCCACTGTGGTCCGCTGGCTCGACGTCTCCGAGATGGAAACGGTCCCCGGCACAGACCTGCTCCCGGGCGAAGTCGCCCACATCCTGGCCACTGGACGCCATACCCACCACCCGGCGGCGGTCGCCGGCTGACCTGCGGTAATCCTTCGCCCGGCCGCCGTAACTACGGGGTGAGGCCGGTCAGGGCGAAGAACTCCTGGCGCGAGCTGGGACTGTTGCGTAGTACGCCGTGCAACGACGACGTGACCGTGCGGGAACCGATCGCGCGGACACCACGCAACGACATGCACTGATGCTCGGCCTCGATCACCACGCCGACCCCCTTCGGGTCGAGGTGATCCTGCAACCAGTCGGCGATCTGCTTGGTCAGCCGCTCCTGCACCTGGAAGTCGCGGGCGAACAGCTCCACCACCCGGGCCAGCTTCGACAGCCCGAGGATGCGCTCCCCCGGCAGGTACCCGACGTGGGCGACCCCGGTGAACGGCAGCAGGTGGTGCTCACACAGCGACTGCACCGGGATGTCCTTGGCCAGGACGAGTTCGTCGTACCCCTCGTCGTTCGGGAACGTGGTCAGCTCGAACTCGCGCGGCGTCAGCATCTCCGCGTAGGCATCCGCGACGCGGCGCGGGGTGTCCGCCAGATGCGGACTGTGCGGGTCCCGCCCGAGCGCGGTCAGCAGATCCGCGACGGCACGCTGGGCAGCGGGTAGATCGATCTCCGCCCGCCCGGGAACGATGTGGAGGGGGACGGACTCGAGGTCGGCCGAGATCGCCATCTGCAACTCCCTGAAGGTTCAACGAACGCCCATCATACTGTTACATCAACCGATGTTGTCGATAGAATCATTCTGTGGACATTCCTTGGGACGCACGGGTTCAGGCGGTCGCCGTGCTGGAGGAACCGACCCGGCGCCGGCTCTACGAGTACGTCGTCGCCCAGTCCGCACCCGTCAGCCGGGACGAGGCCGCCACCGCGCTCGAACTACCGCGCACGACAGCCGCATTCCACCTCGACAAGCTGACCGAAGAGGGTCTGCTCGCGACCTGCTACGAGCGCCGCTCCGGACGCACCGGACCCGGCGCCGGCCGTCCCGCGAAGCTCTACCACCGCTCCGACCGTGAGATCGAGATCTCTCTGCCAGAGCGCCAGTACGCCGTGGCCGGCCGCCTGCTCGCCGCCGCGATCGAGGACGCCGAGTCCACCGGTACGTCGCCCCGCGAAGCCGTGAACCACCGGGCCGAGGAGTACGGCGAAGCCCTCGGCCGCGCGGCGAGCGGCACGTCGTTGACCGAGATCCTGGCCGCCCACGGCTTCGAGCCTCGCCCCGACAAGGACGGCATCGCGCTCGCCAACTGCCCGTTCCAGCGCATCGCCGTCGAGCAGCCGCAGTTGGTCTGCGGGATGAACCTGCACCTGCTCGCCGGACTCGTCGACGCCCTCGACATCCCGTACGAAGCCCGGCTCGACCCTGGTCCCGGCAGGTGCTGCGTCCGGTTGGCGCCGGTCGGATTAGGCTCGGCGGGTGGCTAAGAACAAGCAGAGCCAGGGGACGCCGGCGACAGTGGCGTTGACGAAGGCGAAGGTGGAGTTCAGCACCCACGCCTACGACCACGACCCGGCCGCGAAGTCCTACGGGCTGGAGGCGGCCGAGGCACTCGGGCTCGCAGCCGAGCAGGTGTTCAAGACCCTGCTGGTCGAGGTCGACGGCAAACTCACGGTCGGCGTACTGCCGGTCGACAAGCAGCTCGACCTGAAAGCGATCGCGGCCGCGTCAGGCGGGAAGAAGGCCGTGATGGCCGACCCGGCCGCCGCCGAACGCACCACCGGGTACGTCGTCGGCGGCATCAGCCCGATCGGCCAGAAGCGCGCCCTTCCCACCGTCGTCGACAGCACTGCCTCCGACCACGACACCGTCTACGTGTCCGGTGGCCGCCGCGGCCTCGACATCGGCCTGTCCCCCGCCGACCTGATCACCGTGACCAAGGCTCGTACGGCGGCCATCGCCCGCTAACTCACGAGGTTCGGCGGTGCGTCGGAATCGTCGGGACGCAGCGCACCGGTCATCAGCGACACCACCTGACTCATCGACGCGTCCGCCGGACTGACCACCGACACCCGCCGGCCGAGCCGGTGCACGTGGATGCGATTGGCGATCTCGAACACCTGCGGCATGTCGTGACTGATCAGCACGACCGGCAGGCCGCGATCACGGATCCGGCGGATCAGGTCGAGGACCTGCCGGGATTCCTTCACGCCGAGGGCGGCCGTCGGCTCGTCCATGATCACCATCCGGTTGCCGAACATCGCCGCCCGCGCCACCGCGACCGCCTGCCGCTGACCACCCGACAAGGTCTCGACCAATTGGCCGATGTGCTGCACGGTTTCGATGCCGAGGGCATCGAGTTGCCGCTGCGCCTGCTTGCGCATCGCCGACCGGTCGAGCAGCCGGAACACGGTCCCCAACGGACCGGTACGGCGTACCTCCCGGCCGAGGAAGAGGTTGGTGGCGATGTCCATCGCCGGGGCGAGTGCGAGGGTTTGGTGGACGGTCTCGATCCCGGCGTAGCGGGCGTCGAGCGGTGAGTGGAAGTGGGTCTCCTGGCCGTCGAGCAGGATCGTGCCGGCGTCCGGGATCAGCGCTCCGGACAAGGCCTTGATCAGGCTCGACTTGCCGGCGCCGTTGTCGCCGACCACGGCCAGGACCTCCCCGGCGTACAGGTCGAAGTCGGCGCCGTCGATGGCGGTGACACGGCCGTAGCGCTTCACCAGGCCACGGGCTTGCAGAGCGGGTGCGTTCATCGTGACCTCCGGCGGACGATCTGGTCGAAGGCGACGGCGGCGATCACCAGGACACCGGTCGCGACGTCCTGGTACAGGCTGTCGATGCCGGCCTGGGTCAGACCGGATCGCAGTACGGCGACGATCAGGGCACCGACGACCGTGCCCATCACGCTGCCCCGGCCGCCGAACAGGCTGGTGCCGCCGATGACGACCGCGGTGATGCTGTCCAGGTTGCCGGTCTGGAAGGCGTTCGGGTCCGCGTTCGGGATCCGGCCGAGCGCCTGCCAGGCGGCGAACGCGTAGATCACGCCGGCGATCAGATAGACACTGAACCGGGTCCGGCCGACGTGGATACCGGTCAGCCGGGCCGCTTCCGGATCGTTGCCGAGGGCATACACATGGCGCCCCCAGGCGGTCCGGGTCAGCGCGTACCAGGTGACCGCGAACATGACCACGCCCAGCGTCATCCCGTGCGTCACCTTGATCTGGCCGAACAGGTACCCGCCTTCACCCAGTACGCCGAGCAGTTCATTGGTGACCGGGAACGAGTTGCCGCCGGAGTACAGCCGGCCGGCAGCCAGTACGACGGTCAGCATGCCGAGCGTCACGATGAACGGCGGCAGGTTGAGCATCGTCACCAGGCCACCGGACACCGCGCCGAGCAACGCACAGACCAGGAATCCCACCAGCAGGGCGACGCCGGACGGACTCCCCTCGGTCACCAGCCGGGCGAGCACCATCGTGCCGAGCACCATGATCGCCGCGTTCGCGAGGTCGATCCCGCCGGTCAGCACGATCAGCGTCTGCCCCAGCGCCAGGGTCGCCACCACCAGCGACTGCTGCACCACGAGCGAGATGTTGTCGACCGTGAGGAAGGTGCTGGTCGTCACCGAGAAAACGATGACGGCAAGGATGAGTGCACCCAGTGGACCCAACGCCGGGTTGTGCAGAAAGGCTTCTGCAGAACGGTTCCTCAGGGTGGGAGTCGTTCGTTCTCCGGTGATCGTCATCTCAGCCCCAGCAGTTCTGGGCGCCCCAGGTCGTGTCCTTGGCGTCCAGGCCCGCGAGGGGTTTGTCGGTGATGAGCTGGGCGCCGGTGTCCTGGAAACCTGTGGGCTTCTTGCCGTTCT
Source organism: Kribbella sp. NPDC051952 (assembly GCF_040680855.1). Taxonomy (NCBI): domain Bacteria; kingdom Bacillati; phylum Actinomycetota; class Actinomycetes; order Propionibacteriales; family Kribbellaceae; genus Kribbella; species Kribbella sp. NPDC051952. The sequence goes on from NZ_JBFAXQ010000008.1 coordinate 70,434, forward strand.
TGGCGAAGTCGACCACCGCGTCCACGCCTTGCTCGGCCATCTTCTTCGGGAACTGCATGACGGTGGCCAGGTACTTGCCGGCCTTCACGTCCGCGACCCCTTGGCAACCGCCGTCGATCGAACCGACGGCCACCTTGCCCGCCAGCCCTTTCGCGGTCAGAGCCGCAACGGCGCCGCGCGCAGCGGGCTCGTTCAAGGTGTAGACGGCATTGACAGAGGAGTCGCGCTGCAGCAGGTTCTCCATCGCTGCCTGCGCCTTGTTCTGGTCGCCGTTGGTCGGGGCCGCGCCGAGGATCGCGGGGTCACCGTCCTTCAGGCCCATCCCCTGCAGGAAGCCACGATGGCGTTGCTCGTCGACGGTGCCGCCCGGCGTACCGTCCATCAGCAGCAGCTTCGGCGGCGTCGACCCGAGGGTGGCCTTGATGTATTTGCCCTGCAGCTCACCGGCCGTCGTGTTGTTGGTCGCATAGGTCGCGTCGACCGCGTCCTTCGGATCGGTCTCGGTGTCGAGGGCGATCACCAGAACGCCCTTCTCCTTGGCCGATTTGAGCGCTCCGAGGATGCCGGTCGAGTTGCTCGGCGTGATCAGGATTCCTTTCACGCCCTGCTGGACCAGGTTCTCGATCGCGGCCACCTGACCCTCGTTGTCGCCGTCGAACTTCCCGGCCACCGCGATCAGCTCGGCGCCCTTGGACTGCGCGTGCGCCTTGGCCGACTCGCGCAGCTTGACGAAGTACGGGTTGGTGTCGGTCTTGGTGACCAGGCCGATCTTGATCGGTCCGCTGTCGTCCGAACTGCCACCACCGGACTTGGTCTGGGTGCAGGCCGCCGTACACACGAGTGAAGCGGCGAGCAGGAACACGGGGACGGTTCTACGCACGGGTCTGCCCTCCCGGAGCTGGGTAGGCCCGGGTCCACCGACCCGGGCGGAGGTCTGAGTGGTGAAGGTAGACCTGTGCGGGCACTGGTTTCCGGCTTTGCGCAAAGCCTTGCGCAACGTACGGACAGCGACGACCATTCGACGGATGGTCACGATGACCGAGGTCGCCCACGCCGCCGGAGTATCGGTGAGTACGGTCTCGCACGTCGTGAACGGCACCCGCCTGGTCGCGCCGAAGACGCGTGAGCGGGTCCAGCACGCGATGCGGATTCTCGGCTACCAGCAGCACCCGACCGCGCGCTCGCTCGCGGCCGGGTCGAACCGGACGATCGGGCTGGCCCTGACCGCCGCCTCGAATCCGTACTGGGCCGACCTGATCCAGGGCATCGACGGCGAGGCGACCCGGGCCGGACTGAACCTGATCATGGTCGACACCCGCGACGACGCCCGGCACGAGGCGGTCGCGATCGCGAACCTGCTCGCCCACCACATCGAGGGCCTGGTGATCGCCCCGGCCGTCGGCTGGCGCGACCTCACCCTGCCGCTGTTGCGCGATCACCCGATTCCGTACGTCGTAGTGGACCGGATCGATCCCGACCTCCGCGTCGACCAGGTCGGCGTCGAGAACGAGGCGGCCACCGCGGCCGTCATCGATCACCTGATCTCGCTCGGCCACACCCGGATCGGCATGCTGACAGGCATCTCCGGCCTCTCGACCAGCAGCGAACGCCTACGCGGGTATCACCTGGCTCATCAGCGCGCCGGCGTCGCCGTCGATCCCCGCCTGGTCATCAACGGCTCGTCATCCAGCGCGGGTGGCCGGAAAGCGGCCTGGGAACTGCTCGAGCTGCGCGAGCCACCGACCGCGGTATTTGCCGCAAACAACGACATGACGATCGGCGCGCTCGCCGCCTTCCGCGCTGCCGGTGTGAAGGTGCCGCGTGACCTGGCCATCGCGGCCTTCGACGACTTCGCCTGGGCCGACCTCTTCAGCCCGGGCCTCACCACAGTCGCGCAGCCGTCGGCCGCGATCGGGGCCCGGGCCGTCCAGCTCCTGATCCGGAGGATGAACGACCCGGGCGCACCACCTCAGACCAGCCGGTTGCCGGCCGAGATCATGCATCGCGAGTCCTGCGGCTGCATCACCCGGTGATGCTGGGCTTCCCGGTCTCCAGGTGCCCGGTGAGCCGGCGACAGTACGTCGTGTCCTCGACGGCCGTGACCTCTACGTCGTACCAGCACGCGACGGACGGCGACCTGGCTCCTGCTGCGGAACCGCCTGGTCGACCGGCGGCGTCGGCTTCCACCGCTCGATCGGAGCCGGCACCGGACCGGGCTGGTCGACCGACGGCTGCCGGTACGTGCGCTGGAAGTCGAACGCCGACGTGAGATCGCCACACGCGGTCCGCCGCCACTTGCTGATGTTCGGCTCGCGTACGCCGGTCCAGTCCTCCAGGAACTGGATCACGGACGTGTGGTCGAACACCTGCGAGTTGACATGCCCACCGACCGTCCACGGCGACACCACGGTCATCGGGACCCGCGGGCCGAGACCGATCGGCTGACCGGCGTACCAGTCGTCGCCCTCACCCGAGGCGGGTCGCGGCGCGACCGGCGGTGGGACGTGGTCGAAGTACCCGTCGTTCTCGTCGAAGTTGATCAGCAGCACGGTCTTCGACCAGATCTCCGGGTCCGACGCGATCGCGTCGAGCAGGTCGTAGACGAGATTCGCGCTGCCGACCGGAGTGGACGAGCCGGGGTGCTCGGAGTCGACCGCGGACGGGACCAGGAGGATCCGGTGCCCGAGCTCCTTGAACGTCTTGAAGTACTCGACCGCGTTGTCGTGAAGTTGTCCCACTCCTGGTAGATCTGCCAGGAGACACCGCACTTCTCCAGCCGTTCCGGGTACGCCGTCCAGTCGTAACCGGCGTGGTTGTGGTCGTAGGCGGCGTTGGTGACCGCGCGTTGCGTCGTACCGGGCTCGTAGCCGGTGGTGCCGGACCACAGGTAGTTGCGGTTCGGGTTCGTCGAGCCGTTGACCGAGCAGTGGTACGCGTCGCAGATCGTGAAGGTCTCGGCGAGCTCGTACTGCAACGGGATGTCGCGACGCTCGTAGTGCGTCATGGTCGCGGACCCCGCGCAGGGTCCCGTAGTAGTGGTCGAACGAGCGGTTCTCCTGCATCAGCACGATCACGTGCTCGACCGCGCGCAGCCCACCGCGCCGCACAGGCTGCGCCATCGCGGTGTGCAGCGAGGGTGGGAGCAGCGAGACCGCTGCCCCACCCACCGCCGAACCAAGCACCGGGCGCCGGGAGATCTCAGTCATGGTCCGGACCCCTAGGGTCGCGCTGTAGCCGTGACTAGACCTCCAGGTGAACAGCTATCCCCGCCGGGTCAGCACCGCATCCCGCAAGGTTTCGAGGACTGTTTCGGTGGTTTGCCAGCCCATGCAGGCGTCGGTGATCGACTGCCCGTAGGTGAGCTCGCGGGTCGGGTCGAGCTCCTGGCGGCCCTCCTCCAGGAACGACTCCAGCATCACGCCGACGATCGCGGAGTTGCCGGCCGCGATCTGCGCACCGATCTCCTCGGCCACCACCGGTTGCCGGCGGTGGTCCTTGCGGCTGTTGCCGTGGCTCGCGTCGACGACCACGCGTTCCGGCAGACCAGCCTTGCGCAGCGCCTCCTGCGCGCCGGCGACAGACACCGCGTCGTAGTTCGGTCCGCTGTCGGATCCGCGCAGTACGAGGTGGCAGTCCGGGTTGCCGCGGGTGTGCAGGATTGCGGGCGCACCGTCGTGGGCGATACCGGTGAACACGTGCGGTACGGCGGCAGCCTTGATCGCGTCGACCGCCGTACCGATCGAGCCGTCCGGGCGGTTCTTCATGCCGATCGGCATCGACAGACCGGACGACAACTGGCGGTGCACCTGGCTCTCGACCGTCCGCGCGCCGATCGCGCCCCACCCGACGGTGTCGGCGATGTACTGCGGGGTGATCGGGTCGAGGAACTCACACCCGACCGGAAGGCCGAGCTCGAGGACCTGGAGCAGCAACTGGCGAGCGGTCCGCAGGCCACGGTTCACGTCGCCGGAGCCGTCCAGACCCGGGTCGTTGATCAGGCCCTTCCAGCCCAGGGTCGAGCGCGGCTTCTCGAAGTACACGCGCATCACCACGAGCAGACCGTCGGAGAGTCGCTCAGCGACCGGTCGGAGGCGTTCGGCGTACTCGAGGGCCGCTTTCGCGTCGTGGACCGAGCACGGCCCGACGACGACCAGCAACCGGTCGTCGACGCCGTTCAGTACGTCGACCACGGCCTGTCGACCATCGACGACGGTCTTGGCGAGGTCGTCGCTCAGCGGCAGCTCGTCGTGCAGGGCGAGCGGGGTGACCAGCGGGACCGTCTTCTCGATCCGTCGGTCGACGACGGCCGCCTGACTGGCCTGCTGAGGGAGGGTGTTCATGATGGGGACCTTTCCGCCCCCGAGGGGGCTGGCGCCGGAGGCCGCGGAAGGTCGCAGACACCGGCTGGGAACGAAAAAAGACAAGGACGGGAGTCCTTGTCTTCGAGCCGGCTCTGGTGTCTTGCGGTTGGGCGTCAGCGAATGGCTGAGCTGCCCGGCACCAAGGCCGGCCACTCAAAAAATCGCCAATAGCTGCGCTTCACGTGACAGAGGCTACCACTGCCGGAAACTGCGTGGCGTCCGCTCCTCGGTCATGGTTGTCTCGTCCGGTGACCATCCGTACCGCGCGCCAGGACGAACTGGAGCTCCTGCGCACCCTGGAATCCGCCGCCGGCGTGCTCTTCCGCACTATCGGGATGACGGATATCGCCGAGCACCCACCGCCACCGCTCGAGCTCTTCGAGCAGGCCCGCCAGGCCGGCCGCCTCTGGGTGACCGTCGACGCCGACGATCACCCGACCGGCTTCGTCCTCGTCACGCTGGTGGACGGCGCGGCCCACATCGAGCAGATCAGCGTCCACCCGGATCACCAGGGTCAGGGACTCGGCCGCCGGATGATCAGCCACGTCGACGCCTGGGCCGCGGAGCAGGGGCTGCCGGCCCTCACTCTCAGCACCTTCCGCAGCGTGCCGTGGAACGGGCCGTACTACGCCCGCCTCGGCTTCCAGGAGCTGCCGCCGCAGGAGTTGACCTCGGGACTGACCGACCTGCTGGCGGCCGAGACGGCGTTCGGACTCGACCCGGCACAGCGGATCTTCATGCGTCGTTCGGTCGGCGGTCAGTAACCGCGACCGGTCCGGACTCGTTGAGGGCTGCAAGACGGGTCGAGGAAACGGGGAGTGCAGCAGGTGGTGAGGCCGCGGACTTTCGAGTTGGTGCGGTACCGGGATCCCAGTGGCGTGTCGGGAACCGGGGTGGTCGCGGAAGGCTGCGAGTTCAGCGACGGGTCGGTGGCCCTTCGCTGGCGCGGAGACAACCCGGCGACGGCGGTGTGGCCGAATGTCGATTCCGTCCTTGCCGTGCACGGGCACCAAGGTGCGACCGAGGTGCGCTGGATCGAGGACGAGACGCAGCCCGGGCCCATCGACCATCTCTTCGACGAACTGCATCAAGTCCGGCCTCCTACGTCTCTGACCGAGCCGATCCCGCCGCCCGGGCATGCCCGCGGCTGGGCGGGCGCGCGCCATCTCAGGTAGAACATGGCCGTGACGCAGATTTACCTGGTCCGGCACGGTGAGCCGGACTACGAGCCGATCGATTCCCGGGGATGGCCGGGGATGGCGGCCGATTCCGCCCCGCTCACCACTGTCGGCGCGAAACAAGCCTTGGAGGTTGCTGACCTGCTCAGCGGCATCCAGGCGACGTACCTGGTCAGCTCGCCGTTCACGCGGGCGCTGCAGAGCGCCGCGATCATCGGTCACCGGCTGGCCCTCGGCGTTCGGGTCGACTACGACCTGCGCGACTGGCTGCCCGACAACACCGGGTCCTGGCGCGGGATTGCCGACGTACGGGCGGCTCACGCGGAGTTCGAGCAGTACGACGGGGAGTGGCCGGAAGGTCTCCAACGTCCCTGGGAGCCGCTCTCGCAGGTCCGCGAGCGAGCCCGTGCGGCCTTGGCCCGGCACACCGCCAGCACGTACGGACCGGTGCTCGCGATCACGCACGCGATGGTGATCCGCGCGTTGACCGGCGAGAAGGGCATCCTGCACGGCGGGCACGAGTACTACCGCTACGATCCAGCGGACGATGGCTGACGATGGATTGCCCCGTGTTGTCGGTGTCGTAGCGCTCGGTGGTGTGATCGGCTCCTTGGCGCGCTACGGCCTCGCTGAGGCGTTCCCACATTCGGTCGGCGAGTTCCCCTGGGCGACGTTCGGGACGAACGTACTCGGCTGTTTCGCCATCGGTGTTCTGCTGGCCCGGATCACGCCGCGATCGCATCCGTTGTTGCGGCCGTTCCTCGGCACCGGGATCCTCGGCGGGTTCACGACGTTCTCGACCTTCGCCGTCGATACCGAGCAGCTTCTGCACGTGCATCTGCTCGTTGCCTTTGCCTACTACTTCGGCACGGTCGTCGCGGCGTTGCTGGCGGCATTCATCGGCGAGTGGACCGGGCACCGTCGATGAACGTCGTGTGGGTCGCTCTCGGCGCCGCGGTCGGTGCTCCCCTGCGTTTCCTGGTGGACAAGCACTTGGTCGGACGGTTGTTGCTCGGAACCCGGATCGAGACGCCACTCCCGTGGGGAACCTTCACCGTCAACGTTCTCGGCAGTTTCGTCCTCGGGATGCTCGTTGGCGTCGGCAATCACACGATCGCTTTGCTTGCTGGTACAGGGTTCTGCGGTGCGTTCACGACGTACAGCACCTTCGCGGCCGAGACGACCGCACTGGCCACTTCCGGGCATCGTGGCAAAGCGTTGCTCAACGTGGTGCTGAACCTCGGAGCCGGCCTGCTCGCGGCCGTTCTCGGTGCCTGGCTGACGAAGTGACTCATGTCACATCAGGTGATGACGTGAACACCCGCTCCGTGTGAAAACCGCCGATCACGGCCCGCGACGGCCCTCGATGGGTACGCCGCGATAACGAATGGACCGAAGTTCGAGACAACAAGGGTTGAACTCGGTGTGAGTTGAGCATAGTTTTCACCGAGCGCCCGTCCGCGCTCACGGTGAGTCAAGGAGGTTGCCATGTCGAGAGGGATGCCTCGCCTACCCCGCCCGCTCATGGATCTGTGGGACTGGCAGTCGCAGGCCGCGTGCCGCGACGTCAACCCAGAGCTGTTCTTCTCGCCCGAATCGGAGCGTGGCGTGCGCAAGCGCGCCCGCGAGATGGTGGCCAAGTCGCTCTGCGGTACTTGCCCGGTCCAGCCCGAGTGCCGGCAGCACGCTCTGTCGGTCGGTGAGCCGTACGGCGTCTGGGGCGGCACCACAGAATCCGAGCGCGACAACCCCATGACCGAGCACCGAAAGTCGGCGTAAGGAGCCGCGCACTTCCAGTACAACCTGTCGTCGGTGGGGCCTGCGCGAAAGCTCAGGCCTTACCGTCGTCGGTCTCCGACGGCGTCTCCTCGGTCGGCTTCGGAGACTTCTTGGGCTTGTCCTGGGGTGGCTTCTTCTTCGCGTCCTTCGGCCCGTCCCCGGTCGGTTCAGGCTTGGCCGGTGCGGGCTTGGTCGGCTCGGGCTTGGTCGGCTCGGGCTTGTGCGGTTCCGGCTTGGGCGGCTCGGGCTTCGTCGTACGCGGGTCCCGGTAGCGATCCAGTGACTTGAGGAAGTCCGGATCGTCATCGGGCGCGACCGGGCGCGACCCCGGCGCCGGCGATCGTCGTACGGTGCCGGCCGCCGGCCCGGGCTGGGTCCGGGACATCAGCAGCCAGACGATCGGCCCGACGAACGGGACGAAGACGATCAGGACGATCCACACCAGCTTCGGCAGGTGCGGCACGTCCTCGTCGGGCGTCTGGATGCAGGAGAACAGCGCGTAGACGCTGAGCACCAAGCTGATCAGGAACGGCAGAAATCGGACCACGCCCCCACAGTACGGCGTTAGTGTGCCGAGGACGTCAGTCCGCGGGCTCGTAGTACCGAGTTCTCCAGTGGGCGGAAGACGAGGAGCTCGATGCCGACGCCGACGACGAAGATCAGGATGATGCCGGCGAAGACCATCGAGATGTCCGACAGGGACATCCCGTTGTGCAGGAACTGACCCAGTCCTTCGCCCAGTTCGGGTGAGGTCGCGATCAGTTCGGCCGCCATCAGCGACCGCCAGGAGAACGCCCAACCCTGCTTCAAGCCGCCGAGGAATCCGGGCAACGCGGCCGGCAGCAGGATGTACCGGATCCCGCCCAGCCGACCCGCACCGAGCGCCTTGCCGACTCGCGGCAGGATCGGCGGCACCTGATCCAGACCGGACACCAGGCCGTTCGCGATCGAAGGCACGGCGCCGAGCAGCACGACCCAGTAGATCGCCCGGTCGTTCAGCCCGAACCACAGGATCGCGGCCGGTACCCACGCCACCGACGGCAGGCTCTGCAGTCCCGACACCAGCGGACCGATCCCCCGCCGTACAACCCTGATGTTCGCGATCGCCAGCCCCAGCGGTACGGCGATCAGCAGCGAGATCGCGAAGCCGATCACGGCCCGGTGCACCGAGACCCAGAACAGTTCGACGATCTTGCCCGACGTGACCAGCTGCCAGATCTGGCTCCATACGTCGACCGGTGCGGGCAGCTTGAACTCGGGCCAGAACGCGGCCGCCCACAACGCCTGCCACACCGCCACGAACAGCACGATCGCGCCGACCGGCGGCAGCACCCGGGCCGCGATCCGCCGCAGCGGCGAACCGTCGGGCGCGACGACCGGCGTATCGAGAGCGTCGAGTCCGGCCTCGACCGAACCCTCCGCCGTCCCGTCCACTCCGCTATCTGCTGTGCCGTCTATGAGGGCCCGCTCAGGCGGCATGACTGCTGATCACCTTCCGCAGCGCGGCGTTGATCTCGTCCACCGCGTCGGATTCCGGCAGCTTGTCCGCATCCCACTCCCGCACGACCCGGCCGGGCCGCGACGACAGCAGTACGACGCGCTGCCCGAGGCGCACGGCCTCGCGGACGTCGTGGGTGACAAAGAGAATCGCCGTACCGGTCGCACGCCAGATCCGCAGCAGCTCACCCTGCAGGACGTCCCGGGTGATCGCGTCGAGCGCCGAGAACGGCTCGTCCATCAGCAACAACGACGGCTTGCCTGCGCCCGAGCCGGTGTTGTCGGTCGTCGAGGCGAGCGCACGAGCCAGCGCGACTCGCTGCCGCATACCACCGGACAACTCGTGCGGCCGCTTGTCGCCCAATCCGGCCAGCCGAACCAACTCGAGCAACTCGGCAGCCTTGGCCCGTCGCTGCGCTTTCGGTACGCCGGCCATCCGCAGCGGCAGCTCGACATTCCCGGCGGCCGTCAGCCACGGCATCAGTGCGGGCTCCTGGAACACCACGGCCGGACGCGACGAGTTCAGCTCGATCCGCCCGCTCGTCGGCTGATCCAATCCCGCGACCAGGTTCAGCAGCGTGGTCTTGCCACACCCCGAAGCACCGAGCAGGCAGACGAACTCGCCCGCCCCGACCTCGAGCTCGACACCATCCAGCGCCACGACCGCCTTCCGGCCGGTCCCGAACGCCTTACCCACTTGATGAAACCGCACGGGACTCACCCTGCTGTCCGTTGCGGTCCGATCGGTCTCGACGGTCGCGGTCATGGCTGCCTCCTCGGGTACTGCGTGAGTTACTTGGTGTCCAGACCGGCCGCGTCGACCGCCGGCTTGCCTGCCTTGCCCAGTACGTCGTTCAGCGGGCCGAGGTCCGCGAATCCGGCCACCGCGGGCGCTTCCTTCGCGATCCCCGCGGTGACCTGGTCCTTGGCCAACTGCGGGAACGTGGCCGCGATCGGGTCCGCGGTGAGCTGGATGTTCTTGAACGCGCGGTCGATCACGGCCGGCGACAGTGCCTTTCCGGTCGCCGCCTTCAGCTGCGCGTTCACCACGGTCGCGGCCTCGGCCTGGTTGCTGGTGGAGAAGTCGATCGCCGAGACCAGACCGGTGAGCAGTGCCTTGACCGTCTCCGGGTGCTCCTGCAGGAACTGGGTGCGGACGATCAGCACGGTGGTCGGGAACTTGCCGTCCGGCCAGAGCGTGGCCTCGTCCAGCAGGACCTTCGCGCCGGCGTCGAGGACGAGCCGCGACGACCAGGGCTCGGGCAGCCAGGCGGCGTCGACGTCACCCTTCTTGAACGAGTCCAGGGTCTGGGCGTTCTCCAGGTTGGTCACCTTGACCTTGCCGGTCAGGTTCTTCCCGGCGAGCCACTTCTTCAGCGACACGTCCTGGGTGTTGCCGAGCTGGGGAGTGACCACGGTCTTGCCGACCAGGTCCTCCGGCTTGGTGATCGTCGGCTTCACCACGAGCTGGGCTCCGCCGGACGTCGCACCGGCGATCAGGCGAACCGCCTCGCCGTTCGACTTGGCGAAGGCGTTGATCGCCGGACCGGAGCCGATGAAGCCGGCGTCCAGCGAGCCACCGAGCAACGCGCCGACTTCCTCGGGACCGGCGTTGAACTTGGTCGGCACCAGCTTGGTGTTGCCGAGTTCCTTGCTGAACAAGCCCTTGCCGAGGCCGACGAGGGCGGCGGCGTGCGTGACGTTCGGGAAGTAGCCGAGCCGGAGTTCGGTGGCCGGGCCCTTGTCTGAGGTGGCGGCCGTGGTCTCGTCCGAGTCGGCGCGCGAGCAGCCGGCCGCGGCGACGGTCAGGGCCAGAGCTGCGGCGAGGAGTCGGACAGGACGGATGCTGGGGATACGCACGAGAAGACCTCTGGTGGTACGGCGGCTGGACGGCCGCAGGCGGAAGAAAGGGCAGGTCAGGAGACGGTCTCGAGCTCGCGCTCGTCGTCGAGGACGCCTTCGGCCTCGGTGACCGCGCGACGGCCGGCGAACCGGACGCCGTACACGACGACGGCGGCCCAGCCGAGGACGAGAGCGCCGTACGCCGCGTACCGCGGGCCGGTGGCGACGTCGAGACCGTTCAGCAGGGTGCGGGCGTTGGTCAGGATCAGCACCAGGCCGACCCCGACGCCGAGCCAGCGGGTCGCCAGTCGCGAGACCAGCCAGGCGGCGAGCGGCGCGGCCAGGACGCCACCGATCAGCAAGGCACCGACGATGCTGAACGGCAGGTTCTGCCCACCGAGTCCGAACAGGAATCCGATGCTCGCCGCGACCGACACGATGAACTCAGCCGCGTTGACCGAGCCGACCGCGCGCCGTGGCGCGAGCTTGCCGCTGCTGAGCAGCGCCGAGTTCGCGACCGGTCCCCAGCCGCCACCACCGGTGGCGTCGATGAACCCGGCGACCAGACCGAGCGGGCCGAGGAACTTGCCGGCCGGGCGGCCCTCGACGATCGCGCGCACCTTCCCGGTCCCGAACCGGGCCAGGATGTAGACGCCGAGCAGGAGCAGCAGTCCGGCAACCCACACCGACGCGGACTCGGTCGACAGGCTGGACAGGAACGTCGCGCCGGCGAACGCGCCGACACCGCCCGGTAGGCCGATCAGCGTGACCACACGCCAGTCCACGTTGCCGAACCGCCAGTGCGACAGGCCGGAGGCGAGCGTGGTGCCGACTTCGGCGAGATGAACGGAGGCAGACGCGACGGCCGGGGTGATCCCGGTGATCAGCAGGGCCGTGCTGGCGGTGACGCCGTAGGCCATGCCGAGGGTGCCGTCGACGAGCTGGGCGACCGAGCCCAGCAAGGCGATCAGAATGAGACGACGCACGGAGCTGCTCCCACGGGTCGGGTGGAGACGCTGACAGAACGGCGGGTAGTACGCCGAAGGTCAACAGCCGGAGGAGTTCACGCGCAGCAGGTCGACGTGCCGACGACGCGTGAGAGCGTCGCCGGGCGCATTACGGGTGACCTGCATGTCTCCATGAAAGCGGACAAAGTCGAGTGACATGCTCAGGTTTCGCGATGTGAGACGACAAATCAGGAAGTGAGACAAACGATCACTTGACGAGCGCAGCGAGTGAACAGAAGGCACTGTTGATCACGGCCGGTTCTGGTCAGAGTGTTGAAAGGCCGACAACCAGCTGCCTAGGGTCCTCGGGGTGCCAAGACGAGCTTGAGGAGCCGCCTGATGCACGTGCCGGACGGATGGACGCCTGGTGGTCCACTGATCGCCCGTTCCCTCAAGACCGAGTACGCCGTCCAGCCACTCGGCACCGACGTACCCAGACCGCGGCTGAGCTGGGTCGCGACGGCTCCCGGGTACGGCGCGACGCAGACGGCGTACCAGATCGTCGTCGCGTCGACGCCGGAGCTGCTGAGCCCGGAGACCGCTGACATATGGGACTCCGGTCGGGTGGCTTCCGCGCAGACCTTCGGGATCGAGTACGACGGCCCGACGACAGCCCGGACGCGCTACCACTGGTCCGTGCGGCTCTGGGACGGACTCGACCGGAGTGGCGAGTGGTCTGCACCGGAATGGTTCGAGACCGGCCTCCTTGACGAGGGCTTCGCCGGCGCCGGCTGGATCGGCGGCACGACCGACAGCGCTCCCCTGCTACGACGCGGCTTCACCATCGACGGGACGGTGCGCCGAGCCCGCCTCTACGCGAGCGGCCTCGGGTACGCCGACCTCCGGCTCAACGGCAACGCCGTCAGCGACGCGGTCCTCGATCCCGGCTTCACCGCCTACGACCGCACTGTCCTCTATGTCACCCACGACGTGACCGAACTCCTGCAGTCCGGCGACAACGTGGTCGGTGCCGAGCTCGGCCGCGGCTTCTTCGGCCTGAACTCCCCCAACGTCTGGCGCTGGCACCAGGCCCCCTGGACCGCCGAGCCGCGCCTGATCGCGCGCCTCGTGATCGAGTACCACGACGGCCGGACGACCGAGGTGGTCACCGACGAGTCGTGGCGCATCACCGGCGGCCCCACCCTCTCGGATTCCCTCTACACCGGCGAGACGTACGACGCGCGCCGCGCCCTGCCCGGCTGGGACGCACCCGGTTTCGACGACTCGTCGTGGTCGGCGGCGACCGTGGTCGAGGCGCCGAAGGGACAGGTCAAGGCGCAGGAGCACGAGCCGATCCGGGTGACCGACACTGTCGATCCCGTCGACGTCACCGAGGTCCGGCCTGGTGTCTGGATCGCCGACTTCGGCCGGACCGTGGCCGGGTGGACCAGGCTGACCGTGACGGCATCCGCCGGTACGACGATCAGCCTGACCCACGGCGAGACGGTTGCTGATGGCAACGTGGTCGCGGAGAACGGGCACGTCGACGGCGATCGGATCCAGCGCGACGAGTACATTGCCGCCGGCAACGGCGTCGAGACCTGGGAACCACGCTTCTCCTACAAGGGCTTCCGATACGTGCAGCTCGAAGGCGCATCGGCCGAGGTGCAGATGCGCGTGGTGCACTCGGACGTTCGCACCGTGACACAGTTCGCGTCGGCGCAGGCGCCGTACGAACAGTTCGACCACGCGATGCGGCGGACGATCCTGGGGAATCTGCACGGCATCCCGACCGATACGCCGTTCTTCGAGAAGAACGGGTGGACGGGTGACGCGCAGGTCGGCGGGCCGACGATGCTGGCCATGCTCGACCTGGCCCGGTTCTTCACCAAGTGGCTCGGCGACATCCGGGACAGCCAGGCCGACTCGGGCCAGCTGCCCGTGATCGTCCCGTCCAGCGGCTGGGGTTTCACCGACCTCTCCCCCGCGACCGAATGGCCGACGGTCTATCCGTTCCTGCTGCGCGAGATGCACCGCTGGTACGGCGATGAGCGGATCCTGCGCGAGCACTGGGAATCACTCACCCGCTATCTCGCCTGGGAACTCGATCGGGTCGAGGACGGCCTGTCCGTCAGCGTGCTCGGCGACTGGCTCCCACCCGGCTACGGCAACGGCCCGGCGCCGGAAGACCGGCGGCTCACGGGTACGGCATACCTGTATCGGGCTGTTATTGCGGCGGCCGAGATCGGCGACTTGATTGGGCAGTCCAACGACTATCGCAAGGCGGCCGCCGACCTCAAGGACGGTCTGAACCGAGCGTTCCTGGATCGCGAGGCGGGCCGGTACCGATCGGCTGACGATCCGGACTACCGGCAGACGTCCAACGCCGTGCCGCTTGCGTTCGGACTGGTGCCGGATGATCTGGTCGATCGTGTCGCAGCCAACCTGGCCGCCGATGTCGAGGCCCGTGGCTTCCATCTCAACACCGGCTGCCTGGGTGTCGGCGTACTGCTGCCGGTCCTCACCGCGCACGGGTACGACGACGTGGCAACGAATGTCGCCTTGCAGCGGACGTTCCCGAGCTGGGGTTACTGGTTCGACCTCGGCGCGGACACGATGTGGGAGAAGTGGGAGGACGACTCGCGGTCGCGCAACCACTATTTCCAGGGCACGGTCGTGCAGTGGATCTACGAGAACGTCGCCGGGCTGCGCATCGTCGGCGACGGCTGCGAGCGGATCGTGATCCGGCCGGACGCGCGCAGTGAGGTGCCCTCGGCAAGCATCCGGACCGAGACGGTCCGCGGCCGGGTAGCCGTTGCCTGGAAGAAGCGGAGCCGGGTGTTCACGCTGGACATCCAGATCCCGATCGGTACGACGGCAGAGGTTCATGTACCGTCCACGGCAGCCTCGGAGGTCACCGCCGTACCGGCTTCGCTGGCGGGCGAGGCGACGTACCAGGACGGCTACACGATCTTCACCGTGCCGGCCGGGCAGTGGAGCTTCACCGGTCGGTCGGCCTAGTGCCTCCGACGCGAGGCACTAGACCTTGCTGTAGATCAGGTCCCGGACCTCACGGCCCTCGGCCTGGGCCCGGGACTCGAACTTGGTGACCGGACGCCACTCAGGTCGCGGGGCCCAGCCGTCGTACTGGTTGCTCAACTGCGGCTCGCTCTCGCAGACCTCGAGCATCCGGTCCGCGTAGTCCTGCCAGTCGGTTGCCAGATGCAACGTTCCGCGCGGCTGCAGCCGGGACGCTACCAGTGCGACGAACGGCGCGGTGACGAGTCGCCGCTTGTGGTGCCGCTTCTTCGGCCACGGGTCCGGGAAGTAGATCCGTACGCCGGCCAGTGTGCCGGGCGCGACGTGGTCACGCAGGAAGTCGAGCGCGTCGCCGTGCAGCAGCCGGACGTTGTCGAGGTCGTACTTCTCCACCCACAGCATCAGCTGCCCGAGGCCGGCCGGATACACCTCGGCGGCCAGGTGATTCACCTCGGGCATCGCGACGGCGAGCTGCGCGGTCGCGTCACCCATCCCGGACCCGATCTCCAGCACGGTCGGCGCGTCCCGGTCGAACCACGCGGGCAGATCAACCGATCCAGGCGGCAGCTCCTCGAGCCGGCGACCCAGCTCGGACCAGTGCGTCGCCCAGACACGTTTCTGCCCAACCGTCATCCGCACGCTCCGCCGGACGTGGCTGAAGACGCCTTCCTGTCTGACCTGATCCACTGCATCCACCGGCATGAGTTTATTAGTCGTCCCAGAAGAGGCGGGACACGGTGTTGTAGGCGTGGCGGGTGATGCGGAGGTAGTCGTCGGAGAAGCGGCTGGATTCGCCGGGCGGGTAGCCGCAGATGTGGGCGACGGCGGCCAGGTCGCGGGGATCGCGCGGCAGGGAGTCGCTGGGGCGGCCGCGGACGAGCATGATCGCGCTCCGGATCCGGGTCGCCATCTCCCACGCGGTGCGCAGCGTCTCCGCCTCGGTCGGGTCGACCAGACCCGCCTCGACCCCGGCGTTGAGTGCGCCGAGCGTGCGCGTCGTACGGAGTGTCGGAACGCGGTGCGCCTCGCGGAGCTGGAGGAGCTGCACGGTCCACTCGATGTCGGCGAGGCCGCCGCGGCCGAGCTTGGTGTGAGTGGCCGGATCGGCGCCGCGCGGCAGACGTTCGGCGTCGACGCGGGCCTTGATCCGCCGGATCTCCATCACATCTCGCTCGCTGACTCCGTCCGCCGGATAGCGCAGCGGATCAATCAGTTCGCGGAACGCCTGGCACAGGTCGGCATCACCACAAAGCGGATCGGCCCGCAGCAACGCCTGCGCCTCCCACACCGCGGACCAGCGCGCATAGTAGGACTCGTACGACGCCAGCGTCCGGACCAGCGGTCCCTGGCGGCCCTCGGGGCGCAGGTCGGCATCGATCGCGACCGCCGGATCTGATCCCGGCAGCGCGAGCAGGCGGCGCAGCTCGGTTGCGGCCTGGGTGGCGAAGTCGGTGGCGGCCTTCTCGTCCGCACCCGGGTTCGGCTGGTGGACGAACATCACGTCCGCGTCGCTGCCGTAGCTGAGCTCGTGACCACCGAACCGGCCCATCGCGATGATCGCCATCTTCGTCGGCTCCGGCTGTCCCTTCGCCACCGTGCGGCGGGCCACCTCCAACGCGCTGCTCAGGGTGCCGACTGCGATCGTCGTCAGCGTCGTCCCCACCGTCTCGACGTCGAGCAGGCCGGACAGATCCGCCGCGGCGACCCGGAAGAGTTCACGCCGCCGGACCGCCCGGATCGCGGCCACCGCGGCCTCGGGTGCTTCTTGGCGACGCGCGGCCGCGGACATTTCGGTCAGCAAGGCGTCTGCCGTCCGCGGCACGAGTTCGCGCTCGTCGGCGAGCATCGCGGTCGCTTCGGGTGCACGCTGCAAGAGGTCGACTGCGTACCGGCCGCTGGCGAGGAGGTGCGCGAGCCGTTCGGCGGAGGCGCCCTCGTCGCGGAGTTGGCGCAGGTACCAGGGCGTCGAGCCGAGCGCGTCGGAGATCGTCCGGAACGCGAGCAGGCCGGCATCCGGATCCGGCGACTCCGCGAACCATCCGAGCATCGCCGGCAGCAACGCCTTCTGGATCGACGATCGCCGGGTCACACCCTCCGAGAGGGCTTCGATGTGGCGCAGCGCGGAGGAGGGATCGGCGTACCCGAGCGCGGTCAGCCGCTGCTTCGCGGCCTCCGGCGTCAGCCGCACCTCGCCGCCGGGGATCCGCGCCACGGCCGCGAGCAGCGGCCGGTAGAACAGCTTCTCGTGGAGTCGCCGTACCTCGAGCGCGTGCTTCTTCCACGCCGCGACCAGGTCGGTGACCGGGTTCTTCGTGAAACCGAGCGAACGGCCGAGCCGGCGCAGATCGGCGTCGTCGTCCGGGACCTGATGCGTACGACGCAACCGGTACAGCTGGATGCGGTGCTCCATCGACCGCAGGAAGCGATACGCATCCGCGAGTACGGCGCCATCCGTGCGACCGACGTACCCGGTTGTGGTCAGCTGCTCCAGCGCGACGAGCGTCGTACCGCTGCGGACCGCCTCGTCACTGCGGCCGTGGACAAGCTGCAGGAGTTGTACGGCGAACTCCACGTCCCGCAACCCGCCGGGACCGAGCTTCAGTTGGCGATCGACGTCGGCTGCGGGGATGTGGTCGATGACCCGACGCCGCATCGCCTGGACGTCGTCGACGAAGCCCTCACGGTCGGCTGCCGACCACACGAGCTGCCCGGTCCTCTCGCTGTACTCCTGACCGAGCTTCGCGTCGCCCGCGACGGGACGGGCCTTGAGCAGGGCCTGGAACTCCCAGGTCTTGGCCCAGCGCTGGTAGTACGCGAGGTGGCTGTCGAGCGTACGAACCAGCGGGCCCGACTTGCCCTCCGGACGCAGCGCGGCGTCGACCGGCCAGAGCGTGCCCTCGCCGGTGTGGGCCGAACAGATCTGCATCGTTGCCGCGGCCAACTGTGTCGCCGTCTTGAGCGCGGGCGCCTCCGGCTCACCTTCCAGCGGCTCGGCGACGAACAGTACGTCGACGTCGCTCACGTAGTTGAGTTCGCGGCCGCCACACTTGCCCATGGCAATGATCGCGAGCCGGCAATCGGCCGCACCGGGGTGAGCGGCGAAGAACTGGTTCCGGGCAATCCGCAGCGCGGTCTCGAGCGCTCCCGCGGCCAAGTCGGCCAGTACGGCGGCGACCTCGTCGACGAGCAGCCCCTCGGCGAGATCACGCGCGGCCAACCGCAACAACAACCGGCGATACTCCACCCGCAGCGCGTCGACCGGATGCTTGGCGTCGACCGCGGTCGCCAGCTTCGCGGCAACATCCTCAACCGACGGCCTCGAGCCGGCCAGCGCAGGATCCGCCAGGTCGTACCAATGCCGCGGGTGTACGCCGAGATGCCGCCCGAGCGCCTCGCTCGCACCAAGCACGTACACGAGCCGGCGCCGGAAGCCGTCGTCCATCTCCAGCGTGCGCGCGAACGCGGCCAGATCGTACTGATGCCGGTGCAGTGCCTCGGCCATCCCGCACAGGCCCAGCAGTGCAAGATCCGGGTCTGCCGACTCGGACAGACTGGTGATCAACTGCTCGGTCGCCAAGGGGCTGTGCGGCTCGAGCAGATCGAGTTGTTCGAGCATCACTCCGGCTCGCTGGGGGTCCGCGAACCCGAGCCGGACCAGCCGTCCCTCCCACGACCCCATCCGCGCCTCAGCCACCCTTGCAGGCTACCCAAGACACGCTTGTCACAGCCGGGCGGGCCGTACATCGCGAACAGATCGCGGAGAGATTGCGGGGAATACACGGTGTCGTATAGCGGATTCACTCAGTAATCGGCATGATGGCTCTTCATGGTCATGATGACGGGGTCGCTCGCTGTTCGGGGCATGGTGGTCTGGTTGACGCCCCAGCAGGGTGGGCGAGTGTCCGGGCCGCCTGAGCCGGACTACGACTACGACTACACAGCCACCGCCTACCTACCGCCGCGGACGGCGGAGGACGGGCAGGCCGGGATCGCACTGCGCCGGTTCGCGCCGGGCGCCTGGCGGACCCCGGCCGAGGGCATTCTCGTACCGGCGAAGGGATACCGCGCCCAGCAGGTGATCCCCGGCTGCATCGTGGTGATCACCGAGGGGGTCCGACCGGTCGGCCTGCTCACGGTCGAGGAAGTTCACGCCCTCGCGGCGGACGGCACACCGGTGATCCCACCTGCTGCCGAAGAAGCCCCGGCGGGTCCTCCCCCGGACGATGGACCGTACCGGCATTCGACTGCGGCATCGCGTTGGACGTCCAAGCACGCGTCGGACGACACACCACCGCAGCCTGCCACAGTCTGAACACAATCTGTTGCAATCCGCCTACCCAATGTTAGCGTCAGCACTATGCGTCACTGGAAACGGATTGTCGCAGTCGTCCTGGTCGCAGCCGTCGCGCTGATCCTGGAGGGCTGGGCCGCCAGTGCCCAGGCCGCTCCGACGCTCTTCAAGACCTGCACCTACACGCGGGTGGGTGACGGGACCGTGCGGCCGCCGTACTCGCTGGCGCCGACGATCGGACTGGTCAAGGTGACGGTCCGTACCAATCGCGGCGACCTGGTCCTCACGCTTGATCGCCACGGTGCACCGTGTGCTGTGCACAGCTTCACGTATCTCGCGCTGAAGCGGTTCTACGACCAGACCCCGTGCCCGCGCCGTACCCGGGCGATCCTCGAGTGCGGCGCGGGCCGGCCTGGGTACCGGTTCACCCCGGAGCTGACCGGCCACGAGGCCTACAGCCACGGCGTAGTTGCCCTCAGCAATGAGGGCGGTAGCGGGAGCCGGTTCTTCCTCGTGCACACGGCGAACGGCGTACCGAAGAACTCCACCGTCATCGGTGCCGTGAGCAACGGGCTGCCGGTGCTCGACCGGATCGCGGCCTCGCCCCAGCAGCCCGTCAAGGTGCTCAGCGTCCTGGTCGGTTGATCAGAACGCGAACTGGTTCAGTACGGCGAACTTGTCCGCCGCGCCCTCGTTGGAGACCGCGACGATCCGCCGGGTGATGGTGTGCTCGCCACCGACCGGGAGGTCGAGCTTGAACTTGCTCATCGTCCAGATCGCCTGCGAATACCCTGTGAACGCTCCGCTGTCCGCGCCGTACACCAGCCCGTAGGTCTGGTTGTCCGCGCCGGTCCCCGACTGACCGATCCAGCCCTTCACGTCCGGCGTCTGGGCGAGCGGCCCACCGGTCGTGACTGGAGCGTTGCCGGCGACGGCCGAGCGCGAGCCCGCGCCGTCGTGGTCGAGGGCGTCGCCGGCCCACACCGTCAGCGGCGCACCCGTTGCGTTGGTGAAGGTCGTTGCCGCGGCGATGAACTGCTCGTCGGCGGTCGCGGTGTACGTCGTGACCACCTTGAGGTTCGCGTTCTCCACCGACGTGCCGGTGACCTGGACGACGGCCTTCTCGCCGGTGTTCTCGACGATCCGGACGTCGGTCGAGCGGACCTGCGTCTGCTGCCAGGCACTGCCGCCGGTCGGCTCGGTGGTGGTCACGTACGGGAGGTTGATCCAGTCCAGCTGGTCCGGCTGCCCGGTGATCGCCATGTCGACGACCTTGCCGGGCGTGGACGGGCTCAGCTGCGAGTCCTGGAAGACCTTCGCGACCGTCATCGCCAGGTGCTTGTTCTCGATCACGATGTCACCGACGCCGCCCTCGACCAGACCGCTCGGCAGACGCTTGCCGATGCTGGCGTCGACGGTGACCGGAGCCACCTCGAGGTTGGCCTGATACGTACCGCTGTCGCCGGCCTCGACCTCCTTGGCCGCGGTCCCGAACCCGAGCTGGGCAACCTGGACGGTGTACTTGCCCGCACCTTGCGAGAGCCCGACCTGGTAATTGCCGGAGGCATCGGTTGTGGTGCGGCCGATCGCCGTACCGTCCCGGACGACGAGAACCGTGCTGTTCGCCACCGGTGCGCCGGTGCTCTTGTTGGTGACCTTGCCGGAGACGAGCGGCCACGGGTTGGCCGTCGTACCGCCCGGGGTGAAGGCGTACAGGTTGCCGTCGAACGCGCCGGCGACCACGGTGTTGCCGCTGACCGCCGGTCCGGCCGACACCCAGGTGCCGATGTCCTGCGACCACAGCGGCTGGCCCGTCCGCGCGTCCAGCGCGTAGAACCCGCCGCTGTTGGCGCCGACGAACAGCGTGTTCCCGGACAGCGCCGGTGAGGTGAAAGAACCACCCCGGTACAGCGAACCCGGCAACAGCTGGTCCCAGATCACCGCACCCGTGGTCGCGTTCAACGCGGTGACCGCGCCGCTCGGGAAGGACATGTAGACCGTGTTGCCCTTGATCGCCGCGGCGGCCGGGGTCGCGCCGCTGCTCACCAGCGACGAGTGCGAACTGGTGTAGGACCACAGCGTGGCACCGGTCGCGCCGTCACGAGCCACGATCCCGTTGTTCGAACCGATGAACACCTTGCCATCGGCCGCCGACGGGATGCCGTCCTGCCAGCCGCCGAGACTCTCGGTGGCTTGCCAGACCTTCGCGCCGGTCTTCAGGTCGTAAGCGATCACCCGGTCGGCGGTTTCGTTGCCGACGTACACACGTCCGTCGGAGACAGCCGGCGTGCCGTCACTCATCGTTGCCCCGGACATCGGTGCGGCCCACACCCGCTGGCCGGTCTTGGCGTCGAGGGCCAGCAGCAGGCCGGTCGCCGCCTCGCCGAAGCGAGTCTGGTACGGGAACAGCACTTTGCCGTCGGCAACCGTCACGCCGTAGTACCCGTAGGTGCGCTGGTTGTTGCCCTCCGGCGCGGCCTCCGGGTCGTGCCGCCATTTCAGCTTGCCGGTCTTGGCGTCCACGGCGAAGAGCGTGCCGCGCAGCGTCGGGACGTAGACGAGACCATCTGACACCGCGACGCTGCCGTGGACCGACGACGGCACGGTGTAGCTCCACAGCTTCTTGCCGGTCGCGAGCGAGACCGCGTGGACCGCGCTGTTGCCGTCACCGTTCTCGTCCCGGGTTCCGGCGTACACGATGCCGTTGACGATCGCTGGCGAGCCGGTCAGGAAGGTGCCCTTGGTCCGGAAGGACCAGGCTAGCCGCTGGCCGGCGGCGATCGCGTCGGTGGCGACCCCGTTGTGCGAGGCGTCGCCGTGGTGCTGCGACCAGTTCGCTCCGGCGATCGGCTGGATCGCCTTGCCGGTGGTGAAGGTGAAGTCCGACGTACGGGTCCAGGTCGCGCCGGTCTTGTCCGCTGCCTCCACGACGAGCTTGTGCTTGCCGGCCTTGGTACCATGCGGCAGGTCGCCGTACCAGGTGAACTCTCCGGTCGACTGCAGTGCGCGCCACGCGCCGTTGTCCAGGCGGTAGCGGACCCGGACGGGTGCGTCGGTGGTGTCGTACGCGTTCACCTGGATGCCGGGGAAGCGGTCCAGCGGGACCGCCGTATCGGGCGCCGGTGAGACGACGGTCAGATCCTTCTCCGCGCCGTAGATCCGGAACGGGTTGTCGAAGGCCTTGTTGTCCATGTGCACGAACCGGAACCCGCGCGGCGAGTTGTCGATCGTGTACGAGCTGGACACGGTCTGGATGTGCTTCGCGGTGCCGGCGAAGTCGCTCTTCGGCTCGACGTCGTTGGAGTGCTCGTGACCGACCAGGATCAGCTCGGCGCCGTACTGCTCGAGCACCTTGCCGTACTCGTCGTACACCGACGGCGAGCCGAACGGGACGTTCATCGGCTGATGCGTCAGTACGACGAGATGCTTGCCCTTCTTCATATTGCGGGCGAGGTCGGCCTTGACCCATTCGAGCTGCTCGGCGAACGGCGCGGCCCCGTTGTTCTCCAGCACCAGGAAATGCCGGTCGCTGTAGTCGAACGAGTACCACTCCGGGCCGACGTGCTTGCGGTAATTGTTGATCCGAGCCGCGTACGTCGCACCCGCGGCGTACTCGTGGTTGCCGACAGCCGGCCAGACCGGGACCTTCGAGTTCGCAGTGCTCTTCTTGTAGAACTCGAACTCCGCGTCGGTTGCGCTGTTGGTCAGGTCACCGCTGACCTGGATGAACGCGAGCTTCTGCTGGGTCGAGTTGACCTCGGCGATCTGCTCGGGCAGTTGCGCGTTCACATGCGGGTCGGCGACGTTGGCGAAAGTGAACCCGCCGTTCGCGGACGACTTGTCCTTGCGGAGGCCGAAGTTGACCTCCTGGGCGGCGCCGTCGGTCAACTGGCCGAGGTTCCGGAAGAACTTCGGCGTCATGTTGTCGTCGGTGCCGACGGCGTAGCCGGCCGGTTGGGTGACGAAGACGAGGTCGGTGTCCCGACGCTCGACGTCGGTCTTGAACGTGTACTGCCCCTTGGCGTCGGTGACGACGCTCTGCTGACCGTCCGAGACGCTGACGCCGGGGATCCCGGCCTCACCGTTGTCGATCCGGTTGTCGGCGTCCTTGTCCTCGAAGACCGTGCCGGTGATGGTGGCGCTCGGCCCGTCGACGGCGTCCGCGACTACGCCGCTCAAAGGCACTGCGACCACCAGGACGGCCAGTCCGGCGGTGACGCCGTACAGGAGTTTGTGCCACCTCGTGGTGGCGGTGGATTGATCGTTCGACCTGCGTGACAGGCGGATCATGCCAGGAAGAACCTCTCTACGAACCAGAAGAGACCGAAGGCGGCGACGACCCCGGTCGCCGAGCGAACCACCGGGACCGCGACGCGGGTCCGGCGGATCATCAGGACCAGCGGGAACACGGCGAGCAACAGCAACGCCTGACCCACCTCGATGCCGACGTTGAAGCTCAGCAGCGAGACGAGCAGTTCCGGACTGGCCTGATCGGTGATCCGCAACGACCCGGCGAACCCGAGACCGTGCAGAAGACCGAAACCGAAGACCACCGGGAGCCGGTGGCGGGTGGAACCGAGCAGGTTCTCGACCGCGACGAAGGCGATCGAGAGCGCGATCAGCGGCTCGACGATCACCGCCGGTACGGCGAGTCCGCCCAGCAGGGTGGAGACGAGCGTGACGCTGTGCGCGACGGTGAACATCGAGATGACCTGGACGAGGCCGCGCAGGCTGCTCGCCCCGAGGATCAGCGCGACCACGAAGAGGACATGATCGAGACCGAGCAGGATGTGCTCGACGCCCATCTTCCCGAACTGCAGGCTGGAACTCGCCATCGTGTTGTCGCCGACGCTGAAGTCGTGATGCGAACGGTCGAAGACGGTCCGACCGTGCTGGTTGGCGAAGTCGTACTCGACCAGGTTGGTGTGATCGTCCGCGACCGCCTCGGCGGTGTCGAAGACGTCGTACTTGAGGCTGAAGGTTCCGGTTGAGCCGGGGCATTCGAACACCAGGCCGAGCTCGGCGTACGCCTTCGTGGCTCGCTGTCCGACCGAGGTGGTCTCGAGCGCGGACTCACAGGCCGCGCCGTCGACGGAGACGACGACCCGGTCGTGCAGGTACTCGCCGATCTGCTCCTTGGCATTGTCCAGCGCCTGCGCGCGCTGCCCGTCATCCGTCCCCGGGCCACCGAGCTCCACGGCTCGACCCAGTACGTCGTACTCCAGGCTGAGCAGCCAGGTCACGCGGTTGCCGTCCTGGTGCACGGTGGAATAGCCGGTCGATGCGATCACGTGAGCCGAAGCCGAGGTGGCTCCGGGCAGGAACAGCAGGACGGTGAGTCCGGTGACCACCAGGAGGCGCCGCATGAGGCTAGATCCCACGCGATCCTGGCAACCATTGGATGACGGCTCAGGAAACTATTTGCCGCCATGACGCGGCAAATCGCCGTGTCTACCTCTCCCGGGGCTCTCGGTCGGACGGACCGCCTCGGCGCCGTGTCGGCGTCGTACTGCTGGTCGCCTGGACAACTGCGGGTGACGCGGATGGTGCGCTGAGCCGGATCCGCGCGTCGGTGTCGTGCAACCACCGCTCGTAGGTGGCCAGCGGGACGAGCTCGCGGAGCGTCGCGCGGAGGACGGCGGCCGGATCGTCGGTGACGCCTGGCATCGCCTCCTCGACGACGATCAGGTCGCGGATGTCGCTTGCGTAAGACCGATCTCCCTCCGGTGGGAACCGGAAGAACTCCCGCAGTAAGTCGTTGTGTTCGGTGGTGCCGAGCGCCGCCAAACGTGCTCTCTGGACATCACTCATCGACTCGAGGTGAAGGCGGTACGGACCGTCGAGCCGCGCGACCGCGGCCACGGAGTCCGGGTAGCCCTGCCGGGCCTTCCACTCCGTCACCGTGAGCGGATCCTGGTTGTCGTACCCAGGGTCGTAGACCATCGGCACGGGCTCGCCACGGTCGGCCGGCGCATGAAACCGCACGGCCGCGAAGTGATTCCCGAACTGCTGCCCTGGCTCCGTCGTATCCGCCAACCACCATCCGTTGTCGGTGTCGACGTGTTGAACGTGCACACCAGGACCCTGGACGCCCTGTTCGGCCCGAACCCGGATGCTGCCGTCCAGCACGACTTCAGCGTCCTCGGTGTCGACCACACCAGGATGATGGTTGAGCCGGGTCTGGAACGAGGACCGTGAGAACGCCGACTGCTCCCTGCGCATGACCTGCCCGGAGGCGTACGCCCGTTCCATCCCCTCGACCGACATATCCGGAACGAGGTTGGCGGCGATCCCCAGCGAATCCGCCGACTCCCCCGCCACCAACATGCCGGCAACACAAGCGACCGCCTTCATCCGGCAGGCAGCCACCAGCTCGTGCCCCAGCGGCAACTCCACGAGTCTGCCCAGGAGATCGTCCACCGGCGGAACCTACAGGACAGGCAGGAGCTTGTTGAGTTCGAAGGGGGTTACCTGGCGGCGGTAGTCCTGCCATTCGGCCCGCTTGTTGCGGAGGAAGAAGTCGAAGACGTGCTCGCCAAGGGTTTCGGCGACCAGTTCGCTGTCTTCCATCGCGCTGATCGCTTCGGCAAGGCTGCCGGGGAGGGGCTTGATGCCGAGGGCCTTGCGCTCGCGGGAGGTGAGGGACCAGATGTCGTCCTCGACCTCGGGCGGGAGCTCGTAGCCCTCCTCGATGCCCTTCAGGCCGGCGGCCAGCATCAGCGCGAAGGCGAGGTACGGGTTGGCCGCCGAGTCCAGCGAGCGGAACTCGACGCGCGACGACTGGCCCTTGTGCGGCTTGTACATCGGCACGCGGACCAGCGCGGACCGGTTGTTGTGACCCCAGGAGACGAACGACGGCGCCTCGTCACCGACGGCGAGCCGCTTGTACGAGTTCACCCACTGGTTCGTCACCGCGGTGATCTCGCCCGCGTGCCGCAGCAGGCCGGCGATGAACGCACGGCCGGTCTTGGACAGCTGGTACTGGGCGCCACCCTCGAAGAACGCGTTCCGGTCACCCTCGAACAGCGACATGTGAGTGTGCATACCGGACCCGGGCTGGTCGCTCAGCGGCTTCGGCATGAACGACGCGTAGATGCCCTGCGTCAGCGCCACCTCCTTCACCACCACGCGGAACGTCATGATGTTGTCCGCGGTGCTGAGGGCGTCGGCGTACCGCAGGTCGATCTCCTGCTGGCCCGGCCCACCCTCGTGGTGACTGAACTCGACCGAGATGCCCATCGACTCCAGCATCGTGATCGCCTCGCGGCGGAAATCGTTCCCGATCCCCTGCGGCGTGTGGTCGAAGTACCCGGACGAGTCGACCGGCTCAGGCGTCGTACCGGGATCGCCGACGAGCGACTTGAACAGGTAGAACTCGATCTCGGGATGCGTGTAGAAGGTGAACCCGAGGTCGGCCGCCTTCGACAGCGTCCGCTTCAGCACATGCCGCGGGTCGGCGAACGACGCGGACCCGTCCGGCATGTTGATGTCGCAGAACATCCGCGCGGTGCCCATCGTCTCGCCCCGCCAGGGCAGGATCTGGAACGTCGACGGGTCCGGCTTGGCCAGCATGTCCGCCTCGGTCACCCGGGCGAACCCCTCGATCGCGGAGCCGTCGAAGCCGATCCCTTCGGCGAACGCGCCCTCCAGCTCGGCCGGCGCCACCGCCACCGACTTGAGGAACCCGAGCACATCGGTGAACCAGAGCCGCACGAAACGTACGTCGCGCTCCTCCAGCGCGCGCAGCACGAACTCCTGCTGCTTGTCCATTGGTCCACCTCTCAACAACTGATCCTTGCAGGTCTCACACAGTGTGCCCCGACTCTGTTAAGCAGACGTTACGTGGCTCGGCGGACAACTGCCGCAAGAGGGCCTAGCGTGTTCCCTCGTGCAGACGATCTTCGGTACCGGCTACCAGGTCGCGCTGTTGATGGCCGCGGTCCTCTGCATCAGCGACCTGCTGCTCGGTACAGCGCGGTTCGTCCAGTCGATCCGCCGCAAGCGCCCGGCCGAGCGGGACGTGCTCGGCCGCCGCTGGCTGCCGATCCCGGAGCTCGGCTTCGGCATGTGCGCCTTCTGCTGCCCGGGCCTGGTCACGCTCGGCCTGACCCACCACAACGCCGACGACCTGCCGACCAAGCAGATCCTGCTCGCCGCCCTGGTTTTCGGGTACGCCGGAGCCGTATTGTCCCGGATCGTCCGCACACCGGGCCCCGGCGGCCGCCGATTCCGGCTACGCGCCGGCCTGCTGCTCGGCCTGCCGGCCCTGTTCGGCCTGGTCTTCGGCCTCTCGGGCGTTGCGACCTGACCCCTGCTTGCGCCCACGCTGCCTGAACTGACGCTGTTCGAACCAGGGCACGACCCGCTCGAGCGGAGCGAACGCGAGCCAGCAGACCACGGTCGGCAGGAAGTGGATCAGCAGGATCGCCGTGTTCGCCGCGTGGAACCCGAGGAAGAACAGGGCCCCGAGCAACTGCCACCGACCCTTGAGCCACAGGATCGCGGGCGACAGGAACTCCGCGGTGATCCCGACCCACTGCATCACGTGCAGCATCCACGGGTGATGCAGCAACCACTCCCCGACCGGGTGCGGCCGCCGTACGATCGCCCAGGTCAGCACCGCGCTCCCCGGCCAGGTCAACGCCCAGCCGGCACTCCGCAGCTTCGCGACGAAGGACAAGAAGTACGTCGCGATCACACAGATCTGCACACACCGGATCGCCCAGCCGGCCGCCTCGGACCGGGTCTGATCGCCGTACGACGCCAACCCGCGACGGCCGGCCTTGACCGTCGGGAGGACCCAGAGCGCGATCACCAGGGCGAGGTGGTCGTGGTCGACCTTGCCGTCGCTCATCCCGATCAGGACCCACCAGGTGAACGCCGGAGCGACGATCCAGCCGGCGATCCGCGGGAAGTAGTTACTCGCGCCGAGCAGGCAGGCCACGATCAGGACCCAGTACAGGGCGGTCGTGTTGGCGACCGACGGCTTGGGCAGCTCGAACATGCGGGCCAGCAGCAACGGTTGGTAGAGCCCGGGGTGCTCACCCTTCAGCCGGGTGTCCCGGACGAACGCGTGCATGTCGAGGATGACGAACAGGTAGAGGACTGTCCGCAGCCACGCGACGCGGGCGAGGGCGATGGTCGGAGTGAACCAGTTCGTCACCTTCATCGGCGTACCTGCCAGGTCGCCAACACCTCGGGCGTCGGCGGGCCGACGACGCGGCCCTTCACCAACTGCGTGGTGTCACGGATCAGCTCGAGCTTCACGTACTTGGGCTGATCCGGGTGCTTCTGCGCCCACCCGTCCGCCACCTGCTGCAACAACGACGGGTCCTTCACGATCTCCCCGGTCCGTGCCTCGATCTCGGCGCGCGCGACCCCGGCGCCCTCGATGTTCAGCGGTACGTCGACCGTCGTACCGACGTCCGTCTGCGCGCTGATCCGGGTGTAGGTGATCGACGCGTCATCCGGCACGGACATCGCGTACTGCGACATCGGGCCGAACGGCCACGCGTCGTCGGAGGCTCGCACGGACCCGTTGATCAGTAGGCCGATCCCGACGAGGGCGACGGCTACCCGCACGCCCTTGCCGACCCGCCCCAGCCGGACGACCCTCGTCCGCTCACCATCTGTCACGCCCGTCATTAGACCATCCTCGGTTTCAAGGGGTCACCGGTAGGGAATTTTCCAGACTATGACCGCCCCAGAAAATATCCAACGTGCCCACATGTCACGGCGCACCCTGCTCCGCAGCGCTGCCGCCGGCGGCGCACTGCTCGGTGGCATCGCCCTCTCGACCACAGCAGCCCAGGCCGCTCCGGCGCCGCGCTGCTACACGCGGACCGAATGGTCGGCGCGCCCGCCCACCGCCGCCACCCAGGTGATCGGCGCCCCCGACCACATCGTCATCCACCACACCGCGAGCCCCAATGTCACCGACTACACGCTGTCGGCGGCGTACGCGGTCCAGCACTGGATCCAGGATCTGCACATGGACACGAACGGCTGGATCGACATGGGCAACCAGCTCACGATCAGCCGCGGCGGGTTCCTGATGGAGGGCCGCAGCAAGTCACTGTCGTCGATCCGGAGCGGCCAGAACGTCATGGGCGCCCAGACCGCGAACCAGAACAGTCACACGATCGGCATCGAGCACGAGGGCATCTACGTGACCGAGAACGTGCCGACCGCGCTCTTCGACGTGTCCGTGCTGACCTGCGCCTGGCTGTGTACGACGTACGGCCTCGATCCGCACGCCGCGATCGTCGGTCACCGCGACTACAACACGACCCAGTGCCCGGGCGACGTCTTCTACGCCAGGCTCCCGGAACTCCGGGACCGCGTCGCCGCGATCGTCTCCTGATAGGTGATCCGCCGGATCAGGATCTCGAACGGGCCGCGGTAATTGGCGCGCCGCATCCGGTCGGCCAGCCACACGGTCGCCAGCCAGGTCGCGACGGCCAGCAGTGCCGTCGTGGTCGTGGTGAGCGTGCGGGACAGGTCGAGCAGGTACGGCGTGAAGACGACGGCCCACACCACGGACTGCGAGAGATAACAGGTCAGCGAACGCTGACCGACGGCCGCGATCGCCAGGGTCAGGTGGCTCTGGCGGTCGCCCCGTCCTTGATCGCCCGGTCTTTGGTCGCTTAGCCGGCGCGCGATCAGGACGATCAGAGCGGCGTACCCGAAACCGCCGAGGACACCTGACGCGTCATGCAACGGACCGAGCATCGTCAGCGCGTGGTCGCTCGGTTGGTCGATCACGCCGCCGACGACGAGCGAGACCGGGAGCGCACCGGCGGTCGCGATGGTGAGGCCGGCGATCGCCGTCGTCCGGAGCAGGGCGAGGTGCTCGGCCGGGCGCTCGAGGATGCGCCGGCGGCCGGCCCAGAGCCCGATCAGGAACGGCGTGACGAAGCCGATCCACCCGAGTCCGGCGATGAACGGCTGGACGATGATGCGATCGCCGAACTGGCCGAGGAAGTTCGGCGGCAGCATCGACGGGTCGGCCGCGTCGGACGCCGTCGCCATCGAGTCGCCGCTCGGCAGGGCGGTCAAGATGAGCACGAACGCGGCGACGATGAACAGCCAGCGGTCCTTCCAGCGCAGCGCCCACACGCCGAGGAAGAGGAGTACGCCGTACGCCGCGAGGATGTCGCCGATGTAGAGCAGCATCGCGTGCGCGAACCCGAGCACCACCAGGACGAGACTCCGCCGCCACAGCAGCTTCCGGATCGGCCACCAGTCCCGGCCGGCCTCGCGCTGCCGCCGGACGATCTGCGCGACGCCGTACCCGAAGAGCACGCCGAACATCGGGAACGCCCGACCGTCCACGAAGGTCGAGATCACCATCCCGACCACCCGGTCGACCCCAGAACCGGCGACCGGGAATCCCCCGAATACCCGATCGCCATAGACGAAGTAGTGCGAGTTGGCCAAGGCAATGAACAGCAACATGAAGCCCCGAGCCAGGTCCGGCCCCAGCGCCCGCTCACTCATCCCCGTCGGTCCCGTCATGCCATCAGTCAATCGGCGCCGGCCACCGCTCGCATCCACCCAAAGTTCCGCACTGCGTAAACCTTCGTACCTCTACGTAGGGAACTGGGCGCGGAACCAGTAATGTGCTCCCGTGCCTCAGCTTCGGGTAGCGCTTGCTCAACTCAATGTGACGGTGGGTGACATTGACGGGAATGCGGACAAGATCGTCGCGTGGACCCGCAACGCTGTCGAGCGGGGTGTGCACATCGTCGCCTTCCCGGAGCTCGGGCTGACTGGCTACCCGGTCGAGGATCTCGCGTTGCGGGCGTCATTCGTGGACGCGTCACAGGCTCGGATCCACGACTTGGCGAAGCGGCTGGCCGACGAAGGGCTCGGCGACATCGTCGTGGTCTGCGGCTACCTCGACCGCGCCGGCGGTACGGCGATGGGCATCGACCGGCTCGGTCGCCCCAAGGGTTCGCCGACGAACTCCGCCGCGGTGATCCACCAGGGCCGGGTCGTCACCAGCGCGGTCAAGCATCACCTGCCGAACTACGGCGTCTTCGACGAGTTCCGGCACTTCGTTCCCGGCAACACCTTGCAGGTAGTGCGTATCCACGGCATCGACGTGGCGCTGGTGATCTGTGAGGACCTCTGGCAGGACGGCGGCCCGGTCGCCGTGACCAAGGCCGCCGGTGCCGGGCTGCTGCTGGTTGTGAACAGTTCGCCGTACGAGGCCAACAAGGACGACGTTCGTGGCGATCTCGTCCGGCGTCGTGCCCGCGAGGCCGGCTGTTCGCTTGCCTACGTCAACCTTGTCGGCGGTCAGGACGAGCTCGTCTTCGACGGCGACTCGCTGGTTGCCGATGCCGAGGGCAAGGTCTTCGCCCGCGCGCCGCAGTTCGAGCAGGGCAGCATGGTCGTCGACCTCGAGCTCCCCGCCGCCGCCACCGGTACGCCGGAAGGTACGCACGAGGGCATCGAGATCGTCCACACCGTGATCCATGCGGACGCGTTGCCCTCGTACGAGCCGATGGACGCCGCGATGGCGCCGCGCCTGACCGACGAGGCCGAGATGTACGGCGCGATCGTCACCGGACTGCGTGACTATGTCCAGAAGAACGGTTTCAAATCCGTCCTGCTCGGGCTCTCCGGCGGCATCGACTCCTCGTTGGTCGCCGCGATCGCCTGTGACGCGATCGGCGCCGAGCACGTGTTCGGCATCTCCAACCCGAGCGTGTACTCCAGCGACCACTCGAAGGACGACGCCGCCGAGTTGGCCGCGCGTACCGGTCTCAACTACCGGGTGGTGCCGATCCAGCCGATGGTGCAGCCGTTCCTCGACACGCTCGGCCTGACCGGGCTGGCCGAGGAGAACCTGCAGGCCCGCGTCCGCGCGGTGATCTGGATGGGCCTGTCGAACGCCGACGGCCACCTGGTGCTTGCCTGTGGCAACAAATCTGAGCTGTCCGTGGGTTACTCGACCATCTACGGCGACGCGGTCGGTGGTTACGCGCCGCTCAAGGACGTTCCGAAGACCGTGGTCTGGCGGCTGGCGAAGTGGCGGAACGCGGACGCGAAGGAACGCGGCCAGCAGCCGCCGATCCCGGAGAACTCGATCGCGAAGCCGCCGTCGGCCGAGCTGCGCCCGGGACAACAGGACACCGACTCGCTTCCGCCGTACGATCTGCTCGACGACATGCTGGACGACTATGTCGAGCAGGACCGGGGTAGTGCCGAGTTGGTCGCCGCCGGGTTCGACAGCGCGCTGGTCAGCAAGGTGATCCAGCTGGTCGACAAGGCGGAGTACAAGCGGCGGCAGTATCCGCCGGGTCCGAAGATCACCCACAAGGCGTTTGGCCGGGACCGGCGACTGCCGATCACCAGCGCATGGCGTGAGGACGCACGAAAGGCAGCCGAGCACTGAGCGACTCCTGGCGGTACCGCCCAACCTCCTCCGACAGCCCGTGGGGCTCTGCCGAAGAGCTCGCCGGGCGCTCCGGCCTGCCCTCCGACGAGGTGAGCGATCGCTCACCCACAGGCGGTGGCGCTTACCCTCCGCAACGGTGGGACGATGAAGGCATGGTTGACAACTTCGCGTCGGCCGGTACCCCAGGTGACGACGAGGAACTGCCGTCGCCGTACGGGACCGGACCGAAGAACCGGACAACCGAAGAGAACCGCCGCTCCGAGTACGGCGACGACAACTGGCGGGACCGGGCCGGTGGCCTCGGCCTCGACCCATCGCCGTCCCTGCCGAGCGCACCCCGGTCGTACGAGCGCGGCCCGGTGCCGCAGCAGCCGTACGTGCCGAAGCCGCCGTACCTCCCGGCTGCACCGCCACCACCGCAGCAGCGGTACGGCGAACAGCCGCAGAGTCGGCCCGAGTACTACGGGGACCGCGAACCGACCCGTGAGACGCCGGCTCCGCCGCCGGCGCAGGGCCGTCCGAGTCCGTTCGGTCCGGGAAGCAACGGTGCGCCGCCGAACCGGCAGCCACAACCGCCGGCTACTCCGCCGCAGCAGCAGCGTCCGCCTGCGCCGCCACAGTCTCAGTCGCAGCCGAGCAACGGCGTGACGCAGCGTCCCGCGGCGCCGCACAGCTCGAACGGAAGCGCTAACTGGAGCCCGCAGGCTCCGACTCCTACGCCGTCCAATGGCTTGAGCAATGGCCATAGCAACGGGCACAGCAATGGTGTGAGTCAGCCGGCACCGCCGCCGAGCCCTGCGCCGCAACCGCAGCCTCAGCAGCAGACTCCGCCTCCGGTCGCGCAGGCCCAGAACCAGGCGCCGCAGAACCAGACGCCACCTCCGGCACAGCAGCAGCCGCAGCCGGTGCAGCCACCGCAGCAACAGCAGCAGCGACCGGCCGGGCCGCCCACTCCCCCGCCGAACTTCCCGGCGGACAGCCCGACGATCACGGCGTACATGCCGGAGAACATCGACGCCTACCGGCAGGACTCTGCGCCGAAGCAGGACAACCGCTACCTGGACCCGAGTGCTGAGTACGAGAGCACCGAGTACAGCAACAACAACAGCAACGCGGCAGCGAACGAGCCCAAGCGGGTCGGCGGGCGGCGACGTGCGGATGTGCAGCAGGACGCGCCGCCGCAGGTCTCCACCGAGCACGTGAGCTCACACCGCGCCGCGCGCAGAGCGCAGCCGACCGCGAGCACCGAGCAGCCCGGGTTCAGCGCGCCGTCTGCGCCGACCGAGAACCGGCCGCCTGAGGGCGGTGGTTCGGGTTCGGGTTCGGCCGAGAATCCCAAGCGGCCGCGGCGGTACCGCGTGCATCACCTGCGCGACATGAAGAACCGTAGCGAGAAGTGGGCAATGCTCACGGCGTATGACCAGTACACCGCCGAGATCTTCGACCAGGCCGGCATCCCGGTCCTGCTCGTCGGCGACTCCGCCGCGAACAATGTCTTCGGCTACGACACCACGCTGCGCGTCACCGTTGACGAACTCATCCCGCTGGCTCGCGCCGTCGCGGGTGCCGTCGATCGCGCGCTCGTGGTCGCGGATCTGCCGTTCGGCTCGTACCAGGCTTCACCCGAGCAGGCCTTCCACACCGCCGTGCGGTTCATGAAGGAAGCCGGCGTACATGCAGTGAAGCTCGAAGGCGGCCGCAACATGGTCCCGATGGTCGAGAAGCTGACCCAGTCCGGCATCCCCGTGATGGCGCACATCGGCTTCACCCCGCAGAGCGAGCACAGCATCGGCGGCTATCGAGTTCAGGGGCGCGGCGACCAAGCCGCCGGCCTGATCGACGACGCCGTCGCGCTGGCCGAAGCGGGTGCCTTCTCCGTCGTACTCGAGATGGTCCCCGGCGACGTAGCCGCCGAGATCACCAAACGAGTCCCGATCCCGACGATCGGCATCGGCGCCGGGCGCGACACCGACGCACAGGTCCTGGTTTGGCAAGACATGGCGGGCCTCCGGTCCGGCACCATGCCTCGCTTCGTCAAGCAGTACGCCGACCTGCGAGGCATCCTGACCACCGCAGCCACGTCGTACGCCGCGGACGTCGCCACGGGTGCCTTCCCGGGCGACGAGCACACGTTCTAGATCCAGGGCAGGCCGGAGCGTTCCGTCCAGTACTCCTCGGGTTGCTGGACGAACTCCGACAGCGGTCCGTCGGTGGCGTACGCGAGGTTGCTCTCCAGTTGCTCGGCGGTGATCGCACCGCTGAGTACGACGTCCGCCCACGGCTGCTCGACTGCGGCTCCGATCGCCAACGCGTCCGGGGCGACGCCATGCTGACGCGCGAACTCGTTGAAGGGCGTCTCGCCGGCTCGCGCGGTCAGGCGGCCGTTGGCCACGGCCTCTTTCACCACGACGAACCAGCCCGCGTCGTGTGCCTCGGCCAGCGCGGCGCCGGCTGACGTCTCGAGGACGTTCCACGTCGCTTGGACCGCGGAGAAGGGACCACCGACCTTGAGGGCTGCCCGCAGAGTGTCGGCCTGATGCGGACCACTGGTCGACAGACCGACGCGTACGCCGTCATCCGCAAGCTCACCGAGTCGATCCAGCAGTTGCTGGTCGCCGAGCGCTGGGCTGTCCGGCGTGAGGCTGTGGATCAGGTAGAAGTCGGGCGGTCCACCAAGCGCTTGAAGGGTCTCGGGCCACTGGCGTTCGAAGGTTGCGAGGCTGTGGTCCTTCACCTCGTTCAGATCCGCATCGGCCCGCCAATCGGCGACGTACGTGTATCCCCACTTCGAGCCGACGGTCAGCTGTGTACGGCGTTGCGGCGTCAGCCACTCGCCGAGGAACGTCTCGGCAAGACCGTACGAACGCGCGGCGTCGAAGTACCGAACACCTGCCTGCCACGCCTGCTCGAGCAACTGATGCGTGCGCAGCCGAAGATCCTCGACCGCCCGGCCCGGCGGGAGATCCTCGTCGTGGCCGAGGTTGATGTACCCAGGACGCCCCAGTGCCGCCAGGCCCAGACCGATACTTGCCATGCTCTGATCGTAGGCGTCACCGGCAAGCCTTCCGTCCTAGGTGTCACCGGCAAGCCTTCGGCCCTAGATGTCGCTGGCAACGCTAGGTGTCGCTGGCAGCGCTAGGTGTCGCTGGCAACGAAAAGGTGAGACGCGCCGCGTTGCACGACATCGGACCGCCTGTGTCCTCTAGCGTTTTGTTGTGTGAGCGAATCTCGGCTGCCACCACCCGGCACCGTCGTCCGGCGGACGACGGCCCGTGTCCTGCCGGTCCGACCGGACGGCAGGGTACTGCTGCTGCACGGCTGGGATCCGCTGAAACCACAGACGCCGTACTGGTTCACGATCGGTGGTGGCGTCGAAGCCGGCGAGGAAATCCCGGAAGCGGCGACCCGGGAGCTGCGCGAAGAGGTCGGCATCCTGCTGCCCGCCGACGCGCTCGGCGCACCGGTGGCGACGAACACGATCGAGTTCGAATGGGGCGGTGCGCGGATCATCCAGCACCAGACGTTCTTCGCGGTGGCGGTGGACGGCGTCGACGTGACGTTCGCCAACCAAGAGGAGCTCGAGCTGCAGACGATCAGCGCACACGGCTGGTGGTACGGCGACGACCTCGAGGCGACCGGTCAGGCCGCACACATCACGATCCCCGACCTACTGCGGCACGCGACCGACACGATCACGCTGCGCCGCGCCTCCTGATCCGGGCCGGTCAGCCTGATTCGGGCGGTCAGCCTGATCCGGGCGGTCAGCGCTTGCGGGCGGTCAGCGCTTGCGGGCTTCCTTCAGCACCTTCTTCGGGACCTTCTTGTCGACCTTGTAGTGGTCGCGATCGATCCGCTCCGCACAACCGGCCTTCGACAGGCGCAGCAGGACGACCGGGCACTTCTTGCACCTCGGCTTGTCCTTGCAGCACTTCTTCTTCGCGGTCATGGACGGCACGCAGCGAGTGTAGGTGAGGCAAACCTAAGCGTCTACCTGAGCGGCAATGACCGTGTCACAGGTCACTGCAGCTGTCCGCTGAGCAGTTCCCGCGCCTCCACCAGTGACGGCCCGTACCAGGTGAGATGACGGCCTGAGACACACTTCGCCGGCCGCGTGAATGCCTCCGGTCCATCCGTCGGTGAAAAGGCATAAGGCTCGTCCGGCAACACCACGATGTCGTAGTCGGGTAACTCATCCGGCTCGATCCGCGGATAACGTTCGCCGGAATGTGCAAGGACGTTGTCGATACCGATCCGGCTGAGCAGATCACCCGCGAACGTGTCCCGGCCCAATGCCATCCATGGTCTACGCCAGATTGGTACGACGGCCCTTCGACGCATCTCGTCGTACGTCGGAGTCCACACCGCGCGCGCATCCCGCAACCATCCGGGAACATCTCCGGTGATCGCGGACAGCATGCGTTCGAGTGAGTCGAGTGAAGCGTCGACGGTTGTCGGCGCGGTCACCCACACCGCGATTCCGCGTGCTCGCAACGCGTCCAGATCGACCGCGCGATTCTCTTCGGCGTTCGCGAGTACGACGTCTGGTGCGAGTTCCGCGATGACGTCGAGCGCAGGATTCTTGGTACCGCGAACACGTGTCACGTCGAGGTCCGCAGGATGCGTACACCAGTCGGTCGCACCAACGATCAGGTGTTGATGTGTGGCCGCGATCGACTCCGTCAACGACGGTACGAGACTGACCAAACGCGTCACTTCGAACGGCAACGAGACCACGTCTCCAACGTCGTCTCGCAGGCTCTCTCGCATGTCTGTCACCTCACTTCGTACAGGCCGTTGCCGACGACAACACTCGTCGAAAGTGCGGTTCGGCGCACAGATTGTGCGCGTGTCGCCAAGAAATTATTCAGCACCTCGGGCATGCTCGGTGCGGCACGGAATCCCTTCTGCACAAGGATTTTCGGCATTTGCCTGCCGCTTTGCGGCTCACACGCCTTAACCTGCGGACGTTTCGGGTGCTTTACGTATGCACCAAGTGTTGTCATCATCATGACGACGAGGAATCCACCGTGGTTTTCCTCAGCCGCACCAAGGAGGCAGAGTGCCAGCCAAGAAGGCAGCCGCAGGGAAGGCGACAGCCAAAAAGGCTTCTCCCGCCAAGAAGACTGTCGCGAAGAAGGCCCCGGCGAAGCGGACGACAACCGCGCGCAAGGTCAGCGCAGCGAAGAAGACAGTGACGAAGAAGGTGAGTGCGGCAAAGAAGACCGCCGCCAGGAAGACGGTGGCGAAGAAGGCGCCGGCCAAGAAGACGACCGCGAAGAAGGCCCCCGCCAAGAAGGTCGCAGCCAAGAAGGTTGCGACGAAGAAGGCGCCGGCGAAGCGGACCGTCGCGAAGAAGGCACCGGCGAAGAAGACCACGGCCAAGAAGACCGTGGCGAAGAAGGCTCCGGCGCGCAAGGTCGCCGCCAAGAAGACGACGGCGAAGAAGACCGTGGCCAAGAAGGCGCCGGCGAAGAAGACGGTTGCGAAGAAGGCTCCCGCCAAGAAGGTCGCGGCGAAGAAGGCTCCGGCCAAGAAGACCGTCGCCAAGAAGGCGCCGGCGAAGCGGACCGCTGCGAAGAAGGCCCCCGCGCGCAAGGCGCCGGCCCGCAAGACCGCAGCCCGCCGAGTAACCCGCTGACCCGGACGTCCGCACTAGCGCGACGCCCAACACTGCAACCCCCAGGGGCACCACCACCCGGTGGTGCCCCTCGGTGCATCCACTCATCGAGCGAACGAGCCGCCACACTCACACCCCCGCACAGCGGACGGCTTGCCAGTCGTCACACTCACAACACCCCCACGCAGCGGGTGGTTTGTCAGACGTCGCACTCACAACACCGCCACGCAGCGGTGGTTTGTCGGCTGTCGGACTCACAACATCACCGCGGAGTGGTGGTTTTCGGTCGTCGGACTCACGCGCCCCGCGTAGCAGATGGCTTGTCAGTCACAACGCCTCGCGCAGCGGACGGTTCGTCAGTCGCCGGACCCACAACACCCCCATGCAGCGGACGGTTTATCGGTCGTCGGACTCACAACGCCCTCGCGTGACGTCCAGCACTGCAACATCGAGGGGCACCACCACCCGGTGGTGCCCCTCGATGCATCCACATCCTTGAGCTGACTAGCCGCAGCACTCACAACATGCCCGCGGAGCGGGTGATTTGGTTGTCGGGCTCGTAACGTGCCCGCGTGGCGGGTTTGTTAGTCGTCGTCCCACTTTGGGTCGTTGTCCCAGGACTCGTTGCGTTCCTGGACTTTCTCCAGGGCCCGGGCAGCTTCTTCCGGGGAGTTGTACGGGCCGAGCCGGTCGCCCGACTTCGCACCCTGGTATTGCTCGACCTTGCCGGTCTTGGTGTTGTAGTACCACTCGTTGCTGTGATCGTCGCTCATCTGGATGACCACCTCCTGGGAGTCTTGTCGCAGCTCTCTAGAATGATCTCACCATGTCGATCATTACCCCCGGCAAGATCTCGCCGCGCCGCGAAGTTCCCGCATCCATCCCGCGCCCCGAATACGTCGGCAAGCCCGCTCCGACGCCGTACGACGGTTCCTACGTCACGGCGCCCGAACTGGTCGACAAGATGCGGGTCGCGAGCAAGCTGGCCGCGCAGGCGTTGCAGGCGGTCGGTGCGGCGGCCAAGCCGGGCGTCACCACGGACGAGCTGGACCGGGTCGGCCACGAGTACCTGGTCGAGCGCGGCGCCTACCCGTCGACCCTCGGCTACCGCGACTACCCGAAGTCGCTGTGCACGTCGGTCAACGAGGTGATCTGCCACGGCATCCCCGACGACCGCCCACTCGAGGACGGCGACATCGTCAACGTCGACATCACCGCGTTCCTGGACGGTGTGCACGGCGACACCAACGGGACGTTCCTCGTCGGCGACGTGGACGAGGAGAGCCGGCTGCTGGTCGAGCGCACGCTCGAGGCGCTGAACCGTGGCATCAAGGCAGTCAAGCCCGGTCGCCAGGTCAGCATCATCGGCCGCGTGATCGAGTCGTACGCCAAGCGCTTTGGGTACGGCGTCGTCCGCGACTTCACCGGCCACGGCATCGCGACGTCGTTCCACTCCGGCCTGATCATCCCGCACTACGACGACGAGCGTTTCGACGACGTGATCGAGCCCGGCATGACGTTCACCATCGAGCCGATGCTCACCCTCGGCACCTACGACTACGACCTCTGGGACGACGGCTGGACCGCCACCACCAAGGACAAGTCCCGCACCGCCCAGTTCGAGCACACCCTCGTAGTCACCGACACCGGCGCCGAAGTACTCACCCTTCCGTAACCCGTCGCGATGACGATCACACGGTACGACGAGGTTCATCTCGCGGGCGTTCTCGCGCTGTGCGAGGCGGAGGGATGGCCGAGCCTGCCGTCCGACCCAGCGCGCGCCCACGCCGTCCTCACAGCGCCTGGCGTCACGACTGTGGTCGCGCTCGCCACGGCCGCGACGGCGGTCGACGGTGAGCTGGCGGGCGACGGTGAGCTAGTGGTCGACGGTGAGCTGGTGGTCGACGGCGAGCTGGTGGGCGACGGTGAGCTGGTGGTCGGTTTCGCTTACCTGCAGAGCGACGGCCACATCCAGGCGCACTTGTCGCAGATGGCAGTCCACCGCGACCACCGCCGCAAGGGCATCGGTCGCGCGCTCCTCGAGTACGCCGTACCTCTCACTGGCGCCCAACGGGTAGATCTCGTCACGGACAGCGCGAACGATTTCTACGAGTCGTTCGAGCACCGAACGTTCTCAGGCTTCCGCATCTATCCAT
The DNA here is from genome assembly GCF_040680855.1 of Kribbella sp. NPDC051952. Taxonomy (NCBI): domain Bacteria; kingdom Bacillati; phylum Actinomycetota; class Actinomycetes; order Propionibacteriales; family Kribbellaceae; genus Kribbella; species Kribbella sp. NPDC051952. The sequence goes on from NZ_JBFAXQ010000008.1 coordinate 110,549, forward strand.
AATCGGGGAACCACCTCCTCGATGTCCCCACCCGTCAAGGAATCCCGAGGTGTTTCGGGCGGTGGATCGGTCGAGGGATCGCCCCAAACCGCGAAGCGGGCGGCGTCCTGCATCGCCGTTTCATCCGCCGACCACCGACTAGCACGCGCGGAACGCCCAGCGGTGGCAGGTCCCGCGACGGCAGGTCCTGCGGCAGCGGGTCTTGCGGTGGCAGGTCCCGCGGCGGCAGGTTCTGCGGTGGCGGGGCTTGTGGTGGCAGGGGTGTCCGGCCTCGGGGTAGCGGTTGCCGCGAGGAGGGTTGAGATGGGTGGTGTTGGTTGGGGTGGGGGGTCGGCCCAGCTCGGGCGGGTGACTTGGACGTGGCCGTCGGTGATGGTGATGATCCAGTGGCCCTTGTGGAGAGCCATGTGGTGTCGGCGGCAGAGAAGAACCAGGTTGTGGATCGCAGTTTCGCCGCCGTCGATCCACGACTGCAGATGATGGGCGTCACAGCAGACCGGCGGCGCTCCACAGACCACGCAGCCGTTGTCGCGCACGTCCAGCGCGCGGCGCATCCCCCGTGTCACGAGGCGCTCGGCCCGTCCCACGTCGAGTGGCTCGGAGTTGGAACCGAGCACCAGCGGGATGATCTTCGCATCGCACGCCATTCGACGGATCGCGGCGGCGGAGAGACCATCGCCGTACACGAGGCGGCCGGTCGCATCGGCGGTGGCCCGCTTCAGGTCTTCGTAGTCGATGGTGACGGTGATGGTTGCCTTCGCGCCGAACCCGGGCACGCCGCTTCCTCCTTCGCCGGTGGGAGCAACGTCGGCGGCTGCGGCGGCGATCGTCAAGGTGGATGTTAGGGCGTCGGCTTGGCGCTTTTCGCGGGAGCGGGGGTCGAGTTCGCCGTCGACGGTCTTGTGGGGGCGGGCGCCGGCGTGGATGCGGGAGCGGAGGAGCTCGGCGTTCTCGTTGGCCAGGTAGCCGCGGAACTTCACACCGTGCTCCGCCTCGATCAAGGTCAGCGATTCGCGTTCGTACGCCGCATTCTCGTCAGGCTCGGGGCCGTCGGAGTCCAGCAAGTCACAGATGTCCTTGGCAGCCTTAGCCAGCTCGCCCGGCGCCAAGTGTCCGGCCAGGTTGACCAACTGCTCCTCTGCGACGTCGAGGTCCTCGATCGGGACTCTCGACTTGACTCGCTCGAGCGCGGTGACGATTGCCCCGGCCTGCGCCGGGCGCAACGGCCGGACCTCGTCGGTGAGGGCAGTTGAAACGGTCTCGTACCTAGACAGCGCACGAGCCAGCTTCACGTCACGGTAAGCATCGCGACGATCAATGCGATGCCGCATCGCGAGCAGCTCGGCAGTGTCACGAGCGCCGAGCTCTTGCGCCAGACCGACCTCATCGGTGCGGGCGATCAACTGCAGGCGGTAAGTGAGCAACTGGGCGACGGCAGCGTCAACCTGGTCGATGGTCGGCAGCAACTCACTGTCGCTCATCGACCAAACCGGCCGCTCACCCAACTGATCCATGCCCACAACGATAGACACCGCCACCGACAGTTCTCAAACCCCAAACCCCCTTGAAAATAAGGAGATTCAGTTGTCCACAGGTCGACGAGTTATCCACAGCGAGCAATCTCACAGATACCGTTGCTCTAGGCAACGTTATACGCCCTGGAAGTCCAGGCTGCGGTAGAGGGCCAGGGCTGGGATGTTGTCGTCCTCCACTCGCAGGGCGACAGTTGTCGTGGCGCACGAGGCCAGTAGCAACCGTGCGATGCCCTGTCGGCGGTGGGTTGGTGCCGTGAAGAGCTCGATGATGAACGGGCAGTCGGGAGTGTCGGACCACGGCGCCCGCTCCACAACGAGCATCGCGCCGACCGCCTCATCACCGACCCACGCCAACCGGCTGAGCTCCAGATCGAGTACGCCGTAATGCCCTTCGAAGCTGAGCTCGATGTCCTCGATCGCTTCGGCAAGAGTCGCCGACGCAACCCCAGGCTCATAAGCCTCGAAATACAACCGCCCCAACGCGACCGTGTCCGCGACCGAAAGCGGTCGCAGCACGACACCAGGCACCGACGCCGCCTCCAAAGCACCGGCAGAGCGCATCAAGATGCCCATCACAGCCCCGCAGCGGAGGCAACCACCGCCCGGCCGAACGCGACGGCCTCCACCGCATCGGCCGCTGTGAAAACAACCTCCGCACCGCCCCGATGCTCGATAGCGCGCCGGCAGAGCTCGCCGTACGCCGGAAACGTCACCGCGCCGTGCTCCCCCGCAGCCGTCTTCGACACGATGTTGCCAGTAGCAAGCAGCGCATGAAGCCGTGGCACCCCCAGGACACACCACGGGATGATCCAGGCATCGATCACCTGATCCCGCGGCAGGTCAGCAAAGTGCTTGTCCACCTGATCGAGCAGAGGCTGCCAGTACGAGACGAGGTTGTCGCGCGTGTAGTCGACGAGCGCCTGGTGATCGTCGACAACCGTCAGCCCCGGCACCTCCCGGACCGCCAGCGATGACCGGGCCAGCTCCGCCCACAACACCGGACTCGCACCGCCAACCTTGAACTCACCATCGACCGTGCAGACAAGCGGCGCACCCGGATCTGGCGCTACCGCAAGCTCGGCCGCGGTCAGATACGTGACGTCGAAGTACGGGCGTGAAGGCAGATTGGCGTGGAGCGGGCGGACCTCGTCCTCCGTCACCGGCGTATCGACTACGACCACGCCGTCGATGTCGCTACGCCCCGGCCGGAAGTCGTCCAGCGGAATCGAGCCCGTCAGATACAGCCCACGGACCCGCCCCGGCAGCAACTCGTCGGCCAGGGCGAGGAACTTCGCCGACACCTCGTCGTACTGCGTCACCGGTTGGAGGATGACTGGATGAAGGCTGCCAGGTCTGCGGATTGTTGGGCGCGGGACTCGTCGTGGACGTACATCATGTGGCCGGCCGGGTAGTACTTCGTCTCGATGTTGCCGACGAGCTCTGCCGGGATCTGGAGGCGGGACAGCGTGCTCTCGGTGGCGAAGTACGGCGTGGCGCCGTCGTACCGGCCGGAGGCGACGTGGACCTTGAGGTGCGGGTTGACGCGCATCGCCTCGGCGAGCTTGTCCGCGACCGTGATCTGCTGGCCCTCGAACTCCTTGAACGACCAGTTCTTCGCGGCCTCGAAGTTGAGGCTCTCGTACGGCAGGTCGTTCTCGTAGCCGAGCTCGACCCGCACGTAGTGGTTCAGCGCCGCCGTGTACGGCCCGATGATCGCGCTGAACGACGGGTCGGTCCCCTGCCGCTCACCGCCGGAATCCGCCTCCCAGCCGACGAACCGCCCGTCCAGCCGGCCGACCACCTGACGGCGCGACCGCAGCAGCTCGGCGAAGAACCGGCCGTGCTCGATCCGCAGGTTGACCCGGTCGATGTAGTCCTCGCTCAGCCCGGTCAGCTCGGCCAGCCGGGTGACGACCTCGGCCCGGTAGTCCGCCGGGATCCGATTGCCCTGGGCAAGTGCATTCGGGTACCGCCCGGCCGCGAATCGCTCCGCGTCCGCGAGCAGCTCGTCCAAGGAGCGGTCCGGGATGAGACCGTGGTAGTGCGCGATCGCGGCGTACGTCGGCAGGTACAGCGTGTACGGGAGATCGTTGCCCGGCGAGAAATCGAGCGTGCCAAATTCCAGCACGGACGAGATCAGCATGACCCCGTTCAGGTACATGCCGTACCGCTCCTGCAGATGCGAGGCCAGTCCGGCGGCGCGCGTCGTACCGTACGACTCGCCGGCCAGGAACTTCGGCGACATCCAGCGCCCGCTGCGCGACGTCCACAGCCGGATCACCTCGCCGACCGACTCCAGGTCGCGCGTGAACCCGTGGTACTCCCCCGGCTTCTCGCCCTCGACCGCCCGTGAGTACCCGGTCGAGACCGGGTCGATGAACACGATGTCGCTGTGCCGCAGCAGCGTCTCGGTGTTGTCGACCAAGGTGTACGGCGGGGGCGCCAGCTCACCCGCATCACCGGACACGACCCGCCGCGGTCCGAGCAGACCGAGATGCAACCAGATGCTCGACGACCCCGGTCCACCGTTGAACGCGAACGTCACCGGCCGCTCGCCCGCGTCCGCGCCGTCCAGCGTGTACGCGGTCAGGAACACCTCGGCCTTCGGCTGGTGCCCGTCGAACTTCCCGTCCGTGAACACCTCCTGCCGCAAGACAACGCGACCGGTCGTTGCCGTGTACGCCAACTCCTGCCCATCAACCGTGATCGCATGCTGCGTCGTCCTGAAGTCATCCACCGGAGCCGCCGGCTTCTTCTCCTCGGTCGCCGCGTCCCCAGTGCTCTCGTCCTTGGCCATGTCGAGCACCCTAATCCACGCCTTCAACGGCTAGCGTTGGATTTATGGCGACGATTCTGCATATCGCGTTCGTGGGGCAGTGGGAGGCTGCGCGGGAGGCGGGTTGCTACCGGTGGTCGACGCGTGGCAAGAGCCTCGACGACGGTGCGACCTTCATCCACGCGTCCCGTCCGGAACAGGTCGCGCCGGTGGCGAACTTCGCGTACGACGACGTCGACGAGCCGCTGTGCTTGCTCGTGATCGACACCGAGCGCCTGGTGTCCGCGCTGTGTGAGGAGCCGGTGGGCGAGCAGTTGTTCCCGCACATCTACGGACCGCTCAACCTCGACGCGGTGGTCGACGTACGCCCGTACGAACGCGGCGCCGACGGCCGATGGCCCTCCGGGCTGAATGATCACTCACTCCGTTCGTGATGTGTCGGCACAAGCCGTATCCTGAGGGACGGAACGGGTCGGTCGGGCGATCGCGTCGTCCGCGCGAGCGGGCGCCGAGGAAAGTCCGGACTCCACAGGGCAGCGTGGTGGGTAACGCCCACCCGGGGTAACCCGCGGGACAGTGCCACAGAGAACAGACCGCCAGCGGCTCCGACGAACCCCGTGGTTCGTGGGAGTGCGGGTGAGGGTGAAACGGTGGTGTAAGAGACCACCAGCTCCACAGGTGACTGCGGAGGCTAGGTAAACCCCACGTGGAGCAAGGCCAAGAAGGGCGATGGGCAACCACCGTCCGCGTGAGCGTCCGAGGGCTGCCCGCCCGAGCTCGCGGGTAGGCCGCTGGAGGTGCCCGGCAACGGTCACCGTAGATGGATGATCGCCAGCACAGAATCCGGCTTACAGACCGGCCCGTTCCCACCGTGTTCACTCCTCCCCCGCCGGGTTAAGTGGGGTTGAGGTCTGGCGGTAACCGGGGTTTTGGTGCGAATGTGCTCTCTGGGGGTCACAGGCAGGTCACGGCTGGAGCTTGTGTGTCACGGGAGGGGATCGAACCATGCTGTCTCGGATCAGGAAGCTGGCTGTCGTCGGGCTCGCGGGGGTGGTTGCCGTCGCGATGGTCGGGGTGGTGCCGTCCGCCGCCGCACCGCCGAAGCCCAAGAAGGATCTCGGCTACAGCGACAAGGCGCTGTTGCAGAAAGCGCGGTCGAAGGGCCACAAGTCGGTCACGCTGCTCGTGGCCGCCGACAAGGGCCAGAGCAACGACGTGGCGGAGCGGCTCACGAAGCTCGGCGCCAGCATCGAGAAGCGGACCGACTCGATCGGTTACCTGCGGGTCAAGATCAACATCGACAAGGCTGAGGACGTCGCGAACGTAGCCGGCGTACGGGCCGCCGACGTCGACGACCTGGTCCCGCTCGAGGACCCGCGGCCTCAGGGCGGCACGGACCCGGCTCCACAGCCGGCGCCGAAGGCAACGACTCCCCGGGTCAACCCGTACATGCCGACGGGTGACATCGGTTCCGCGCAGTTCGTCAACTCCAACCCGACCTGGGACGGCCGCGGCGTCACGGTCGGCATCCTCGACAGCGGTGTCGACCTCGGGCACCCCTCGCTGAACACGACCTCGACCGGCGAGCGGAAGATCACCGACTGGGTCACGTACACCGATCCGACGTTCGTCGGCGCCACGAACGCCGACGACGACCCGACCTGGCTGCACATGACCGATCCGGCTCCGGGGTACCCCGCGACCTTCCGGCAGGGCACGTTCAACGAACGCGATCCACGCCTCGGCGGCGAGGTCGGCAACGACGTCAACCGCGACGGCAACCCGGCGGGATCGTCCGGGCTGTTCGGTGTCCTGTGGGACACGGCCACCAACACCGTCTGGGTGGACACCAACCAGAACGGCACGTTCGCCGACGACCTGCCGATGACCGACTACAAGGTCAAGTACGACCAGAACCACTTCGGTACGGACAACCCGGCAACTCCGATCAGCGAGTCGATGCCGTTCGTCGTCCAGACCGACCCGGCCGACCAGGCCGTGAACATCGGCATCGTCTCCGGCGCACACGGTTCGCACGTCGCGGGCATCGTGGCGGGTAACAAGCTCCTCGGCGGAAAGATGAGCGGTGCCGCTCCCGGCGCCAAGCTGGTCTCGGTCCGGGTCTGCCTGTTCATCGCCGGCTGCACCAACCACGCCCTGCTCGAGGGCATGATCTACGCCGTGACCGTCGCGCACGTCGACGTGATCAACATGTCGATCGGCGGCCTGCCTGCACTGAACGACGGCAACAACGCGCGGGCCGAGCTGTACAACAACCTGATCGACACCTACGGCGTGCAGATGTTCTTCTCGGCCGGCAACAGCGGCGCGGGCATGAACACCGTCGGCGACCCGTCGGTGGCGACCCAGGTCGTCAGCGTCGGTTCGTACATCACCAATTCGACCTGGCTGTCGAACTACGGATCGAAGACAGGCCCCGCCGAGAACCTGCACCCGTTCTCGTCGCGTGGTCCGGCCGAGGACGGCGGGTTCAAGCCGCAGATCGTCGCGCCCGGTTCCGCGATCTCGTCCGTCCCGACCTGGCAGGCAGGGCAGCCGGTCGCCGGGACGTACACCCTGCCGCCGGGTTACGGCATGTTCAACGGCACGTCGATGGCCTCTCCACAGATGACCGGGGCGGGTGCGTTGCTGCTCAGTGCCGCGAAGGCCAACGGGCAGACGGTCACCGCCGCGCAACTGCGCAAGTCGCTGCTGTCGACCGCGCGGTTCTTGACGGACTACAGCGCGTACGAGCAGGGCTCCGGTCTCGCCAACGTGGGAGCTGCCTGGAACCTGCTGAAGAAGAGCCCGCGGACCGACACCATCAGCGCCAAGGTTCCGGTCAGCACCGCGCTCTCCGCCTTCCTCGCGACACCTGGTATCGGTGTCGGTATCAATGACCGCGAGGGCGTTGTCCAGGGGACGACGTACACCCGCACCTACACGTTGCGGCGTACCTCCGGTGCGGCCGGCAACGTCAAGTACAAGCTGTCGTGGCTCAGCGGTGACGGCACGTTCGTCACGAAGGGCGACATCACGCTGCCGCTGAACACGGACGTATCGCTGCCGGTCACGGTCAAGGCCAAGTCCGTCGGCGCACACTCGGCGCTGCTGCTGTTCGACGACACCAGTTCACCGGGGATCGAGTTCCAGACCCTGAACACGGTCGTCGTGCCGTACAACCTCGAGACCGCCACACCGTCGAAGACGGTCAGCGGGAAGATCGGCCGGAACCAGACGACGAGCTACTTCTTCCGGGTTCCGGCCGGGGTCGCCGCGTTCAAGGTGGATCTGTCCGGCCCGAACGCAACGGCCGGGACCGGTCAGGCGCGGTTCCTCCGGTTCAGCCCGTACGGCCTGCCCAGTGAGGCCGGCGAGACCAACAGCCTGTACTGCTACAGCCCACCGGTCGCCGGCGGCACCTGTGGAGGCGATCCGCTCAGCCGCACGGTCAGCAACCCACAACCGGGGGTCTGGGAGGTCACCGTCGAGGCCCGGCGTACGTCGGACATCCTCAACACGCCGTACACGCTGTCCGCATCACTGCTCGGTGTATCGGTGTCGCCGAACCCGGACATCATCCCCTCGGCCACGCTCGGGACGCCGTTGTCCCGGTCGTACACCCTGACCAACCAGCAGGGGCCGTTCACCGGTAAGGCTGTGGGGACCGCACTCGGCAGCGCGAAGCTGGCAACGCCGACGATCGCGGATGGCGCGCAGCAGCAGTTCCAGGTCGCCGTCACACCGGGTACGACCACGCTGCGGGCGACGATCGGGGGCGCGAGTGACATCAACGCGGACCTCGACCTGTTCCTGTACAACTGCACGTCCGGAACCTGTGTGCTGGCGGCACAGAGCGCGGGCAGTACGGCCGTGGAGTCGGCCGCAGTGAACAATCCCGCGGTCGGCGTCTGGGTTGTACTCGTCGACGGGTTCGCCGTGCCTTCGGGGAACACGACGTACAACTATCGCGACGTGCTGACCAACGGCGTGTACGGCACGATCGCCGTGGCGGATGTCAACGCGCTGCGACCGACGGGCGCACAGTGGACCGTGCCGGCGACGGTGACGCCGACAGGGGTACCCGCTGCCGGGCGGGTCCTCCTCGGGGCAGTAGAGGCCCGGACGGACGCGAACGTCCTGATCGGTCAAGGAGACGTCATCATCCAATCCGTGAGCTGACGTTCCACCAGTCGAGGGCCAGGGCGGCCACCCGCCCTGGCCCTTGACCACGTTTGACCCACCTCACGGACCTCCCCGTTTCGGCCCCTGGTGGTGAGAGGCTGGGGGTATGCGGAGACGGGTGCGTACCGGGATCGTGATCCTGGTTCTGTTCGCGTTGCTCGGCGGGGCCGGGTACGTCGGCTGGATCATGGTGAAACGGTCCGAGCCGGTGGCGCTGCCTGAGCCGACCGGGAACTTCCAGGTCGGCCGCCGTACGTTCGAGTGGACCGACACACCCCGCCGGGACCCGTACGCCGATGGTCCGCGCAAGCTCTCGGTGTGGCTCTGGTATCCGGTCGCCAAGGAGACCGAGGGCCGGCATGTCGAGTACGCCCCGGGCCTGTGGAACGGACTCCACCTGAAGTCACCGCTCTCCCTGTTCCAAGGCCCGTTCAACACCCTGCAGGATCGCGCGCTCGACCGAGTCGCCATCGCCCCCGGCCGCTTCCCTGTCGTCGTGCTCATGCCCGGGATGGGCCTGTCCGCACCGATGTACGCGAGCATCGCCGAGGACCTCGCCAGTCACGGCTATCTGGTCGCCGGTGTGACACCGACGTACAGCGCCAACCTCACCGTGCTCGGCGGTCAGGCGATCCAGAGCAAGCCCGAAGCCAACCCGTCGAACCTCGGCGACAGCAGCGAAGGCTCGCAGAAGGTCGGCGACCACCTGGTCGGCATCTGGGCCGCCGACGCCAGGTTCGCGGCCGGCATGGTGGCCAAGGAACTTCCGAACAGCACCGAGACAGGCATCGGCACGTCGTACGTCGGTCATTCGTTCGGCGGCGCCGCATCACTCGAGGCCTGCCGGCTCGATGAACGGTGTGCGGCCGCGGTCGATCTCGACGGCAGCCAGTTCGGCGAGGTGGTGACCAAGGGCGTACGCGCGCCACTCCTGCTGCTCGGCGCCGACAACTCCTGCATCACCAGCGTCTGCGGCCCGGACGCGAAGAACGACGCGGACCGCGACCGCGCGCTCTCCTTGCTCAAGGCAAGCACCAGTACGGCGTGGTGCGCCACGATCCCCGGTAGCCGGCACTTCAACTTCACCGACTACGGCGTCTACTACCTGGCCGCCCCGCTCCGGCAGTACCTGCCGCTCGGCAGCGTCGGTCCACGCCACGCGATCACCATCCAGAACGGCTACATCAGCACCTTCCTCGCGAACGCGCTCTACAAGACCCCGGCTCCCGGCGCGCCCGTCTGCGCGTCCTAACCTTCCGCCCGCGAGCCGCATCAAGTGAGGTAGACCCCCTACCAACTGGAGCATCGATGCTGAAGAAGCTGTCCGGCGCCGTACTGGCCCTCGCCCTGGCGGCCATGCTGCCGACGCCGGCCCAGGCAAAGCCCGCCACCGCAACGGCGGCGTGCGCGATCCAGGCCGGCTCGGTCACCTCTGCCGGCAATCTCAAGTGGCAGGGCCTGCAAGCCACCACCCCGCCGATCACCTACACCCAGAGGACCACGGCGCTGGGACTGTTCCAGCCAGGTCAGGTGCGGCTGGCCGGCCCGCTCGACTTCGACGGCGGCGACTCCGACGTGCCGCTCACGCAGGTCGCGAACGTCGTGATCGGATCCTCGATGTACAACGTGCAGTTCCTCGTCAACCGCGAGGACGACAAGGCTGTCCAGGTGCAGTCGCAGCGGATCGGGTCCGGCTGGGACCGGTTCGTGGCGTTCGAGCAGTCGACCCGGCGGCGGTACCAGTACGCGCTCCGCGACGACGGCACGCTGATGCGTTGGTCGGTCAAGAACGACATCCACAACCTGCAGACCTGGACCGCCCTCGGTTCCGCGCCGGGCTTCGGGTCGGTGAAGACGATGACGCTGATCAGCGAGACCGCGACGTACGACACGCTCCTCGCCAACACCCGCGGCGGTGCGCTCTACACCGTGCGGATCCCGGTCGCCAAGACGATGAAGCCGGTCGTCACCAAGGTCCGTACGTCGACCTGGCAGGGGTTCGAGCGGCTCCTGACCGCACGCTGTGGTCAGTACGGCACGTTGCTGCTCGGGATCGACAAGGACAACGGCGCCGGCTACCTGTACGCCGTCGGCCACGCAACCGGCGCCACCACAGTCATCAAGGCCCTCGGCAAGGTCCCGAGCACGTTCACCGACCCTGTCGACGCCCGCGCGCTCTGGGCCGACACACCGGCCCTGAACGGCGAGTAGCTCAGAGGTCCAGTTCGTACGTCTGGCCGTGCAGGCTGTCGCCCCACAGCTCGTGGGGTTCGGTCACGGTCAGGCGGAAGCCACGGGCCAGGTAGATGTGCCGGGCCGCGACCAGCGGCTCGTTCGTCCACAGGACCATCCGCTTGTAGCCGGCCGCGCGGGCGAAGGCGAGGCAGGTGTCGACCAGCTCGGCACCGAGCCCGAGCCCGCGCGCCGCCGGTGTCACCAACAAGAGCCGGAGCTGCGCGGTCGTCTCGTCCGGTCCACGCACACAGAAGATGCTGCCGGCCCGCACGCCGTCGACCTCAGCGATCCAGGCAGCCTCGCGCTCGGCGTCGGGTTCGGTCGCGTACGCCGCGACGATCTGCGCGATCAGCACCTCGTACGGCAGACCCCAGCCGTACTCGGCCGCGTAGATCTCCGCGTGCGCCTGCACCACCCACCCGAGGTCGCCCGGCTCCCCCAGTTTCCTGATCAGTTTCGTCATCAACCCTACCCGTCCTACTGACACGACTGTTTCAGTGAGCGATACTAGCCTGGTGCCGTCCACGAAGCCAGCCCCTTCCGCCCGCCAGCAGGAACTGCTCGAGCGCGCGTACGAGTACTCGCTCACGCATGGGCTGGCCGACCTGTCACTGCGTCCGCTCGCCACCGCGATCGGCTCGAGCCCGCGCGTCCTGCTGTTCCTCTTCGACAGCAAGGACGGGCTGATCCGCGCCCTCCTCGCCCGCGCCCGCGTCGACGAACTCGAGTTGCTCCGCAAGATCGACGAGCAGTACGACGAACCACCCGGACTGACCGTGGTCGCGCGCGAGCTGTGGACCTGGCTGGCGGCACCGGAGCGGCGACCGCTGATGAAGTTCTGGGTCGAGGCGTACGGGCGTTCACTCGTCGCACCCGACGGTCCGTGGGCCGACTACGGTCGCTCGACCGTGGACGACTGGCTGGAGCTGCTCAAGGCCAGCCAGCCGGATCCAGGGTCGGCTGCGGCCGAAGCACGTCGTACCGGCGTCCTCGCTATGCTTCGCGGCGCACTGATGGACCTGCTGGCAACCGGTGACGTGAAGCGGACAACCAAAGCGGTCGAGGACTACCTACGGGACTAGCTCGAAGGCCACGGTGCGCTTGGCGATGTCGGCCTCGACGAGCTTGACCCGAACGGCCTGACCCAGCGGCAACGGCGTCGTGCTGGTGATGCGGCCCTCGATCGCGAGCGTGGTCAGCGCGACGATGCCACGGGTGTTCTCCCGATCGTCGACGTCGGTGATGACGCCGTCGAACTCGTCGCCGATCCGGTCCGCGACCAGGCCGGCCTCGACCATGCTGACGATCGAGCGCTCGTACGCGTGCGCCCGCCGATCGGCCTCGTCCATCACCTTCGGGATCTCGTCCATCGACTCGCGGACCCAGGCCGGCACCTCGGTGCCCGCGGAGAGCGCGACGCAGATCTCGCCGGCCCAGCGGTCGACCAAGCGCCGCAGTGGCGCAGTGACATGCGCGTACTCGGCCTTCATTGCGGCGTGCTCCGGCCGCTCCGGAACACTGCCAGCGAAGGCGGTGTAGCCGGCGCCGCGGAACAGGACCGTGCAGGACGCCAGCATCGCTGCGTGCGCGGGCACCTTCGGATCGAGTCCGTGGATGAAGGCGGCGTACGACAGCTCCTTCGGCCAGGTGATGCCGAGCGCCTTGGCCGTGTTCTCCAGCTTGCGCCGCAGGTCGTCGTGCGACTCGGGCAGCGTACGTAGGATGCCGATCTTGCCCTTCATCATCAGTCCGGCCGCGGCCATCCCGGTGAGCAGCGAGATCTGCGCGTTCCAACCCTCGACCGGCAGCGGCGCGCGGAACTCCAGACCCCAGCCGTGGTTGGAGGTGACGACCTCCTGATCCGGAATCGGCAGGTTGACTCCGCCACGGTCGAGCTCGCGCTGCTCACGCAGTTTGCCGACCTCGCGCAGCAGTTGCAGGGACTCCGACGCGTTGCCCGCATCGAGGTCCTTCTGCACGCCCGCGTAGTTCAGCTTGGCCCGCGACTTCACCAGCGCGCGCTCACAGACGACGCCAGTGCCGTCGCCGGTCGCATCGACAGTGATCGTCCACAGCAACGCGGGACGGACCTGGTCGGGCAGGAGAGAGGCTTGATCCTCGGACAGCTCCGGCGGGTGCAGCGGGGTCCGCTTGTCCGGCGCGTACAGCGTCTCGCCACGGCGCCGCGCTTCGAGATCGATCGCGTCGCCGGGCTGGACGAACCCGGCCACGTCGGCGATCGCGTAGTACACCGTGTAACCGTCAGCGGTGCGCTCGATGTGCAGAGCCTGATCGAGGTCCATCGAGTCGGGCGGATCGATCGTGACGAACTCGATGTCGGTCCGGTCCAGCTCAGGCAGCCGTGGGTTCTTCGCCGCCGCCAGCGCAGCGGCAATCACCTCAGGTGGGAACTCCGCCGGGACCTCGAGCTCACGCCGGATGTCCTGCAAGGACGCCCGGAACACCTCAGGTACGTCATCGGCGAAATGAACCCTCTGCAGCGGCACTGAGCTCTCCGTCCTCTGATGTGGTGAGGTCAGACTAGCGAGGGTTGCACGTTGAAGGAGCGTAAAGACGCGAGGCCGTCGGCGTACCAGTGGATCTCGGTCAGGGTTGCGGGGCGGAGCTCCATCCGGAAGAGCGCGCTCATGGGGGCCTGTAGCACCGACCGGATCATCAGCTTGATCGGCGTGACGTGGGTGACCACGAGCACCGTCTTGCCGGGGTACTTCGCCAGGATCGCGTCCCGGGCAGACCGGGCCCGCCGCGCACAGGTGTCGAACGACTCGCCACCGGGCGGTGCCACCGACGTCGACTCGAGCCACGCGTTCATCGCGTCCGGCCACTTCTGCTGGATCTCGGCGAACGTGTGCCCGTCCCAGTCCCCGAACGAGACCTCCGCCCAGCCGTCGTCGACGATCGCGTCGACGCCGAGCTTCGCGGAGACCACCGCCGCCGTCTCCCTGGTCCGCCGCATCGGTGACGCCACGATCGCGTCGATCCCACCAAGCTTGGCCAGGTACTCAGCCGCGGCCGCGGCCTGCGCCTGACCGGTCTCGGTCAGCCCGGGGTTGTCACCACCCGAACCGGAGAACTTCTTCTCCGCGGTGTGCGGCGTCTCGCCGTGCCGCAGGAAGATCAGCTGCGTCGGTGGCTCGGCCTGAGGACCCCAGCCCTGCAAGGCTTTCTGCAGATCCGACGGGTCCTTGGCCACCGCCGGCCCCTGCCCAGGCGCCTCCGGCTTCAACGGGATCGGTATGCCGTCCAACGCGTTGTTCGCGAGTGCGTCCGCAGCTGAGTTCTGCGCCCGCGGGACCCAGGTCCACTCAGTGCCGAACGGCGCGAGCCCTTGCGCCTTGATCGCCAGCGGCTGCAGGTCCGGGTGCTTGATCTTCCACCGGCCGGCCATCTGCTCGATCACCAGCTTGGAGTCCATCCGCACCTCGATCGAGGCGTCCGGCGCGTACTCCGCGGCCAGCTGCAGCCCCGCGACCAGACCGGAGTACTCGGCGACGTTGTTGGTCGCGATCCCGAGCGTCTTCCCGTCCTGCGCGATCACCTCACCGGTCGCGGGATCGCGGACCAGAGCGCCGTACGCCGCCGGTCCGGGATTCCCGCGTGAACCACCATCCGCCTCGACGATCACATGGTTCGGACCAGTCATGCCGCGCTCTCCGACGTCCGCACCAAGATCCGTCCGCACTCTTCACAGCGCAGTACGGCGTCAGGTGCGGCAGCCTTGATCGCATTCAGGTCGGACGGCGCGAGCTCCATCCGGCAGCCCATGCAGCGCTTGCCGACGAGCGGTGCGGCACCGATCCCACCGTTGTGCTCCCGCAGCCGCTGGTACTGCGTGATCAACGCGTCCGGGAGCTCGGCGGCGACGGTCGCCCGCTTGTCGCCCAGCTCGGCGCGCTGCTCGTCCAGCTCCTTCAGCGCGGCGTCGCGGGTCGACTCGAGCTCGGCCTGCTGCCCGGCGAACGCCTCGGCGCGGGTGCGCAGGTCGGCCTGCACCGCCTCGGCGGCCTCCAGCTTCTCCATCACCTCGAGCTCGGCGTCCTCGAGGTCGGAGATCCGCCGATCGAGCGAGCCGATCTCGTGCTGGAGGTTCTCGAGGTCCTTCGGCGAGGAGATCTGACCGGAGTCGATCCGCTGCTGGTTCCGCGTCTTGCGCTGGCGGACCTGCTCGACATCGGTGTCGGCCTTCTTCTGCTCCCGCTGCAGGTCGCTGACCTCGGTGTCGGCGGTGACCAGCTCGCGATCGACGACGGACTTCTCCGCGGCCAGATCGGACAGAGCCTTGTGCTCGGGGAGGGCTTTGCGCTTGTGCGCGACCTGGTCCAGCTGCAGGTCGAGATCCTGCAGATCCAGCAGCCGGCGTTGGACGGCGGGCTCGGCGTTCAGAGTCGGCTCCTTAAACTCGTTCAGTTGTCAGCACGCTCAGAATCGCAGGGTCCATGCGTCTGTGCGGAGCGTCGAGATGTGAGTGTCCACGGTACTGCCTTGTGCTGCCAACCCTGCCAGCAGGAGTCGTTCGGCATCCGGCAGCCACGGCCACTCGCTGGCCCAGTGGGCAACATCGACGAGCGCCGGGCCTTCGTCGTACGCCCTGGCCTCGGTCGCCGGGTGATGCCGCAGGTCGGCGGTCAGATACGCATCGACCCCGGCCGCACGCACCCGCTCGAACTCCGAGTCCCCCGCTCCCCCGACCACCGCAACCGTCTCGATCATCCGGTCCGGATCCCCAGACACCCGTACGCCGTGCTCTGTCCGCGGCAGCCGCTCCGCCACCAACCGGCCGAAGTCCTCCAGCCGCATCGGGTCCGCGAGTACGCCGACCCGCCCACCGCCGCGCTCACCCGGCAGCTGGACCAACTCGTAGAGATCGAAGGCCGGTTCCTCGTACGAATGCGTGGCGATCAGGGCCTCGACCACGGCCCGGCGCTTGCGCCGCGGCAGGATCATCTCGAGGCGGTGCTCCGGCACGACCTCGATCTCGCCGACCTTCCCGATGGTCGGGTTCGCACCCTCCAGCGGCCGGAAGGTCCCTTCGCCCACCCCACTCCAGGCGGCCCGCTCGTAGTCCCCGAGCTGTCCGGCACCGGCCTTCGCCAGTGCGTCGAGCATCGCCTGCGTCTCGTCGACTGGCACGAACACGACCAGCTTGTCCATCGGGTCGGCCGGCATCGCCTTGAGGGGGCGGGTGTCGTGCAGGCCGATTGCGGCCGCCAGGGCGTCGCTCACTCCCGGGTTCGCGTTGTCGGCGTTGGTGTGGCAGACGTGGAGTGCGGTGTTGCTACGGATCAGGTCGTGGATGACCCGGCCCTTCGGCGTCGTCGCGGCCACGCTGTTCACTCCGCGCAGCAACAGCGGGTGGTGCGTGACAAGCAGATCGAAGTCGCCGTTGATCGCCTCGTCGATCACGGCTCGCATCGGATCCACGGCGAACAGAACCCGTCGTACCGGCTGCTCCGGATCGCCGGTGACCAGGCCGACCGCGTCCCAGGACTCTGCCCAGGCAGGGTTGTAGAGCCGGTCGAGTACGGCGATCACGTCAGCCAGCGTCGGATTCACGGGCCTATCCTGGCACTGACTGGACTGTGACGGGGGCAGCCGCCCGGTGCCCCCGCCACAACCTCTCCGCCGGTGGGCGCTACTACCAGCGCCCACCCCGGCGGTGCGTCCCGGTCACAGGGGGAGGGCCGTCGGCAGGGGGCCGACGGAGACCGGAACGCGTCTGGGGACTGCCGGCTAGATCAGCCAGGCAGTCGTGTCACCCGGCAACTTGTCGCCCTCGAGCGGACCGCTCGACAGCACCACCGCCGCGTCGGGCAGCTCGACCGGAGCCGCACCGAAGTTCGTGATGGACTGCCAGCCGCCGGGCCGGGTGAAGTGCAGGACCCAGTCGGTGTTGTCGACCCAGCTCAGCGAGTTGCCGGTCTGGAGTCCACGACGGACCGCGAGCGCCTTGCGGTACAGGCTCAGCGTCGAGCCGGTGTCACCGTCCTGCGCCTCGACCGAGTACGCCCCGAACCACTTCGGCTGGACCAGGTGCGAACCACCCGAGCCGAAGCCGAACGACAGTCCGTTCATCGTCCACGGGATCGGCACCCGGCAGCCGTCACGGCCCTTGTCCGCACCCTTGGAGCGGAAGTACGCCGGGTCCTGCAGGTTCGCCGCCGGCAGCTCGCCGACCTCCTGCAGACCGAGCTCCTCACCCTGGTACAGGTACGCCGATCCCGGCAGCGCCAGCATCAACAGCACCGCGGCCCGGGCCCGGCGCAACCCCAGGGCGACGTCGTTGGTCGGCTCGGTGCCGTTGCTCAGCAGCCAGTCCTTGCCGTCCTGCCAGCCGCCCTTCGGGTTCTTCGGCAGCCCGTACCGGGTCGCGTGCCGGACCACGTCGTGGTTCGAGAACACCCAGGTCGACGAGGACCCGTTCTGCTCGGCCAGCGCGAGGTTGTCCTCGATCACCCGGCGGAACTTGTCGTACTCCCAGTCGGCCTGCAGCAGGTCGAAGTTGAACGCCTGCCCGAGCCCGTCCGCACTCGCGTACCGGGCCCGCCGCTCGGCCGGCACGAACGCCTCGGCCACCGCGGACCTGGGCGGGTCGTACTCGTTCAGCACCTTGCGCCAGTCGCGATAGATCTCGTGTACGCCGTCCTGGTCCCAGAGCGGGTGCTTGCCGTTGGACTCGGACTGGCGCGGCAGCGTGGTCTTCGACGGGAACGGCTCGGACAGGTTCTTCACGAGCGCGTGCGCGACGTCGACCCGGAAGCCGTCGACGCCACGGTCCGACCAGAATCGCAGGGTCTGGACGAAGTCCGCGCGGACCTCGGGGTGCTCCCAGTTCAGGTCCGGCTGCTCGGCCGCGAACATGTGCAGGTACCACTGGCCGTCGTCGGTCCGGGCCCAGGCCGAGCCGCCGAAGACGGAGTCCCAGTCGGACGGCGGCTGGTCGCCCTCGCCGTCGCGGAAGATGTACCGGTCCCGGGCCGGCGCGCCCTGCGCGGCCGCGAGCGCCGCGGTGAACCACTCGTGCCGGTTGGAGGTGTGGTTCGGGACGATGTCGACGATGAGCTTGATGTTCTCGGCGTGCAGCGCCTCGACGAGCTGGTCGAAGTCCTCCAGCGTGCCCAGGCGCGGGTCCACGTTGCGGTAGTCGTCCACGTCGTACCCGCCGTCGGCCAGCGCGGACGGGTAGAACGGGCTCAGCCAGACTGCGTCGATGCCCAGCGCCACCAGGTACGGGACTCGGCTGATGATGCCCGGCAGGTCACCGACGCCGTCGCCGTTGGAGTCGGCGAAGCTGCGCGGGTAGATCTGGTAGACGACAGCCTGCCGCCACCAGTCGGGGTCGGTCGTCTGCGGACTGGTCACAATCGCCTCACTTGGATGTCAGGTTCTTGCCCGGATGTTTATATAGGCTCTAAATTTAGAATCTGCAGTATTCTGCGCTCGGATTCACGAACAGGTCAAGTGGCCCTGGTCACACCAGGTCGGACACAGGGCCTTCCTACTCCGGCACCACTCCTCAGGGGCGTTCCAGATGGCGAAACCACCAGCGACACCACCGACGGCGACGCCGCCGATGTTGCGGCGGGTCAACGCGGGCAAGCTACTCAGCGTGCTCTCGAACGCGGGGGTGATGACCGGAACAGGACTGATCGAGGCGACCGGGATGACCCGGGCAACCGTGCACGCGGTCTGCAACGACCTGATCTCGATGGGCTGGGTGGTCGAGCTCAACGCCGGCCGGCACGACACCTCGGTAGGCCGGCCGTCGCGGCGGTTCGTGTTCAACAGCCGGGCCGGGTACGTGCTCGGCCTCGACATCGGCGCGGCGAAGACGACCGTGCTGCTGACCGATCTGCGCGGCGAGACGATCGCGAAGTCGGTCCGGTCGGTGTCCGACGTGAAGGAGCCGGGCGAGCGCACCGAGATCGTGCACCAGGCGATCGTCGAGGCGCTGGCGGAGGCGAAGGTGTCCGACACCCAGGTGCTCGCGGCCGGCGCCGGCGTCGCGGCCCCGGTCGATCGGGAGGGTCACATCCTGGTCGACGACGAGTTCTGGCGGCGGTTCGACGCCGGGCTGCCCGAGCGGTTGACCAAGCTGCACGGCTGGCCGGTACTGCTGGAGAACGACGCCAACCTCGCCGTCCTCGGTGAGCAGTGGCGTGGTGCGGGCCGCGGTGTCGGCGATCTCGCCGTACTGCTGGCCGGTGAGCGGTTCGGCTCCGGGCTGATGGACTCCGGGCGGCTACTGCACGGCAGCCGCGGCGGAGCCGGCGAGATGGTCTTCCTGAAGCTGGTCGAGGGCGTCGGCGACACCCATGGCATCGCCCGGATGGCTCGCGAGCAGGGCACCGCGGCGGTCGCCGACCCGACCGTCGAGACCTCGCTCCGGACGGCCGGCGACGATCCGGTCACCGCGGAGCTGGTCTTCGCCGCCGCGGCCGCGGGCGATGAAGTTGCCCTCGGCATCCTTCAGCACATCGCCGCCCGGACCGCCCGCGTGATCGCGATGCTGGGCATCCTGTTCAACCCCGAACTGGTCATCCTCGGCGGCGCGGTCGCCGCGGCGGCCGGCGCCCTGCTACCCGATATCGACAAGCACCTGGCGGGCTTCACCAGTACGCCGCCACGCGTCGCCGTCTCGTCCCTCGGTGACGCGATCGTCTCCGTCGGCGCCGTCCGGCATGCCCTCAACTACGTCGAGCAGCACGCGCTGGATCTGCACCTCACCTGCCGTCCCGAGTGAGGGCCTTCGCGACCGCCTCCAGCACGATCATGTTCCGGCCGGACGTGGTCGCCGACCGGATCCCGGCCGGAACGATCGCCCGATCCTCCGGAATCCCGGTGCACAACACGAACACGTCGTCGGCCCGGCCCTCGGTGAGGTGGGCGAGCGCGTCGCGCATCCACGGCGTACGCACGGCGTCTTGTACGGCGACCACCAACGGCCGGCCGGCAGCGGCCGCGACCGCCTCCGCGAGCCCGTTCTCCGGCTCCTTCCCCTCACCTTCGAGGCGGTGCGAACCGCGCAGCACCACGCCGTCCGAGCCCGGGGCAACGCGCGCGAAGACCTCCGGGAGCCCGCTGAAGTACGGGTTCCAGGCCGGGTGCAGCCCCTGCGTCAGATCCACCACGTACGGCGTTGCTCCGAGAGCGGGGATCGACTGCCGGGCCACGACCCGGGCGGCGACCTCACGGATCGGTGCGCCGTCGAGACCGGGCTGCCGGGTGCGCTGACCGAGCGAGGCGGCCAGGGCGCGGACCCGGGAGGCGGCGTCGGCGACCCGTTCGGCGGTGAGCGTTCCGTTGCCAACGGCATCGACCACGCGGGTGATGAGTGCCTGCGGGTCCGCGGTTCCGACCGCGATCATGGCCAGGTCCGCACCAGCCCCGATCGATGCGACCGCGGCGTCCTCGATCGAGCGGTTCTTGGTGATCGCCTGCATCTCGAGCGCGTCCGTCGTGATCACGCCGTCGAAGCCGAGCTCCTCGCGCAGCAGACCGGTCAGCAGCCGGTGCGAGAGCGTGGCGGGCTGGTCGTCGTACGCGGAGAAGATGATGTGGGCGCTCATGACCACCTCGGCACCGGCCGCGATGGTGGCCTTGAACGGTGCGAGCTCGACCGCGGTGATCTCCTCGATCGAGCGGTCGACCCGGGGCAGGCCGACGTGCGAGTCGACGGCGACGTCTCCGTGGCCGGGGAAGTGCTTCGGGCAGGCGGCGATGCCGGCCTCGTGCACACCCTCGACGAAGGCGACGCCGTGCCGCGTGACGACGTCCGCGGTCGTGCCGAACGAGCGGGTCGAGATGACCGGGTTCGCCGGGTTGCTGTTCACGTCGACGGACGGCGCGAGCATCAGGTCGATACCGAGGCCGGCCAGGGTCGCGGCGGCATCGCGGGCCGAGGCGCGGGTCAGGTCCACGTCGTCGAGGTCGCCGAGTACGCGCGGTGACGCCAGCGGCCACCGGTTGGCCGGGGCGAGGTGGCTGAACTCGCCACCCTCGTGGTCGATCGCGATGATCACATCGGGGCGCTCGGCCCGCAGCGACGCGGTCAGGGCGGTGACCTGATCGGCGTCGGCGACGTTGCGGGTGAACAGGATGACGGCGCCCAGTCCGTCGGCGACGGCGCGGCGCAGGTTGTCCGGGGCGGTCGTCCCGGTGAAGCCCACCACCAGGGCTCCGGCGGCATCACGAGCTAGCGACTGGGGCGGCGGGGCAGGGAAAGTATCGGTCAGCTCACTCATCCTCACACCCTCTCGTGCGTCCCGGTCCGGGCGCCACCCCCCTCGCCCGGAGCTAATGATTAGCACCCGATTCCCGGCGTCAGGGCGATCGTTGTCAGGACTTAACTGAGCGCGAAACAGGCCACTTCCTGCGGGATTTCCTGGGTTCATATGATTACCCCCTGTCTGTCTGGGCCGACTACGGATAACGTTGTCTCTCGACCTGGACCGCCCAGACGGGGGGACGATGAGCGACGAAGCAGCGATGGCGCAGGGAACCGTACTGGGGATCGACATCGGCGGCACGAAGATGGCCGCCGCGCTGGTGTCTTCGGACGGCACGATCCGCACCGGCGACCGGATCCTGACTCCGGCCGGCGACGCGGACGACGTGTTCGCCGCACTCGCCGAGCTGATCGATCGGGTCCGTGGCGACGCCACCCCGCTGGCCGTCGGTATCGGTTCGGCCGGACCGCTGGACCAGCGGCACGGCCTGGTCTCCCCCGTCAACATCACCGCCTGGCGCAATTTCCCCCTGGTCGACCGGGTCCGGGCGCTCGCGGGCGACGTACCGGTGACGCTGGGAGTCGACGGGCACTGCTTCGCGCTGGGCGAGTTCTGGACCGGCGCCGGCCGGGACGTCGACACCCTCCTCGGCATCGTGGTCTCGACCGGGGTCGGCGGCGGACTGGTCGTCGACGGCAAGCCGCTGATCGGGCAGTCCGGGAACGCCGCGCACATCGGCCACGTGATCATCGACCAGGACGGCGAGGCGTGCGCGTGCGGGTCGTACGGCTGCGTCGAGGCGTACGCGAGCGGGCCACGGATGGTCGCCCGGGCCAAGCGGCTCGGCTGGCGGATCGACGAGGACGTGGATACCGCCGTACTGGCTGCCGACGCGGCGGCCGGGGACGAGCTGGCGCTGGAGGTCTTCGACGACGGGGCACAGGCGCTGGCCGCAGGCATCGTCGCGACGGCGGTGACGGTCGACCTGACCACTGTCGTGATCGGGGGCGGGGTGGCGAAGGCGGGTCCGGTTCTGTTCGATCCTGTCCAGGCGTGGGTGAAGCGGCTGGCTCAGCTCCCGTTCGTCACCGAACTGACCGTCGAGCCCGCCCAGCTGGACAACGCGGGCCTGCTCGGCGCCGCCCACCAGGCCTGGTCCGCACTCGCCTGAGTGTTCGGCGCCTGACTGTCGGGGCGCCTCGTCTGAGCGGTAGGCGGCGTTTGTCGCGGTTCTGCACATTTCGATCCGCTCGGAAAAGGTTCTCTCGCGCACCTTTGCGCAATTCTTACGAAATCCCGAAAACTCTGTAACGACGACCCCGTCCACTCCGATGCAACGGATGGATGGGGTGGGGGCACGTCATCCACGGTCGGGCAAGGGGGGCTTGGTTCGGCCGGAAGCGGATGATCGAGGGGGGCCTTGGATCATCCGGAAGCGTGAGCGGCGGGCGAGGAGACTCACCCGCCGCCCTCGCTAGAAAGACCGCAGTACCAGCAGTGCAGCACCTGAGAGTCCACCAGCGTTGTCCGGGGCAACGCTCGACCAGAGAGACACGGTCCTGATGGACGTTGCGGCGCTCCTGCCACCCCGTAGGAACGGGGATCGCCCGGAGCACGTCGCACCGGTTGCGCTCATGATCTGCTCCGTGCCTGCCGGCGCCAGTGCCTCATCACTGGTCCTCCGGCCGGCGTGGAGTGCGATCGATCCTCAGGAGGGTGAGGATCGAACGCGGGTTCTGCATCGTGGACGGAGGACGGTGGTTGCGGGAGGGCTACCACCGAACCTGACCCCCCGTCCACGTTGCAGAACCGAAGTCCCGGCCTAGACAGGCCGGGAGCTCTCCCCGACCTGGGCCCGCTACTCGCCGCGGGCCTGGGTCGGCCTTCCGGCCGGAATCAGGGCCGGAGCCATTCCGGTTCGGGGAGGCGGCTGCGATCCAGCCGGCCGTTGTCGTCCAGCGGGAGCTCCTCGATCGGGATCAGGTCCGCCGGGACCAGGTAGATCGGGAGTTCCTTGCCCAGGTCAAGCATCAGCCGGGCCAGGACCGCGGGATCGCTGTCGTCCAGGACGACGTACCCGATCAGGCAGGTCTCGCCGCCCTGGTCCGCGCACGCGACCACCACCGCGTCGACCACGCCGGCCTGGTCGGCCAGCACATGCTCGGTCTCGCCCGGCTCGACCCGGTGTCCGCGGATCTTCACCTGGTCGTCCGCGCGGCCGAGGTACTCCAGCGTCCCGTCCACACGCCAGCGGCCGAGATCCCGGCTGCGGTACAACCGCCCGCCCAGATGCCCCGGGTCCGGTACGAACGCGCGCTCGGTCTCCTCCGGCCGGCCGATGTACCCCTGCGCGATCGCCGCCCCACCGAGGTGGATCTCGCCGACCGCGCCAACCGGCACCGGCCGCAACGCCTCGTCCAGCAGACGTACGACGACACCCTCGACCGGACGCCCGATCGACGGCCGGTCCTCGGCCGGGTCGACCGCGTGGATCGTGGTGACGATCGACGCCTCCGCAGGCCCGTACTCGTTGAAGAGCGCGCACTCCGGATGCGCGTCGAGGAAGTCCCGCACCTTGTGCGTCAGCACCATCGCCTCACCGCCCGCGACGATCTCGCGTAGCGCCGGCAGTTCGGGCAGCCGGCGCATCGTCGCCAGCAACGCCGTCAACGGACTGAACGCCATGAACAGCCGCTCGACACCGTGATCCCGCAGCGCCGCGATCACCGCGTCCGGGTCGTACCGGTCGTCCTCGCCGATCAGTACGAGCGCAGAGCCCGACGCCAGCGTGGTGAACATTTCCTGCACATGTACGTCGAACCCGAACGACGTCCACTGCAACGTCCGCAGCGACCGCCGGGTCCGCAGATAGTGCCGAACCAGGTTGACCGGACCGCGATGCGGGACCACGACACCCTTCGGGTTCCCGGTGGAGCCGGACGTGTAGATGCAGTAGGCAACATCATCGGCCGCGGCCCGAACCGGCGGCGCTTGCCGCGACCGCGGGTCCCCGCCCGTCGGAGCCACCTGGACCAGCCTCAACCCGAGCCGATCCGCCAGCCCCGCGTCGTCACCGACCAGCGCCACCGCCGACGCATCCTGGACCATGAACGCCCAGCGCGACTCCGGTACGCCGGGATCCAGCGGCAGGTAGGCCGCACCGGACTTGAGTACGGCGAGCACTGCGACGACCAACTCGGTGCCGCGGGCAACTCTCACCGCAACGAGCTGGCCAGGTCGTACGCCGAGATCCGTCAGCTGCCAGGCAACCGCGTTGGACCGGCGGTCGAGTTCGGCGTACGTGAGTTCACGATCACCTTGGATCAGGGCGATCGCGTCCGGCGTACGGGAGACCTGCTGCTCGAAGAGGGTGTGCAGTCCGCTGAGTTCACCGGCGACGACGGCGTCCCGGCGGACGCGACCGAGCAGGCCGGTCGGCTCGACCTCGCCTTCCAGTTCGCGGAGCTTCTCCAGGTCGGCCTCGATCGGGTGCATGAGGTCGGGGAGCCGGAGCCGCGGCTGGGTCGTTGCCCGACGCAACACCGCTTCCAGGTAGGCGAGCAGCCGGTCGATCGTGCTCTGCTCGAACAGCGCCGGCCGGTAGTCCGCCGTACAGGTGATGCCGGCGCCGTGGTGAGTCAGCCGCAGCCGGAGGTCAATGGCTGGTGGGAGTTCGTCGTCGCCGTCCTCGAACTCGACGAGGATCTGGAAGAGCGGCTCGCGTTCGAGGATGCCGAGATCCGTGCCGGCGTGGTCGAACGCGCCGGACGTGACGTCGCGGACCCGCTGCGCGAGCTCACCGAGGTCGGGCTCGCCGGACAGGTCGATCCGGAGCGGCAGTGCGCGACGGGTCGTGGTGGAGGTGTCGGCCTGCGGGCGGATCAACGCGGAACCGATGGTCACGTCGTCCTGTGCCGCGAACCGCCCGAGCACGGTGCCGACCGCCGCGAGCATCGTCATCGGCGGGCTGACCTTCCGCTCCCGGCTGAACACGAACACCGCGTCGCCGAGATCCTCGTCCAGCTCCTGCTTCACCGACGCCACGCCGGGCTCCGCCGCCGGTCGCACCCGGTCGGCCGGGAGCACCAGCGGCTCGGCGCCGGAGAGGGCGAGATCCCAGTAGGCGAGGTCGCGGCGGCGGGCGGCCTCAGCTTGGGCTGCGGTCTCCGGTGCTGCCTCAGCCACTGTCTCGGCCCCTGTCTCGGCCACTTTCTCGGCCGGGTCCGGGTCGGGCTCTGCTGCAGGTGCGGCTTCCGGCGTGTTCTCGTTCAGCAGCGACAGTTGCTCGCGCATCAGCTGGGTGACACCGTCGACGAGCTGTCCGGCGACGCGGAGCTGCTGCGACATCAGCGCGGCCATTCCGCTGCCTGGTAGTTCCGCTTCGCTGGTGGCGGCCGCTGCTTCGTCTACCTTCGCGGCCAGTTCGGCGAGGCCTGATCCCAGTACTGCAAGGGCTGCGCGCGGATCCCGGACCGGCTCTGGTTCGGGTTCGGGCTCCGGAACTTCGTCGACCTCGACTACTCCTAGTTCGATCGCTTCTGGTTGCTCGACGGACTCCTGTAGGGCGGGCTCGTTGTCTTCGGCAACGATCGCGACGGCGGTGGCGAGCTTGTGAGGTGTTGTGTACAGACCGAAGAGCTCGTCGGGGCTGAGCTCGACCGCGAAGCGGGTGTTGATCTCGTCGATCACCGGCGCCATCGACGCGGGCGTCGCGCCGAGTTCGGCGAACGTGTGGTCGACGGTGAGGTCGTACGGGTCGAGGTTGAGCTCCGCACACGTCAGGTCGAGGACCGCGTCGAGCGACTCGCGGTAGCGCTCGGCCGACACCTCGTCGCCGGACAGTGCACCGGCCTGGGCCAGGTAGTCCGCGTCGATCGCATGTGTCTCGGCCGGCAATGCGAACGGCGACTCGTCCGCGGTTTCTTCCACGGTGTCTTCCGCGGTCGACTCGTCCGGCGGATCCAGCGGGATCCGCTTCACGGCCGCGCTTGACGGTTCGAACACGACCGTCTGAGCCCGGGCTGCCCGCTCGAACGGCGTCGGCACCCGCTGAGCAGTCTCACCAGCGGCCACCGCACCGACGGTCACGGACGGGTCGACCGGGTGATGCACACGCCGGAACGGGTACGTCGGCAACGGCACACGACCGCCGTCCGGATACACCTTCGACCAGGCGATCTCCGTGCCCTGCTCGTACAGCTCGACAAGACCGTTCATCGTCGCGAGCACCGGGTCCTGGCCCAGCCGCTGTGCGGGGATCCACGTGCTGTTCGGCGCGATCCGGCGACCGGCCGGACTCAGTACGGCATCCGGGCCGAGCTCCAGGAACCGTCGGCAACCCGCCGCGGTCACGGCCTCGACGGCGTCGCCGAAGAGCACCGGCTGCCGCAGTTGGCCGACCAGGTAGTCACCGTCCAGCACGGTCCCGGATTCGAGCAGATCACCCGACCAGCTCGAGACCATCGGCGTACGCAAGGGCTTGAGGGTGATGCCGCGGACGATCTCCGCGAAGTCCGCCAGGATTGGGTCGACCAACGAACTGTGGAAGGCCCGATCCACCTCCAGCCGTTGCCAGGAGACCTCGAGCCGATCCAGCTGCTCCGCCAACTGCCCCACGATCACTTCGGAGCCGGTCAGCACGAACGACTGCGGCCCGTTGCCCGCAGCAACTTCTACACCGGTGGTCTGCGCGATTTCGCGAACCCGGTCGGCGTCCGCGCGGACTGCGACCATAGCGCCCGGCACAGTGCCCCGTTGCATCAGCTCGCCGCGCTTCGCGGTCAGTCGTACGCCGTCTGCCGTCGACAACGCGCCCGCGACACAGAGAGCGGCGTACTCCCCCACGCTGTGGCCGACCACGAGGGCGGGCTGTACGCCGAAGGACTGCCAGAGTCGCGCGAGGGCGAGCTCGAACGCGAACAGTGCGGGTTGCGCGGTCTCGGTCGGCCAGACGCCTTCCGACGTACCTGCTGGGGTCAGGAGCAGTTCGAGCAGGCTGCCGCCAGTTTCCTCGTGGTAGACGCGGTCGCACTCGTCGAGCACCGATCGGAACGCCGGGAAGCGGGCAGCGAGACCAGCGGCCATGCCACGTCGGGCGGCGCCTTGGCCGGTGAATGCGTAGCCGAGTGGGCCGGGTCCGCCGCGCGGGACCTCGGCGGCTTGGGCTGAGCCGAGGGAGTCGACCAGTTCGGCTTCGGAGGCACCGGCGACCGCGACCCGGTGTCGGTGGGCCGGGCGGCCGAGTGCCGCCGTACCGGCGAGGTCGATGAGGCGGTGGCCGGTGCCGTGGTCGAGGTCCGTGCGGTACAGCTCGACGAGGTCGGCCAACGCGTCCGGGTCGGGCGCGGAGAGTGCGAGTGCGACTGGGCCATCGTCGCCGCGACGGATCTGGCGCGGCGCCTCTTCGAGGATCACGTGCGCGTTGGTGCCGCCGGCGTCGAGGGCGCTGACGCCCGCGCGCAGCGTCGTACCGGCTTCCCAGTCGCGTACGTCGGTGCCGATCACGAACGGGCTGCCCTCGAGGGCGAGGTCCGGGTTCGGCGTTGTGTAGTTGATCGTTGGGACCAGCGTGCGGTGCTGGAGCATGAGGATCGTTTTGATCAGGCCGGCCATGCCCGCGGCGCTGTCGAGGTGGCCGATGTTCGGCTTCACCGAGCCGATCGTGCAGAAGCCAACCTTGTCGGTGTGGCGGCGCAGGGCCGTGGTGAGGGAGGCGATCTCGGCCGCGTCACCCGTCGTACTGCCGATCGCATTCGCCTCGATGTAGCTGAGGGAGTCGGCCTCGAATCCGGCCCGTTCCAGGGCACGCTCGACCTCGTTGCCCGCGGGCGCGTCCTCGTTGCTGACCGCGGTGCCGCGGATCACGGCGTACACGGTGTCTCCGTCGGCGACGGCCTGGTCGAGGCGCTTGAGGAGTACGGCGGCGACACCGTTGCCGCCGACCGTTCCGTCGGCGTCCGCGGCGAACGCGCGAACATGCCCGCTCGGCGAGAGGATCGAGTCCGGGTCCGGGTGGTGACTCGTTGCCTGCGGCACCTGTACGGCGGCGGCACCGGCGAGCGCGAGGTCCGCGTCACCGGAACGCAGGGCCTGGCAGGCCAGGTGTACGGCGACCAGCGACGAAGACCACGCCGACTGCACGCCGATCGCGGGGCCGGTGAGGCCGAGGCGGTAGGCGACGCGGGTGGCGATCGAGTCGCGGGACTGGTGCTGGCGGTTGTAGAGGTTCATGCCCGAACCGGCGAAGACGCCGACGCGGCTGGAGGTTCCGGCGTACCCGCCGTGCTCGAGCGCCTGATGACACACCTCGAGGAACAACCGCTGCGCCGGGTCCATCAACTCGGCCTCACGATCACTCAACCCGAAGAACTTCGCGTCGAACGACTCCACATGATCCAGCACCCCACTGACGGCCCCCTCCCCACCGTCCTCCAACTCCACCCGCCGAACACTCTCGACCCCACCCACCAGGTTGTCCCAGAACTGCTCCAAAGTCTCAGCCCCCGGAAACCGCCCAGCCACCCCCACCACAGCCACCGCCGCAGCAACAGAACCCGGCGCAGCCACGGGAGCCGGCGCAGCCGGCACGGTGCCGGGAGAAGCTGGCGCACTCACAGCAGCCGGCCTACCCACGGGAGTCGCAGGCGCGGTGACGGGAGAGCCTGGCGCACCCACAGCAACCGGCGCAGATACGGGAGTCGCAGGCGCAGTCGCGGCAGCCGGCGCGGACACGGGGCCCGTAGACGAGCTCACGGGAGCCGCTGGCGCGGTCCCAGGAGCCGTGGGCGCGCTCATCGCAGCCGGTGCAGTCACTTGACCCGCAGGCGCAGTCTCTACCTGCGCAGCAGATGCTCCCTCGTCGTGCTCAGCAGATCCCACCTCAGCCTGCGCAGCAGGTGCTTCCCTGTCCTGCGCAGCAGATCCTCGCTCGTCGTGCGCAACAGGTCCCACCTCAACCTGCGCGGCAGGTGCTTCCCCGTCCTGCGCAGCGGGTACTTCCCCGTCCGGCGCAGCGGGTGCTCCCTCGTCCAGCGCGGCGGGGGCCTCCTCGCCCTGCGCGGCGGGTACTCCCTCAGCCTGCGCGGCGGGTGCTTGCCCGTCCTGCGCGGCGGGTGCTCCCTCGCCCCGCGTAGCGGGTACTCCCTCAGCCTGCGCGGCGGGTGCTTCCTCGGCCTGCGCAGCGGGTACTTCCTCAGCCTGCGCGGCGGGTGCTTCCTCGTCCTGCGCAGCAACTACCTCGGCCGACGCGGCGGGTACCTCGTCCTCACTGACGTGTTCCGGTTCGGCAACCTGCTTCGGCTCAGTCGGGGCAACCGAGCTGACTTCGGCGTCGGCTCCACCGCCAGCCGGCGCCCCGTCCTCAACAGGTACGTCGTCATCCGCCACAACCACACGCGCTACGCCGGCCCGAGCAACTCTCTCCGGCCCAAACCCAGCCCCAGCCGCAGCAACAACAGCCGTCCCCACCCCAGCCGCCGCAGCCTTCTCCGACCGCGCATCTCCCTCAACCTCAGAAGAAGCCCCGGGCTCCACTTCAGCCTCGGCTGCAGACCCGGACACCGCACCAACCTCGGCCGCAGGCTCGACCTCAGCAGAGGTCTCCTCCGCCCCGACCCCGGCACCAGATTCGACGCCAGCCGACTCCGGCTCCGCCCCGACCTCCGCGGTCGTCGACTCGACCTCCGCCGCCGGCTCCACCTCGTCCTCGGCACCAGGCCCGGCCTCACGTCCGACTTCGGCAGCAGGTTCGAGGTCAGCCGACTCCGGCTCCGCCCCGACCTCAGCAGTCGTCGACTCAACCTCCGCCGCCGACTCCACCTCGTCTTCGGCAGCAGGCCCGGCCTCACGTCCGACTTCGGCAGCAGGCCCGGCCTCACGTCCGACTTCGGCAGCAGGTCCGACGTCAGCCGACTCCGGCTCCGCCCCGACCTCAGTGGTCGTCGACTCAACCTCCGCCGCCGGCTTCACCTCGTCCTTGGCAGCAAGCCCGGCCTCAGGTCCGACCGCGGCAGCTAGTTCGTCGCCAACCGACTCCGGCTCCGGCTCGGCCTCTGCGGTCGTCGACTGGACGTCTGCCGCCGGGTCTAGCTCGTCGTCGGCTGGCTCTTCCGCCTCGACCTCCGACTGCGCGGACAGCTCTTGGGAGGTCTCGCCTGCAGCAACAGGTTCCGTCTCAGCAGACGAAGTCGGCTCATCCTCCGCAGGGAGCTGCGCATCCGGCGTCGGCGTACTCTCCGCAGCTACCTGCGACTCGGCTTCTGCTCCCGCCGGCTCAGGCTCTCCGACACCCTCGCCCTCAACTTCTGCGGCCGGTTCCACAGCCGCCGCGGCCTGTTCAGCCGCGGCCGCCTCAACCTCGTCTACAGGTTCGCCGTCAGCGGTTGGGCTCTGCGCCTCCGCCTCATCCTGTGCGGTCGGCGTCGACTCCTCGTCCGCAGCAACTACCGCTTCGCCCTCGACAGACGACTCCAGACCAACGACCTCCGCCGTACTGGTCTCACCGTCCGCATCAGCTCGTGGGCCGCTCTCTCCACCCGCCACCCGCTGTGCAGCCGCATCAGCTTCCGGCTCGTCCTGCGACGCCGCCTTGACAGCATCATCGGACGACTGAGTCTGCTCAGACGAAGCGTCTCCGAGCTCAGGCTCCTGCTCGGTGACCTCGAGGTCGAGCTCGGTGACCTCGAGCTCGAGCGCCTGGTCGGCATCCGCGAGCTCAGGTTCCTGCTCAGCGACCAGTAGCTCGGCGGCTTCCTCGGACAGCTTGCCGTCTGCTGCCTCAGGCTCCGGGTCTTCATTCGTGGACTCGGAAGGTTCCTCGGACACCTCTGCGTCGACCGATTCAGGCTCCGAGTCGGCGTCCACGAGCTCGGGGGCGTGCTCGGATGCCTCACCGTCTGCAGGCTCGGGCTCCGGGTCGGCCTTCGAGGAGGTGAGGGGGGCGGACTCACCCGGGGTGACCTCAGTCGCCACCGGCTGACGATCGACGGCAGTGGATTCCTCGACGGATGCCGGCTCCTCGACGACCTGTTGTTCGTCGGACGACTCACCTGCGTCGGACAGCTCGATCGCGCCGACCGGCTTGCCCTTGGTGGATGACTCGCCTTCGGTAGATGAGTTGTCCTCGGCGGATGGGCCGCCATCAGCGGCGGACTTACCTTCGTTGGGTGAGTTGCCCTCGTCGGCTGACGCGTCTTGTTCGGACTGCTTGTTCTCGTCGGCTGAGGCGTCTAGTTGGGGCTGCTCGTTTGCGTCGGCTGACTTGTGGTCTGCCGCGGGCTGGACATGCTCGGGGGTCTCATCCTCGGCGGGGAGCGGTTGGTGCTCGAGTGCGGCTTGTGTGTCCTGCTGGGCGGGCTGGGCTTCGGGGTCGTCGTCTAGCTTGATGCGGGTGAGGAGCTGGGTCTCCTCCTCCGGTGCGGGGTCAGCCTCAATGGTCCGGTCAGAGGACTCGGCATCAGCAGCAGCCTCGTGCATCTGCCCGGGCTCGGGCTCGGCGGCCGTTGTCTCGGTGGGCGCGACCTCGCCGTTGGTCTCGGCGACCGGGTGCTTGGGCTCCCCGGCGACAGGCTCGGCGGGCTCTGCGTTTGCCTCGGTCTCTGCGGCCGGGTGCGCGGGCTCCTGGGCGACGGGCTCTGCGGGCTCGGCGTCTGCTTCGGTTGATGCGTCTGCCGCGGACGGTTGCTGGTTCGTGTTCGTGGATTCGGTGGGTGGTTCGGGGTTGGTGGGTTTGCGGGCGAAGGCGGCGCTGTCGAAGTAGCCGTCGTGCTCGTTGTCTGCTTGCTCGCCAGACTCCGGCTCCTCCACCGACTGCGAGACCTCACCACCCGCCGGGTCCTCGACCGCTGGCTCATCAACCACCGGGTCGATCGGCTCACTCTCAACCGCACGATCGACCAGCTGCCCCTCGGCCGCAAGATCCACGCGCTGAGGCTCGGCCGCAAGATCGACGGGCTGAGGATCGGCCGCAAGATCGACGGGGTGAGGCTTGGCCTCGGGGTCTGCAGGCTTGGCTTCCGTCGTACGGTCGACGGGCTGAGGATCGGCTGCGAGGTCCGCGGGGTGAGGGTTGCCTGCGGGGTTTGCGGGCTTGGCTTCTGTCGTGGGGTTGGCGGGGTGGGGGTCGGGCGTGGTGGGGTCGGGGCGGGCGCCGAGGGTGGGGCGTTGGGGTGGGGTGGGGATGGATTGTTGGAGGGTTCGTTTCCAGGCCAGGCGTACTACCGGGAGTTCGGTGGTGCGTTCGGCTGGGTCCTCGTCGGTGACGACGGGCATCGCGGCGGAAGGGCCTTCGCCGGTCGGGCCCGAGTAGGAGCTGGCGCCGGCGGGCTCTACGTGGGGGCCAGGCGGGGACTCCAGGGTGCCGTCGATCCAGCGCTGCTTGAGCAGCGGCCGGAGGATCTTTCCGCCAGGCGTCGTCGGGAAATCGCGACGCTGTACGCCGACAACCTCAGCAACCAGCCCCAGCCGTCCCTGGATCAGACTCCGGATCGCCTGGTCCATCCCGGGGATCGACTCCGGCGTCAGCGCATAGAACACGACCAACCGGTCGGTCCCGCTCTCCGCGTCCGCAATCCCGCAAGCAGCAACCAATCCATGCTCAGCCCCGACAGCCGTCGCAGCCACGGTCTCGATGTCGTGGGCGTAGTACAGCTTCCCGGACATGATGATGCGTTCACTGTCCCGGCCGGTGATGACGACCTGCCCGCCGGTGATGAACCCCTGGTCACCCGTCGCGAGCCACTTCCGCGCCGGCCAGTTCCCGATCGGGAACGCGGTCCGGTCCGCGTCCAGGTTGCCCAGATACCCAGGCGTCACCCGAGCCGACGCGACCTGCAGCTGCCCGATCCGCCCCTCCGGCAACACCGCACCGTTGGGGGCAACGATCCGTACGGTCGTCCCCGGCGCCGGCGCACCGACCGACACCAGACTCAACACACCAGGTGCCTCGGCCCGGGCCTTACCCGGTCGGGCAACGGCGACCTTCCCCGACGCCGGCCGCTGGTCCACCCATTCGACCGCGCCGGTCGGCGGGATCCGGACGCGATGCACGTTCGGCGTCAGCCCAGGCCGCGCGAACGTGATCCCGGTGACCGTCTCCGTCATCCCCCACGCGGCGACAAACGTCTCCGGCACAACCCCGAACCGATTGGTCAGCCGCAAGAACTCCGACATCACCGGCACGGTGATCTGCTCGCCACCACTGACCAGACTGCGGAGCGCCGACAGATCCCAGTGCCGGTCCGGCTCCCCTGCGATCGCCTGGGTCGCGAGGCGGTACCCGAAGTTCGGCGACCACGAGTGGTTCACCCGGTGCTGGTCCATCAGATCGAGCCAGCGCAGCGGGTTCGAGCGCACCCAGCCGGTGTTCACGTGGATGTTCGTGCATCCGGTGAACACGGGCAGCAGGTGGTACAGCAGGAACGCACCGCTCTGATCCAGCGGCAGCCAGTTCAACGTGGTCTGTCCGGGCCGCACCGGCAACATCGCCGGCGTACCCGCGGCGAACTCGACCAGCCCGCGATGCGTGAGCTGCACGATCTTCGGCGCACCGGTGGAGCCGGACGACATCATCAGTACGGCGACATCGTCGGCGGCCGGGCGGTGGAAATCGGAGGTCGGCTCGTGGCCGGCCATCGCGTCCGGGTCGAGCACCGGTAGGCCGAGGTCGTTCGGCAGGTCGGACGGGCGGCCGATCAGGACGGTCCACCCGAGCAGGTCCGTGACCTTGCGCAGCCGCTCCCGGCCCGCCTCGGTCCGGTCGCCCTCGGGACTCGGCGCCATCAGCAACGGCCGGATGCCGCCCAGCGTGCACGCCCAGAACGACGCGAAGAACCCGACCGGCTCAGTGCAGTGCACGACAGCAGGGTCGCCGGCGCGTACGCCGTTCGCCCGCAGGCCGGCCAGTATCCGGGCGGCCAGCTCGAGCAGCGTCGGGAAGTCCAGCTTCGTCTCGCGACCGTCCGGGCCGATCTCGACCACACCCGCCGTACCGAAGTCGCGGGCAGCCCGCAGAAGTGCGCTCGGGAGGTCCCGTGGGTACCCGGCCGGAATCATCAGGGCCGGTCCGGTGGAGATCGCCGGCCGGTCCACACCGCTTCTCACCACTCCGGTCCCACCACCATCGCGGGACCAACCAGGGCGTGCTCACAGCGGGCAGGCGAGGAGACCTGCGGGACAGCAGTGGCGCCAGCCAGTTGGCGACCCACGGACACGCGCCTCCCCAACTGGACGGAGCCGGGCTCAGGGCACACCCGTCTCGCTCTCACCGACGACAACGCCCCGTTTTCGCCTGCCGAAAACGAAGCTGTGACCAGGCACCTACCTGCGCACCCGGTGCGTCATCGCGCCGACCGACAGCCGTGAACCCTACCAGCCGCAACCGGCCCTGGTGGAGTCCGTTCTCACCAGCCGATGGTTAAGAATTCCATCGCTCCACCGACACCGAACACAACGAGCGACGGCCGGTTCCGATACGGCCCGCTGCGTAAACAGGAGCGACACAACCGCGCAATCCGGCGAGGATGGGCCCGTGACCGACGAGGCCCCGGAGACCCGCACGAGCGCGGGGATGGTGCGCGGCAGCAGCGAGAACGGCGTCGCCGTTTTCCGCGGGATTCCGTACGCCGCTCCGCCGGTGGGCGAGCTGCGATTCGCCGCTCCACAGTCCGTCGATGCGTGGGACGGCGTGCGTGAGGCGGCGGCGTTCGGACCGCCGCCACCGCAGTCGCTGTTCTTCGGACCGTCCTCGAACCGGGCGACTGGCGACGACTGGCTGACGGTGAATGTCTGGTCGCCGCAGTTCGGGCCGGGTGCCGCGCTCCCGGTGATGGTGTGGATCTGCGGCGGCGCGTACCAGTTCGGGCAGTCCGGAGATCCGTCGTACGACGGTGCCCGGTTGGCGCGCGAGGGTCGAGTCGTCGTGGTGACGCTCAACTACCGGCTCGGCGTGGACGGCTTCGGGATGCTGGCGGGTGCTCCGGCGAACCGAGGGCTGCTCGATCAGGTCGCCGCCCTGGAGTGGGTGCGCACGAATATCGCCGCGTTCGGCGGTGACCCCGCTCAGGTCACGGTGTTCGGGCAGTCGGCCGGCGCCGGATCGATCGCTGCGCTGCTCGCGATGCCGTGGGCGGCCGGGCTGTTCCGCCGGGCGATCGTGCAGAGCATGCCGGGGACGTTCTTCTCGCCGCCGCTGGCCGACGACATCATGACCACGATCGCGGCCCGCCTCGACCGCAGGCCGACGGTGGAGGACCTGCGCGAGGTCCCGATCGACGAGCTCGTCGGCGCCAGCGACGCACTCAGCACCGCGATGCTCCCGTACGTCGACCGCTGGGGCCCGATCGCCTACACCGGGATCGCGTTCTCGCCGGTCGTCGACGGTGAGGTCCTGCCGAGGACGCCGTACGACGCACTCTCAGACGGCGCCGGCCGTGACGTGGAACTGCTCGCCGGCCACACGCGGGACGAGTACCGCTTCATGCTCGCGACCGACGGGCGCCTCGGCACTCTGACCGACGACGACGCCGAGACGGCGCTGCGCATCCTCGGGCCGGACGGCTACCGCCTGGCATACCCGGACGCGACCGGCGAGCAGCTGTACGAGCTCGTCCACTCCGACTGGATGTTCCGCATGCCGAGCCACCGCTTGGCCGAATCCCAGGTCGCCGGCGGAGGCCGCGCATACGCCTATGAACTGACCTGGCCCGACACCGGCCTGGGCGCTTGCCACGGCCTCGACCTCCCCCTGATCTTCGGCAACCCCGACCTACTCGGCCTACTCCTCGACCCCGACCTCCTGGACGCCGCCGAGCCCGTCTCCCACCACTTCCGCGCAGCCTGGACCGCCTTCGCCCACACCGGCACCCCCGGCTGGCCGCCGTGCGACGCCACCCAACGCCAGGTCGCACTCATCGGCCCCTCACTCGGCGTCGCGCCCTACCCCGAGGAGACCTCGCGACGCCTCTGGTCCAGCCACACCTTCGGACCGCTGCCGCTCCGGTGAGACGACCAAACTGTCGACGACGGGTGCGAAGGTTCTCGAACCCGAATCTGAGTCCAGAGAAACAGGACAGAACATGACATCCACCAGGTACGACGGCGACACCTGGGACGTGGCATCCAGCGTCGGCGCGACCGCCACGATGGCCGCGGCGGCCCGGGCGATAGCGACCCGCGCGGATCGTCGACTCATCGACGACCCGTTCGCCGAACCGCTCGTCCGCGCGGTCGGCGTCGACCTCCTCACCCAGGTGGCGGCAGGCGAGGTTCCCCCCGACGACCTGGTCGAGCAGATCTTCATCGACGTGGCCAAGATCCGTACCAAGTTCTACGACGAGTTCTTCGTCGATGCGACGAACGCGGGCATCAGGCAGGCGGTGATCCTGGCCTCGGGGCTGGATTCGCGCGCGTACCGACTGCCCTGGCCGACCGGGACCGTGGTCTACGAGCTCGACCAGCCGCGGGTCGTCGAATTCAAGACCCGCACACTGGCCGAGTTGGGCGCTGCCCCCACCGCCGACCGGAGAGTGGCCGCTGTCGACCTGCGCGACGACTGGCCCACCGCGTTGCGCACCGCCGGATTCGACCCAGCCCGGCCGACCGCGTGGAGCGCCGAAGGCCTGCTGGGCTATCTACCGCCCGACGCGCAGGACCGCCTGCTGGACGTCATCACCGAGCTCAGCTCGCCGGGAAGCCGGCTCGCCACCGAAAGCAGGCCCAACCCGAGACCGGGCGACGAGGACAAGACGAAGGCGCGCCTGAATCGCATCTCCGAACGCTGGCGGGCCCAGAACTTCGATCCCGACATGGCAAGGCTGCGCTATTACGGTGAACGCAACGAGGCGGCGCCCTACCTGACCGGCCTCGGCTGGGCGCTGACCGAAATCACCGTCCGAGACCTGCTCGCCGCCAACGACCTTCCGCCCCTGACCGACGACGACATCCGCATGGGCGACCTGCTCTACGTCACCGGCACCCTCGACAAGGAGTAGCAGTACTCCACCCTGCGCAAGATCCCTCCCGACCTGATGGCCGAGAGGGATCTGAGTGTCAGTCCAAGGTGGGCGAAGAGGGGATCGAACCCCCGACATCTTCCTTGTAAGGGAAGCGCTCTACCGCTGAGCTATCCGCCCGGATCAAACGACCGGTGGAGTCTACCTGAGATTGAGGGTGGCCAATGCCTTCGCGTAGTCGTCGGGGTTGCGGGCCTCCGGGATGGCGTTGACGACGGACCAGCGGATGACGCCGGTGCGGTCCACGACGAAGGTGCCGCGGACGGCGCAACCGCGGTCCGCGTCGAAGACGCCGTACGCGGACGCGATCGCACCGTGCGGCCAGAAGTCGCTGAGCAGGCCGAACTCCAGTCGCTGCGCCTCGGCGTACGCCCGCAGCGTGAACATCGGATCGCACGAGATCGCCAGGAACTCGGCCGCGGCCAGCAGCTCCGGACGGTCCCGCAGCTCGGCCAGCTCGCTCGTGCACACCTGACTGAAGGCATACGGATAGAACACCAGTACGACGTCCCGCAGACCTGCGTAGTCGCTCAGCCGGACCGTCTCGCCGTACTGGTTGCGCGCACTGAGGTCGGGTGCCCGGCTGCCGACGGCAGCGGTCACCGCGACGTCATCCCCGGCGGCCCGACTTCGGAACCACCAACTTGGTCGCCGACCAGTCCTCGGTGACGCTCAGCGTGCTGGTCGTGGCCAGGCCCGCCACCGGGGCGGCCTCGGCGATGTCACTGGTCTCCACGTAGCCGTCGCGGCCGACCTTGGGCGTCAACAGCCAGACGACCCCGCCGGCCTTCAGGTCGGTGAGGATGTCGAAGAAGGCGTCGACCAGGTCTCCGTCGTCCTCGCGGAACCAGAGCAGTACGACGTCGACCACCTCGTCGGTGTCGTCGTCGACGAACGCTTCCCCGGTGATTTCCCGGATCGCGTCACGGAAGTCGTCGTCGCAGTCGTCGTCGTACCCGATCTCCTGAACGACCCAACCGGCCTCCAGGCCGAGCCGGGATGCCATGTTCGGCGTCCCGCCCTTGCCGTCCGCGTGGTCCGCGGTCGCGCTCACGTGTCCTCCTCCGTGGTCCCCGCTTGCCCGGGGGTAGGTTTCAGTAGCGATAGTCCATCGTGACGTACCGCGTCGCGCAAGTATGCACCAGGGTTCCGTGACGTGTCCGGTATCCGCGTGGCGGGTACTGTCCGTGTCCGCTCACATCACGCGCGGGCGACCGGATTCGGGCCAGGTCGGAAGGCAAAGTAGAACGCATTCCGAACAGGTGACAGGATTGCGGTGAAGACAACCAGAGAGAACGGCAGGACACCGTGGCTTCCGGACACGAACCACCAGCCATCATCACCGAGGGGATGCCCACCCAGCTCCCCGACATCGACCCTGACGAGACGCGTGAATGGGTCGAATCGCTCGACGCCGTCCTGGACGAACGGGGCAAGGCGCGAGCGCGCTACCTGATGCTCAAGCTGATCGAGCGGGCCCGGGAGCGACAGGTCGGGGTGCCCGCACTGCGGAGCACCGACTACATCAACTCGATTCCGCCCGAGCGGGAGCCGTGGTTCCCCGGCGACGAGCACATCGAGCGACGGATCCGCGCCTTCATCCGCTGGAACGCCGCGGTGATGGTGAGCAAGGCCAACCGCAAGGGCCTCGAGGTCGGCGGTCACATCGCCACCTATCAGTCCGCGGCCAGCCTGTACGAGGTCGGTTTCAACCACTTCTTCCGTGGCAAGGACCACCCCGGCGGCGGCGACCAGATCTTCATCCAGGGTCACGCCTCCCCCGGTATGTACGCGCGGGCCTTCCTCGAGGGCCGGCTCTCCGCCGACCAGCTGGACGGCTTCCGCCAAGAGGTGTCGCGCGGTCCGCACAACGGACTGTCGTCGTACCCGCACCCGCGCCTGATGCCGGACTTCTGGGAGTTCCCGACCGTCTCGATGGGACTGGCCGCGCTGAACTCGATCTACCAGGCGCGCTTCAACCGGTACCTGCACCACCGCGGCATCAAGGACACCAGCCAGCAGCACACCTGGGCGTTCCTCGGTGACGGCGAGATGGGTGAGCCGGAGTCGCTCGGCGCGATCGGCCTGGCCGCCCGCGAGGAGCTCGACAACCTCACCTTCGTGATCAACTGCAACCTGCAGCAGCTGGACGGCCCGGTCCGTGGCAACGGCAAGGTGATCCAGGAGCTGGAGGCGTTCTTCCGCGGGGCCGGCTGGAACGTGATCAAGGTGATCTGGGGCCGGGAGTGGGACAGCCTGCTCGCCCAGGACCACGACGGCGCACTGGTGAACAAGATGAACACCACGCCGGACGGTCAGTTCCAGACGTACTCCGTCGAGTCCGGCGAGTACATCCGGAACAACTTCTTCGGCGGCGACCGGCGGCTCCAGCAGATGGTCAGCAACGTGTCCGACGAGGATCTGCGCAAGCTGCCCCGCGGCGGTCACGACTACCGCAAGGTGTACGCCGCCTTCAAGAGCGCGACCGAGCACGTCGGCCAGCCGACCGTGATCCTGGCCCAGACCATCAAGGGCTGGACGATCGAGGCGCTGGAGGGCCGCAACGCGACCCACCAGATGAAGAAGCTGACCTCGGACGACCTGAAGGCGTTCCGCGACCGGCTCTACCTGCCGATCGAGGACTCCGCGCTCGAGGACGCGTACAACCCGCCGTACTTCCACCCCGGCACCGACTCGCCGGAGTACCAGTACATGATGGAGCGGCGCAAGCAGCTCGGCGGTTCGCTGCCGCAGCGGCGGGTCGCGCCGAAGACCACGCTGACGCTCCCGGGCGACGACGTCTACAAGCCGTTGTCCAAGGGCAACAACCAGCCGGTCGCCACCACGATGGCGCTGGTGCGGCTGTTCCGCGACCTGATGAAGGACCCGGAGATCGGCCACCGGATCGTCCCGATCGCCCCGGACGAGTACCGCACGTTCGGGATGGACTCGATGTTCCCGACGGCGAAGATCTACTCGCCGCACGGGCAGCAGTACGAGGCGGTCGACCGCAACCTGCTGCTGTCGTACAAGGAGTCCGAGCAGGGCCAACTGCTGCACGAGGGCATCAGCGAGGCCGGTGCGATGGGCTCGATGATCGCGGCGGGTACGGCGTACGCGACCCACGGCGAGCCGATGATCCCGTTCTACATCTTCTATTCGATGTTCGGGTTCCAGCGGACCGGTGACTCGCTCTGGGCGCTGGGCGACCAGCTCGGCCGGGGCTTCCTGATCGGTGCGACCGCCGGGCGTACGACGCTGACCGGTGAGGGACTGCAGCACGCGGACGGACACTCGCCGCTGCTCGCCTCGACCAACCCGGCCGCAGTGCACTACGACCCCGGTTTCGCGTACGAGGTCGCGCACATCGTCAAGGACGGTCTGCGCCGGATGTACGGCTACGGGCTGGACGAGAAGAAGCCGTTCGGTGAGGACGTCTTCTTCTACCTGACCGTGTACAACGAGCCGGTGCACCAGCCGGCCGAGCCGGAGAACCTCGACGTCGCGGCACTGCTGAAGGGCATGTACCGCTTCAACGAGTACGAGACCGCCGAGGGTGACGACGTACCGCGGGTGCAGCTGCTCGGGTCCGGTGTCGCGCTGCCGTGGGTGCTGAAGGCCCAGCAGATCCTCGCCGAGGAGTACTCGGTCGCCGCCGACATCTGGTCGGTGACCTCGTGGAACGAGCTGCGCCGGGACGCGGTCGCGGCCGAGCAGCACAACCTGCTGCACCCTGAGGAGCCGGAGCAGGTCCCGTTCATCACCGAGCAGCTGAAGAACACGGTCGGCCCGGTCGTTGCCGTCAGCGACTTCATGCGCGCGGTGCAGGACCAGATCTCCCGCTGGGTGCCGAACGACTACACCTCGCTCGGGACCGACGGCTGGGGCCTGGCCGACACCCGGGCCGCCGCCCGCCGCCACTTCCAGGTGGACGCCGAGTCGATCGTCGTCGCCACCCTGGAGATCCTGGCCAAGCGCGGCGACGTCAAGCCGGAGGTCGCCGCCGAGGCGGCCCGCAAGTACCGCATCGACGACCCGACCGCGGTAGCCGGCGTGAAGCAAGAGGGCGCCGGCGCCTGATCTGCCGCGAGGGCCGCTCATCCCATCCGGGGTGAGCGGCCCTCTGCGTTGCCCGGAAAACTCGGTGGGAGGCCGGGTTGTCGGGCCCTAGGCTCGGGGTATGCCTGAGTTGATCGAACCGACTGTCGAGTTGCGTGACTCCTGGCTCGAGTCGTCGCGCGAGTGGGGCGAGGTGTCGCAGGATGGCGCCGGCTTGTGGGAGGCCGAGGACCTCAGCACGGTCGAGGGTTTCGCCACCTGGATCGAGCGGTTGCGGGAACAGGCTGACGACAGTCGCGAGCTCCCGGCCGACAAGGTGCACGCGACGTACTTCTGGATCGTTGAGGACGGCAACTACCTCGGCGCGATCACGCTCCGGCACACGCTGACCGCCAAGCTGCTCGAGGGCGGCGGCCACATCGGGTACGGCGTACGTCCATCGGCCCGTGGTCGGGGCCTGGCCACGTGGGCGCTCGGCCAGGTCCTCGACGTGGCTCGCCGGCGCGGTTTGGACCGCGTCCTGCTCACCTGCGACGAGGACAACACGGCCTCCGCGAAGATCATCGAGCACAACGGCGGCGTCCTGGAGGACATCCGCGACACCTGGCTGGGCCCGGCCCGCCGCTACTGGATCACCCTCTAGGCCGGTAGGCGACGACCTCGATCTCGACGAGGATCCGGCCCAGCTCGGCCCCGGCGGTGAGCCGGGCCGGGTACGGCGGGGTGAAGAACTCGGGGAAGACCGAGTCGTATCCGTCCCAGTCGCGATCGGCGTTCTGCAGGAACGCGGTCACCTTCACCACGTCCTCGAGCCCGCAACCGGCCTCGGCCAGGATCGCGGCCAGGTTGCGGAACACCTGCCGGGTCTGCTCGGCGGCGTCGCCCGGGCCGACGATCTCCCGGGTCTCCGGGTCGAGCGGTCCGAGCCCGGCGGTGAAGACGAAATCTCCGGCGATCCGGGCCTGCGCATAGTGGCCGCGCGGAGCCGGCGCAGCGCTGGTAGTGACGGATCCGGCGGTGTGATGTGAGGTCATGCGCACAATGCTAGAGATATCTTCGGTATTTCGGCTATAGCGGCGACTCGTCGGCGAACTGTTGCGGCGAGTCCGAGCACCTCCTAAGCTTCGAGAAACAGAAACTAATTCCGATATCCTGAAGGAGCGCGCATGCGTGTGGCTCTCGCGGGGCTGGGGGACATCGGTCTCACCGCCCACCTGCCCGCTCTGCTGCGCAACGACTCCGTCGACCTCGTCCGCCTGGTCGACCCGTCGCCGCAGCGCCGCGCGCTCGCCGCGTCGTACAGCGTCCCGACCGGTCCGGACCTCGACCTCGACCTCGCCGAGGTCGACGGCGTCGTACTCGCCACTCCCCCGTGGGTGACGCCCGAGCTCGTCGTCCGCTACGCCAAGGCCGGCCGCTACGTCCTGGCCGAGAAGCCGGTCGCGACCTCCGTCGAGGCCGCAGCCGCTTACGACCAGCTCGACGACGACCAGCGCCGCCGGGTCCAGATCGGCCTCACCTACCGCCACGACCCCGCGATCGGTCAGCTCGCGACCTGGATCGCCGACGGCACTCTGGGCGACGCTGTGCTGGTGCGTGCCCACATCTACGACGAGCCGTTCCGTCCGGACGACCCCGAGCACATCGAGCGCATCACCGCGACCCTCGCGCACGGTACGCCGGTCGTCCACGAAGGCGCCCATGTCTTCGACTGGCTCTCCCACCTCCTCGGCGGACAGCCGGAGAGCCTCGACGACGCCTGGTCCCAGCAGACGCGTCCCGAGCTGCCCGCTGCCAACCTCGTCGGCGCCCGTCTCAGCTACCCCGGCGGCCATCGCGCGCTGGTCGAGTTCGGCTGGCTCACCGCGGCGCTCCCACGCTGCGAGCTCACCGTCCTCGGCGACCGCGGCCTGGCCGTCCTCGACGGTTTCACCTTCGATCTCACGCTGACCACCGCCGAGGGCCGACGCGAGGTGCGCTTCCCGGGCGACCGGATGACCCGCTGCTTCGATCGCCAGGTGCAACGCTTCGTCGACCTGTACGACGGCACCCGCAAGGCCGGCGAACCGTCTCTCGACGACGGCATCGCCGCGCTCCGGACCGCCCAACTCGTCGCCGGGAGGGCCTCATGACGTTCGTCCGCTGGCAGCACACCGATCGCACCGACCTAGCCGAACTGTTGCCCGAGGCAATCGTCATCGTCCCGGTCGGCGCAACCGAGCAGCACGGCCCACACCTGGCCACCGGCACCGACTGGATCCTGGCCCAGGCAGTCTCCGAACAAGCCGCGGCCCTGGTGCACGAGCGCTCGGCAAGGCCGCTCGTCATCACCCCACCGGTCCCGTACGGCGCCTCCGACCACCACCTGCCCTTCGGCGGCACCCTGTCGCTCACGCCGGAGACCCTGCTCGCCGTATTGCTCGAGCTGGCCCGCTCACTGCAGGCCTCCGGTGGTCGCCGGCTCGTGTTCGTCAACGGCCACGGTGGCAACATCGGCGTCTGCCACGCGGCCGCCGCAGCCGCCTCGACGAGGTACGACGTGCGCGTCGCCCATGTGGACTACTGGCGGCTCGCGCGCGACTGTGGCGACGTACCGGTGCCGGGTCATGCCGGGGCGTTCGAGACCGGGCTCATGCTCGCGCAGGACGAGGAATTCGTTGCCGAGCGCAACGCGCGGCCGGATCCGCCGAGTGGCCCGGAGGTTGATGACGTGAGTCTGCACACGACGGAGAGCTGGCAGCGGATCGACGGCTACACGGATCGGCCCGAGCTGGCCGATCCGGCGACAGGCAGGAAGTGGTTCGACCAGGTGGCGGCCGCACTAGGCGACCGTCTTCTCGAGCTGGCGGAGGTGCTGTGATCGACTTCCATACCCACACCCCGGCGTGGGAGACCGCGACATGGCTCGGTGGGGCCGCGTTCGGCGCGGACGAGTTCGTCGCCTTCATGGACTCGACCGGGATCGAGCATGCCGTCGTACTGAGTCACGACGGCCTGTTCGACCCGACGCCGGAGTCGAACGATCGGCTCGCGGAGTTCGTGCACAAGTACCCGGATCGGATGACCGGCTTCGGCACCGTCGCCGTACGACGCAAGATCGCGGTCGCCGAGGCGGAACGGATGGTCGGCGAGCTCGGTCTGCGGGGCCTGAAGCTGCACCCGTGGCTGCAGGGCTTCAGCATGCACGAGCGCTCTCTCGACCCGATCTGCGACGTGATCAGCTCGGTCGGCGGTGTGCTGCTCAGTCATGACGGCACCCCGCCGTACTCGACCGCCGGCCAGATCGCCGCCCTCGCCCGCCGGCACCCGAAGCTGCGGGTGATCCTCGGTCACGGCGGTCTGCACGACCTGTGGCGCGAGGCGCTCGTGATGACGCAGGAGACCGAGAACCTCTACCTGTGCATCTGCGGCACCCCGCCGTACGCGGCCCGCCGGATCCTCGCCGAAGCGCCGCCACACAAGGTGATCTTCGGTAC
The DNA here is from genome assembly GCF_040680855.1 of Kribbella sp. NPDC051952. Classification (NCBI taxonomy): domain Bacteria; kingdom Bacillati; phylum Actinomycetota; class Actinomycetes; order Propionibacteriales; family Kribbellaceae; genus Kribbella; species Kribbella sp. NPDC051952. The sequence continues at coordinate 155,069 of NZ_JBFAXQ010000008.1, forward strand.
CGACGCGGGCCTGTCCGACAAGGCCAGCCAGGACTACGCCGTTGCCCGGGTCAAGGAGATCGACGGCTGGGGCATCACCGACGCACAGCGCCAGGCCATGCTTGTCGACAATCCGCGCCGGCTCCTGGAGCCCGCGTGACAGCCACCATCGCGGCGATCCAGACGGCCGCGGTCAGCCTGGCAGCCGATCCCGAGCTGCTCGTCCGTGGCGCCCGCGGTCCGCACGACCGGTCCGACTTCCTGCTGGTCCGGGTGATCACCAGCGACGGCATCGAGGGGTACGGCGAAGTCAGCGCGACGCCGATCTGGTCCGGCGAGGACGGTACGTCGGCCGACCACTTCATCCGGACCGTGATCACACCGGCGCTGATCGGCCTGCCGTTGACTCCGGTCGGTGCCGCGGAAGACCTGATGGACAAGGCGTTGCAGGGCAATCCGTTCACCAAGGCAGGCGTCTCGATCGCCTTGTGGGATGCGTTCGCGCGCACACTCGACGTACCGCTGGCGGTCGCACTCGGCGGTGCTTACCGGACCGAGGTCCCGATCAAGCTCTCCTTGTCCGGCGACGACGCGGAGCTCGAACGCGCGTATACGGCAGCGACGTCCGCGGGCTTCGGCGCCTTCAAGGTGAAGGTCGGCCTCGGACTCGAAGGCGACCTCCACCGAGTGCGGAGAGCACGCGAGCTTGTCGGCGACGCGTTCCTCGGCACCGATGCGAACGGCGGCTGGTCCCGCGCCGACGCAACACGCGCGATCCCCGAGCTGTCCGACCAGCGCGTGGACTTCGTCGAGCAGCCCCTGGATCCCCGTGACCTCCGAGGCGCCCGAGAGCTCAGACGTCTCGGCCTGCCGGTGATCGCCGACGAGTCCGTGTTCGACCTGCACGATCTCGTCGACGTGGTTCACCAGCAGGCCGCCGACGTGGTCAGCCTGTACGTCGGCAAGTCCGCCGGCCCGGGGCGCGCCGTCCGGATGGCCCACGTGGCCGCCGCGCACGGCCTCGACGTACTGATCGGGTCGAACGGTGAGCTGGGCATCGGCGCCGCCGCCCAGTTGCACGTCGCCGCCGCGCTGCCCCGGTTGTCGGCGTACCCGAGCGACATCATCGGCGCCCACTACTACACCGAGGACGTGCTGGCGAAGCCGCTGGACAGCGACGGACGGCGGGTCCGGCTGAGCGGCGAACCAGGGCTGGGAGTGACCTTGCGAGACGACCTGTTGCGGGAGTTCCGATGATCGTCGATGTCCACGCGCACACGCCCACGCACCGCGACGAGGTGCCCGCGGCGGAGCGGCAGGTGTACGACAACTGGCGCAACGACCGGCCGGTGGTGACCACGAACTCGTGGGCCGACTACGACCAGGCGATGGCCGCCGCGGACGTCTCGATTGTCTTCAATATCGCTGTCGACAATCCGCTCGAACTCACCGGCCTGCCGTACCCGCCGGAGCGCTGCAACGACGCGACCGCGGAGTTCGTGCGGGACAACCCGGCGAAGCGGATCGGCTTCATGTCGGTGAACCCGACGCTGCCCGGCGCACTCGAGGAGGCCGACCGTAGCCGCGAACTCGGGCTGGTCGGCGTCAAACTCGGCCCGAACTACCAGAACTTCGATCCGCTCGGCGAGCCCGCGTTCGCCTTCTACGACTACTGCCAGCGGCACGGGTTGCCGATCCTGTTCCACTCCGGCGCCTCCCCGATGCGGCACGCGCCGCTGCGCTACACCTATCCCCTGGTCACCGACGAGATCGCCCTGCGCTACCCCGAACTCCGGATCGTGATGGCGCACATGGGCCATCCGTGGAGCCGCGAGACCGTCGTGACGATCCGCAAACACCCCCATGTGTACGCCGATGTGTCGTCGATCTACCTGCGTCCGTGGGTGCTGTACCAGTCGCTGATCAACGCGGTCGAGTGGGGCGCGGAGGGCAAGCTGCTGCTCGGGTCCGACTTCCCGATCGCCAACACCGGCGAGGCGATCGCCGGGCTCCACACCGTCAACGACATGGTCGAGGGGACGAAGTTCCCGCGTGTCCCCGACGACGTCATCGACGGCATCGTCCACGCCGACGCACTCGGCGCCCTGGGCCTGGAGGTGCCCGCATGATCATCGACGCCCACTGCCGGATCGGCGACGGCCGCGAGGTCAGCCTGAAGCCGGCCGACCTGCTCGCCACGATGGATGCCCTGGGCATCGATCGGTCCCTGGTCGCACCGTCCGAACGCTGCATCGCCTACGACAACCGCGAAGGCAACACGGCCACCACCGAAGCGGCCGCGGCATCGGACAGACGCCTGCTCGCGTACGCCGTCGCGAACCCGTGGCGCGGCCGAGCCGCGATCGACGAACTCGACCGGGCTCGCGATGCCGGTGCGGTCGCGCTCGCGGTCGACTCGGTCCTGCAGGGATTCGACCTGCTCGACGGACTCCTCGATCCACTGCTCGACTTCGCCGCGAACGCGGGCTGGTTCGTCTACGTCCGGACCGGTACGCCGGCCAACGCGCTGCCACTGCCCTTGGCCAGCCTGGCCCGGCGCCGGCCCGAACTGCCTGTGCTGATGGGCAAGAGCGGCGCCACCGATTTCTGGATCGACGCGATACCGGCCTTGCTGCACGCGCCGAACCTGTACGGCGACACGTCGTACGCACCGTGGGACACGGTTCTGAGTGGATTCCTGGCCGAGCCGGGGATCGGGGCGGAACGGCTCGTGTTCTCGACCGACTCGCCGTACACGGTGCCGGTGGCCGAGGTGGACCGGATCCGGGACTGGCCGGTCGACCCCGAGCAGAAGTCGGCCGTGTTCGGCGGCAATCTCGCCCGGCTGCTCGCACCGGCGGCCGGTGACCTACAGGGAGGATGATGATGGCCACCACCGAGATCGAGGCCGATCGGCCCACAGATGCGTCGGCGTTGGTGCGGGGGGTCTCGCCCGTGTTGGAGGTGCCGTTCACCGCCGACGGCGAGGTCGACTACGCCGGCTTCGAGCGGGTCGTCCGGTTCGTACTGTCGACCGGCGTCACCAGCATGATGTTCCCGGGCTTCGCCTCCGAGTTCCACAAGCTGTCCGAGGACGAGCGGCGCAGGCTCACCGAGATCCTGCTCAGCCACACCCGGGATCGCGATGATGTCGCCGCGGTCGTCGCCGTACAGGATCATGCGACCCAATTGGCGGCCCGCCGGGCGCGCGAGTGGGTCGATGCCGGGGCGGACCTGATCAACCTGCTCCCACCACACTTCCTCTCACCGTCGCGGGGCTCCCTGGTGCAGCACGTCCGCGCCGTACTGACCGCGATCGAGCCGGTCCCGCTGGTGCTCCAGTACGCGCCTTCCGAGACCGGCACGAGCCTCGACGCTGGCCTGCTGCGCGACATCGTCACCGACCACCCCAACCTCCGCCTGGTGAAGGTTGAGTCCAGCCCGCCCGGCCCGCTGATCGCCGAGCTGGCCGCCGGTACGCCGTCACTCGCCTCAGTCGAGGGGTACGCCGGGGTCCAGCTCCCGGACGCGGTCCGGCGCGGTGCGGTCGGCACCCAGCCCGGTTGCTCGATGACCGAGGTGTACGTCGAGATCTGGCGCAACCTCACCGGTGACGACGAGGAGGCCGGGGTCGACCTGCACCGCCGGTTGTTGCCGTACATCTCCTACTGGATGCTCGACACCGAGCGGATCATCGCGGCCGAGAAGCTGATCTCGGTACGCCGTGGCCTGTTCGACAGCGCGTACTGCCGCGAGCCCGCGCACCGGCTGGACAGCGAGGAGATCAGGATGGTGGACCGGCTGCTGGTCGAGTTCGCCGACCTGCTGCCACACCTGGGCTGACACGCGACAGAGCCCCCGCCGGACGGATCCGGTGGGGGCTCTGTCGTCGGTGGCTCAGTCCATCCGGAGCCGCGCGGTCAGCGCGTGACCGAACATCAGCTCGGCGTCGGCGATCGCGGCCGTGGAGGGTGCGATCGAACTCGCGCCCGCAGCGGTCAGGCGCTGGTACGTGACCGTCTTCAGGAACTTCCCGACCCACAGGCCGCCGGTGTACCGGCCGGCCCGTCCGGTCGGCAGTACGTGGTTGGTCCCGATCGACTTGTCCGAGAACGCGACCGTTGCCTCAGGCCCGATGAACAACGAGCCGTAGTTGCGCAGGTTGGCGGCGTACCAGTCGTCGTCGGCCGTCTGCACCTCGAGGTGCTCCGGCGAGTACGCATCCGAGACCTGGACGGCCTCCTCGCGCGACTCGCAGACCACGACAGTCCCGTGCTCCCGCCAGGCGCCTCCGGCGACCTCAACCGTCGGCCAGTCCCCTGCTAGCCAGCGGTCTACCTCGGCGATGACCGCCGTACCGAAATCGCGGGAGGTGGTGACGAGCAGGGCCGGGCTGTTGAAGCCGTGCTCGGCCTGACCGAGCAGGTCGGCCGCCACCAGCCGCGGGTCGGCCGACTCGTCCGCGATCACCGCGACCTCGGTCGGACCGGCCAGCAGGTCGATCCCGACCGTGCCGAACAGCTGCCGCTTCGCCTCGGCGACGTACGCGTTCCCGGCACCGACCACCAGGTCGACGGGTGCCACGTCCTCGATCCCGAAGGCCATCGCCGCGAAGGCCTGGACGCCGCCGAGACAGACGATCACGTCCGCGCCGGCCAGGTTCATCGTGTAAAGCTGCGGGCCGTAGATGCCCTGCCCGTCCCGCGGCGGCGCGACGGCCACGACGGTGTCGACGCCGGCCACCTTCGGCACGGTGACGGTCATGATCGACGACGCGATCAGCGGGTAACGGCCGCCGGGCGAATACGAGCCGACCTTGGCGACCGGGACGTGCCGGTGCCCGAGTACGACGCCGGGCATCGTCTCGACCTCGAGGTCGGTCATCGTCTCGCGCTGCAACCTGGCGAACCCCTCGACCTGGGATCGGGCGAACTCCAGGTGCGCCGCGAGCTCGTCGTTCACAGTCTCCGCCGCGGCCTTGATCCGGTCCGCCGGGACGACGAACGCCTCGGGGTCCCAGCCGTCCAGCTGCTGCGACCATCGCCGGATCGCCGGCAGCCTCTCGTGCTCGACCTCGGACAGGATCCGGCTGACGGTGTCCATCACCTCCTGCTGCCGCTCGACCCGCTGCGGCCAGCCTGTCTTCAGGTGCTCGGCCATGACATCGCCTCTCTCCTCACAGGGACTACGTGCGTGCGTAACAGCGCGAGATGGCCGAGAAGATACGTGCCGGCTGGTCGGGCACGTAATGGTCCAGGACAGACAGGAGTGGACCAGTGGTCTCCAGCGTCCAGTCCCCGTTCTCCTCGAACCCACCATTGCGTACGGCGAGACCGATCGTCTCGACGTGGTCCACGCCGACGTCGATGTAGCGCCCCGCAACGTCACGCAGCACCCGGAGCCGGAAGGTCAGGTCCACCTCGTTGCGTCCGGCAACGTGTTCGGTGACGTCGACGGGACCTTCCATCCCGTCGCCATTGGTCCACACGGGCCAGCGCTGCTCGTGCAAATCCATCGTCCACACGACGGTGTCGTCGATCAGCATCTCCAGCTGGTAGGTCCCGGACTCGATACCCGGCGCCAGGAACCACCGGTGGTACCAGAAGGACACGACGTACCGGGCCGATCGCGGGTCGACGGGGAGACGTTGTGAGGCCGAGGCGGTCGACCCCTCCGCGACCTTCGACCGGGGCGCGAGCAGGGCGAGCCTGCCGTTGCCGTACATCGCCTTGTTGTCCGCGGTCGGCGTCGGTGCGTCGTCCAGCTGGGTGCCGTACGAGATCACGCCGGGGATCTTGCCGGCCGCGACGTACTCCGCCGAGGTGGTGAGGGTCGCCGTACAGTAGTCCGCCGTCGGTGGCAGCGGCGCGTCGAGGAAGCGGCCGGTGTAGATCAGCGGGATCAGGTCCAGCCCGCGCGGCTCGGTGTAGGTGAGGATCTCGTCCAGGCAGGCGCCGAGCGAGTCCGCGACCGTGGTGTTCTCGTGGCTGCCGTCCAGGAACGGATAGATGATCCCGTCCACGAACGGCGCGTACTTGTCCAGGAACTCCGCGTCGGTGGCCTTGCCGAAGTACGCGCAGGTGTAGAACCGCAGCTCCGGGCTGATCGCGGCGGCAGCGTCGACGAACTCCCGCATGTACTCCGGGGTGAACAGCTTGGCGTTCTCGCCGACCTCGAAGTCGTCGATCGCCCAGGCGCGGAAGTTCGGGTACTTCACCGCGAGTTCGGCGAACGCCTTCGCCCAGCCGACGTAGTCCAGCCGGTACGGCCGCGAAGCCCGGCCGTGGTCGGAGGTCTCGCTCGGCGGCACGATGTACGGCATCACGTCGATACCGGCGGCCGCGGCGGCGGGCAGGAACTCGTCGCGCAGGTCGTCGAAATCGGTCGCCGAGTCCCAGATGCAGTACAGGTAGGTGTTGGCCCCCAGCTCGGTGAGCCTGCGGATCAGGGCCGGGGTGTCGAGGTGGCGGTAGCCGTCCGCGCGCGGCTCGCGCTCGCGAAGGTAGGCGCCGACCGTGTTGCCACCGGTGAGGGTCGCCTTGATGCCTCCGGCGGGGACGGGGTACGGACGGTGCGAGCCCATCGGAACCACTCCTTGCCTGGGTGATTTTCAGAATACCGAAAACAGTTCTCCGATATCGCAAAAGCCTAGGCCCGTCGGACGAGGGCAGGCAACCCCACCGACCGACGAAACAGGAACCGTACGGCGTTACGGAAGGTGCGTCGCGCCCAGGCGCTCGGAGATGATGCCGCCGAGCTGGATCAGGCCGCTCTGGGCCTGCTTGCGCTTGTCGCGGGTCAGATCGCGGGCGAACGACGTCACGCCGACCGCGCCGGCGACGTGGCCACCCGCGGCGAAGAACGGCGCCGCGACGCAGGCGATATCGGCCTGCTCTTCCTGGTCCTCGACCGCGTAGCCCTGCTTGTGCACCTTCGCGAGCTCGGCGCGGAAGGTCTCCTCGTCGGCCGGCTTCGCCTTCGGGCCGACGCCCTGCTCCAGCCGGTCCAGCAGCGGCTTCAGCTCGTCGTCCGGCAGGTACGCCGCGATTGCCCGGCCCAACGCGGTCAGGTTGTAGTGCGCGACCTTGCCCGGGTAGGTGTCGAACTGGACGAACCCCGGCATCGCGGCCTTGGCGACGTACACCACCGAGGAACCGGTCAGGACTCCGATGTGCACCGGCATGCCGAGCCGGTCGGCCAGCTCGCGCATCTCGCGGGCCGCGACCGACGACAGGTCGACCTTGCGGATCAGCTGCGTGGCCAGCCCGTACAACCGCAGGGTCGGTCGCCAGAAGTGACTGCGGCCGACGACCCGGCGGGAGGCGTAGTCACGCTGCTCGAGGGTGTAGACGATCGACGCACAGGTCGCCAGCGGGATCTTCGCCTTCTTCGCCAGCGCGGTGAGGGTGAGCTCCTCGTCGGACTCGACCAGCGTCTCCAGCACGGTCAGCGCCCGGGCGACCGCGGGCGACGGCGACCGGTCCCCGGCTGTCTCGCTGCTGACCATCTGTGACCTCCGACCTCGGCCTGGCTGCTGCTCCTGATGGCTGGAATGCCCGGAGTGCCTGGAGTGTAGCGCTTGGATCCGTCCGAAGCCGTCTTCGGCTACCTGTATATACGGTATCACGAAGGTATACCTCAGATCTTGAAGTGTCATGCGATTCGTGCCAATCTCCGGGGTATCGCCCGGCGTGGTGGTCGCGACCGGCGAATGGGTCCCCGGACACCGGGGAGGGAGGTAGGAGCGATGTCTGATCCTCTGAGCCGACGGGCGTTCCTCCGGGTCACCGGGCTGTCCCTGTCGGCCGCCGCGGTGGCGGGTTGCTCGGTGTTCTCCACCGACGCGAAGAAGTCGGCGAGCAGCACCGGCGCCGGGGCCGACGCCGGGGCCAAGGAGTCACCGGCGCTGGCGAAACTGATCAAGGACGGCAAGCTGCCACCGCTGGAGCAGCGGTTGCCGAAGAACCCGATGGTGCTCAAACCCATCCAGGGTCCCGGCAAGTACGGCGGTGTCCTGCAACGCGGCCTGATCGACCGCAACGCGAGCCAGAACCAGTACGTCGAGTTCGCCGGCCTGGTCGAGTGGACCCCCACCACCCCCGCCAAGGTCGGGCCCGGCCTGGCCGAGAAGTGGGAGGTGCTCGAGGACGGCAAGGTCTACGTCTTCCACCTGCGCGAGGGCCTGAAGTGGTCCGACGGGCAGCCGTTCAGCGCCGACGACCTGATGTTCGCCTACGAGAAGTCGTTCCTGAACAAGGAACTCAACCCGGTCTTCCCGGGCTGGCTGAGCCCGGGTGGCAAACCCGGCAAGTTCGTCAAGGTGGACGACCACACGCTCCGGATGGAGTTCCAGGTACCGCACGGCATCCTGCTGCGCTACCTGTGCTTCATGGGTCTGACCGGCTTCGACTCGAGCTCGGCCCTCCTGCTGCCGGCGCACTACCTCAAACAGTTCCACAAGGACTTCGCCACGCCGGCCCAGCTCCAGGCCGCGATGAAGAAGAACCCGGCGCCGAGCTGGGCCGACTTCTTCAAGGCCCGCCGCAACATCTGGAAGAACGCCGACGTCCCGGTCCTAGGGCCGTGGAAGCTGGTCGCACCGCTGCAGGGTTCGGGTGTGACGGCGAAGCTCGAGCGGAACCCGTACTACTGGAAGGTCGACGAGCAGGGCCGGCAGCTCCCGTACATCGACAGCCAGCAGTTCACCGTGATGCCGGCCGAGACCCTCGGCCTGCGCGCCGCGAACGGCCAGATCGACCTCCAGGTGACCGACATCCAGGCCGAGCAACTGCCGCTGCTGATCCAGAACCAGGAGTCCAAGGGCTACAAGGTCAACCGGTGGGTCGCCGAGCCGAACACCTCGATCAACCTCAACCAGAGCCACCCCGATCCGGTCCTGCGCGCCCTGTTCCAGAAGCTCGACTTCCGGGCCGGCCTGTCCCACGCGATCAACCGCAAGGAGATGAACGACGCGCTGCTCGCCGGGCAGGGTTTCGTCCGCCATCCCTGCGCCCAACCCGAGGACGAGTACTGGGAAGACGGGATGGGCCAGACCTTCATCGAGTACGACGTTGCCGAGGCCAACAAACGCCTCGACGCGGCCGGGCTGACCAAGCGCGGCCCGGACGGCATGCGGCTGCGTCCCGACGGCAAGAAGATGCAACTCGTCGGCCGCTGCTTCGAGGTCGGCGTCGGCATCGCGTCGATCACCGTGCTCGAGTACGCGCGCCGCTACTTCAAGGCCGTCGGCATCGACCTGGTCGCCAAGCCGATGTCGCTGGATCTCTGGTACGAGGAGATCCCGCACGGCGACTACGACCTGGTCGCCTACCCGCCGGCCACGATCCTGTGGGACATCGACTCGCTCTGGTACATCCCGACCAACGGGCTGACGTACTGGGCCCCGAAGTACGGCAACTGGTACGGCAACCCGAAGGACAAGTTCGCCCTCGAGCCGACCGGGGACATCCGCAAGCTGCAGACGACGTACGACGAGTTGCTGATCACCGCCGACGACGCGAAGCGGCTCGACCTCGGCCGGCAGATCCTGCGGCTGCACGACAAGAACGTCTGGATCATCGGTACCGTGGCGACCCCGTTCCAGCCGCTGGTCGCGGCCGGCGACCTGCGCAACGTCCGGCCGGACGCGATCGCCAGCTTCCGCACCCACTACGAGAACGCCTCCGCGCCGGAGCAGATGTACTTCGACACCCCGGAGAAGCACTCCTGACCACCGAAGGGATCTTATGGCCGGCTACCTGTTGCGTCGCCTGCTGGCGATGCTGCCCACCGTCGTACTGATCTCGTTCGTGTCGTTCCTGATCATCCAGCTGCCGCCGGGCGACTACCTCACCACGGTCGTCGCCAAGCTGCAGCAGCAGGGGCAGACACTCGGGGCCGACCAGCTGGCAGCGTTGCGGCAGCAGTACGCCCTCGACGCCTCGCCGCTGGCGCAGTACTGGCACTGGATCACCAACATCGTCCTGCACGGCGACTTCGGTACGTCGTTCATGTACAACAAACCGGTCTCCACCTTGCTGGCCGAGCGGCTCCCGCTGACGTTGGGGCTCGGCCTGGTGACCTGGATCTTCGGCTGGAGCATCGCCCTGGCGGCCGGCGTGTACTCGGCCGCCAGGCGGTACTCAAAGCTCGACTACGTCATCACCACGCTCAGCTTCCTCGGCCTGGCGATCCCCGGGTTCATGCTCGCCCTGGTCGCGGTCTACCTGCAGTTCGCGCTGCTCGGGCGGACCGTGTCGGGCATCTTCTCGCCCGAGTTCGACGGCGCGGTCTGGAACCTCGGCAAGCTGCTCGACCTGCTCGGCCACCTCTGGCTGCCGGTCCTCGTGCTCGCCTCCGGCGGCATCGCCGGCACGGTCCGAGTGCTCCGGGCGAACCTGCTCGACGAGCTGCACAAGCCGTACGTCACCGCGGCCCGGGCGCGTGGTCTCACCGAGCGCCGCCTGCTGCTGCGCTACCCGACCCGGGTCGCACTCAACCCGTTCATCGCGACGATCGGCTGGACCATCCCCGCCCTCTTCGACGGCGAGGTGCTGGTCGCGACCGTGCTCGGCCTGGAGACCACCGGGCCGCTGCTGCTGAACGCCCTGAAGAGCCAGGACATGTACCTGGCCGGCGGGATCATCCTGATCGCCTGCATCCTGACGGTGATCGGCACGCTGATCTCCGACCTGCTGCTGGCCGCCGTCGATCCACGGGTCCGGGTCGGTTACGTCGGAGGCCGGACATGAGCGGCACCGACCTGACCGCCGAGCTCGTCGAGCGACCGGCCACCCCGGTCAACGCAGAGGCCGAGCCGGCCCTGGCCCTCGCATCGCAGCGGACCCTGATCTGGCGCCGGTTCAAGCGGAACCGGCTGGCCGTGATCTCCCTGTGGATCGTCGGGTTCATCTACCTCACCGCGGCGTTCTGCGAGTTCGTCGCACCACAGGGCCAGGACACCTACGCAGCCGATCGCGCGTTCGCTCCACCGCAGCTGGTGAAGATCTCGCTGACCTCGAGCCCCCACGTCTTCGTCAACGGCTACACGGGTACGCCCAACCCCGAGACCCTGTTGCGCGACTACACCGTCGACAAGTCCCAGCGGTACGGCGTTCGGCTGTTCCCGAAAGGCGATGAGTACAAGCTGTGGGGCCTGATCTCGTGGGACCGGCACCTGGTCGGAGCAAGCAAGCACGGCGCTCCGTTCCATCTGCTCGGCACCGACGAGCAGGGCCGGGACCAGTTCTCCCGGCTGATCTACGGCACCCGGATCTCGATGTCGGTCGGCCTGATCGGCGTCACGGCGGCGCTCGTACTCGGACTGTTGCTCGGCGGCATCTCCGGGTACTTCGGCGGTCTGACCGACGGGATCGTCCAGCGGGTGATCGAGTTCTTCATGTCGATCCCCACCTTGCCGCTGTGGCTCGGCCTGGCCGCCGCCGTACCACCGGGCTGGAGTGCGGTGAAGACGTACTTCGCGATCACGCTGATCCTCTCGCTGATCGGCTGGACCGGCCTGGCCCGGGTGATCCGCAGCCGGTTCCTGCAGATCCGGGACGAGGACTTCGTACTCGCGGCCGAGTTGGACGGAGCGCGCTGGTACCGGGTGGTCGGACGGCACATGCTGCCGGCCTTCACCAGCCACATCATTGCCTCGCTGACTCTCGCCGTACCGGGGATGATCCTTGGCGAGACCGCACTCTCGTTCCTCGGGCTCGGGCTGCAGGCACCGGCCGTCAGCTGGGGCGTGCTGCTCGGTGACGCGCAGAGCATCCGGGTCCTGTCCGCGGCGCCCTGGCTGTTGTCGTCGGCCGCCGCGGTGGTCATCGCCGTACTGGCGCTCAACTTCGTCGGCGATGGGCTGCGGGACGCCGCGGACCCGTACGAATCCTGAGGAGGCCTATGAACGAGGCAGAACCGCTGCTGGAGATCAGGGACCTCAGCACGCATTTCGAGACCGCCGACGGCGTGGTCAAGGCCGTCGACGACGTCAGCCTGCGGATCGAGCCGGGGCAGACCGTCTGCGTGGTCGGCGAGTCCGGCTGCGGCAAGAGCGTCACCGCCCGCTCGATCCTGCGCCTGGTCGACCGGCCCGGCCGGATCGTTGCCGGTAGCATCCAGTTCCGCTCGGCCGCCGGCGTCGTCGATCTCGCCGCGCTGGACCCCACCGGTCCCGAGCTGCGGCAGATCCGCGGCAAGGAGATCGGCATGGTCTTCCAGGAGCCGATGGTTGCCCTGAGCCCGGTGCACACCATCGGCCGGCAGCTGACCGAGACGCTGATGCTGCACGAAGGGCTGGACAAACGGGAGGCGCGGGAGCGGGCGATCGGTGAACTGCGCAGCGTTGGTATCCCGCAGCCGGAACGACGCATCGACGCGTACTCGTTCCAGCTTTCCGGCGGGATGCGGCAGCGCGCGATGATCGCGATGGCGCTGGCCTGCCGGCCGCAGCTGCTGATCGCCGACGAGCCGACCACGGCCCTCGACGTGACCACGCAGGCCCAGATCCTGCGGCTGCTGCGTGGGCTGCAGGAGGAGCGCGGGATGGCGATCCTGTTCATCACCCACGACCTCGGCGTCGTCGCCGAACTGGCCGACCGGGTCGCGGTGATGTACCTCGGCAACGTGGTCGAAGAATGCGATGTCGATTCGCTGTTCCACGATCCACGGCATCCCTACACGCGAGCGCTGCTCCGGTCTGTCCCACGGATCGAGCGACGGGCCCGGCGTCGATTGCCGACAATCCGCGGTCAGGTACCTCATCCGCAGCAACGGCCGAGCGGCTGTCCGTACCGGACCCGCTGCGATCACGTCGTACCCGGCGAGTGCGACGCCGCGAATCCACCGCTGGTTTCCGGGTCCTCCCGTGAGGTCCGCTGCGTGCACTACCCGACGGCAGAGAGCATCCGGGACGGGCATGAGCTGCTGACGATGGTTCAGAAGGAGGTGCAGGCCGATGCCGGCTGAGGACATTCTGCGGATCGAGGGCGTCTCGATGCAGTTCACCGGTGGAGCGGGCCTGTTCGGCCGGCGGAACCGGACGACCGTACGCGCGGTGGACGAGGTAAACCTGTCCGTCCGGAAGGGCGAGACGCTCGGCCTGGTCGGCGAGTCCGGGTGTGGGAAGACCACACTCGGTCGCTGCATCCTGCGCGCCCACAAGCCCAGCCACGGGCGGATCCTCTACCGCCGCGACGACGGCACCGAGGTCGACCTCGCCGCTCTGTCCCGCGCACAACTCCGGCCACTCCGGACCGAGATCCGCACGGTCTTCCAGGATCCGAACTCGTCGCTGAATCCCCGGATGACGGTGCAGCAGATCGTCGGCGAACCGCTGGTCGTCAACGGTCTCGCCCGCGGCAGCGAGGTGGCCGACCGCGTCGCCGACACCCTGCGCCGCTGCGGGCTGCGGCCCGAGCTCATGCGCCGGTACCCGCACGCGTTCTCGGGCGGTGAACGGCAGCGGATCGGGATCGCCCGGGCACTGGTCACGCAACCGCGGCTGGTGGTCGCGGACGAGGCGGTCAGCGCGCTGGACGTGTCGGTACGCAGCCAGATCCTCAACCTGCTCGAGGACCTGCAGGAGGAGCTCGATCTCACCTACGTCTTCATCTCGCACGACCTGTCGGTGATCCAGCACCTGTGCGACCGGGTCGCCGTGATGTACCTCGGCCGGATCGTCGAGGAGGCCGAGACCGAGGACCTCTTCGAGCAGCCACGCCACCCGTACACCGAGGCCCTACTGCGCTCGGTCCCGCGCCCGGATCCACGGTTGCGGCGGCGTGACGACGTACTCCCAGCCGGTGAGGTGCCCGCGCCGGACGAGGCGTTCGCCGGTTGCCGCTTCCAGCCTCGCTGCCGGTACGCCGAGGACATCTGCGCGCGCGAGGAACCGGCCACGCTCCCCCGCTGCCACTTCGCCGAAGACCTCACCCTCGACGGCGTCTACGCGACCGACGTACGACAAACCTCGTAGCCGGTCCCCGGGCAGGTTGCGCATTCCGTCCGACGCGCCCGGCCGCCCGGGATCCCTAGCGTCGGTGGCATGAACACCATCGTCATCGGTGCCGGCCAGGCCGGCCTGTCCACCGGATACCACCTGCGCAAACTCGGCCAGTCCTTCGTCATCCTGGACGGCAACGCGCGGGTCGGCGACCAGTGGCGCGCGCAGTGGGACACCCTGCGGCTCTACACGCCGGCCAAGTACGACGGCCTGCCCGGACTGCCGTTCCCCGGCGACCGCTGGTCGTACCCGGGCAAGGACGAGGTCGCCGACTACCTCGAGTCGTATGCCGCCCACTTCGACCTGCCGATCCGGCGCAACACCCGGGTGGACCGGTTGGAGCGCCAGGACGACCACTGGGTCGTGGTGATCGGCGACGAGCGCCTCGAAGCCGACAACGTGGTTGTGGCGACCGGCACGTTCGGGCGGACCCCGAACCTGCCGGACTTCGCCGTCGACCTCGACCCCGCGATCCGGCAACTGCACTCCAGCGAGTACCGCCGACCGGGACAGCTGAAGCCGGGGCCGGTACTGGTCGTCGGCGGATCGCACTCCGGCACAGACATCGCGTACGAAGTCGCGAGCACCCATCCGACCGTCCTGTCCGGCTCCGACCCCGGCCAGCTCCCGGTCCGGCCGGGCCGGCCAGGTGAACGGCTCTTCTGGCCGCTGTTCCTGTTCGCCGGCCGGCATCTGCTCACCCGCCGGATGCCGAAGGCCGACGTCGTGATGAAGCACGGACGGTTCCACGGTGGTCCGATGATCCGCGTCAAGCGTGCGGACCTGCTCGCGCGAGGGGTCGAGCGGGTCCACGACCGGGTCACCGGAGTCCGGGGCGGCAAGCCGGTGCTGGGTGACGGCCGGGTGCTGGAGGTGACGAACGTCTTGTGGTGCACCGGATTCCGGCAGGAGTTCGACTGGATCAAGGCGCCGGTCATCGGCGTGGACGGCTGGCCTCGGGAGCTGCGGGGCGTCGTGCCGGACGCACCGGGCCTGTTCTTCTGCGGTCTGTGCTTCCAGTACGCCTTCAGTTCGATGATCCTGACCGGCGTCGGCCGTGATGCCGCGTACCTGGCCAGACGCATCGCGGCCCGGGCCCGGACGGACCGGAGGCTTGCCGCCGCCTGATCCCGGGGCGCATCCTCGCGAGAGAGGACAGGCGATGGGCATAGTCGAGGATCTGGAACGGGCTCGGGCGGCCTTCGACCGGCGGGACTGGGCGACGGCGTACGACCGGCTGTCCTCGGCCACCGATCTCGGGCCTACCGATCTGCTCACGCTGGCGACCGCGGCGTACCTGGTCGGCGACGACGACGCTTGCATCCGGGCGCTGCAACGCGCCTACCGGAAAGAAGTTGCCGATAGCAACGTGCTCGGTGCGGTCCGGCTCGCGTTCTGGCTGGCGCTGGTGCTGAACACCCGCGGCGAGGTCGCCATCGGCCTCGGCTGGGCCGCCCGGGCCGAACGGTTGCTCGCCGACCAGGGCGACGTGGTCGAGCGCGGGTACCTGCTCGTCCACGACTTCTACCGCCGCCTCGACCAGGGCGACGTCGCCGGCGCCCTACGCCTCGGCGCCGAGATCACCGAGGTGGGCCGCAAGTTCGGCGACGCCGACCTGCTCGCCCAGGGCCTGGTCTGCCAGGGCCGGATGCTGATGTACGCCGGTCGCGTGCCGGAAGGCCTCGCCCTCCTCGACGAGGCGATGGTCGGCGTCGCCGCCGGCGAACTCTCGCCGATCTTCGCGGGCAACGTGTACTGCGCGATGATCGAGGGCTGCCAAGAGGTCCAGGACTTCTCCCGTGCGTCGGCGTGGACGGCGGCGCTGACCCGATGGTGCGACACCCAACCAGACCTCGTCCCGTTCACCGGCCAGTGCGCCGTACATCGAGGTCAGATCCTGCGGTTGCACGGAGCCTATGAAGGGGCGCTGCAGGAGTACGACGACGCGTGCCGGCGCTACGCGTCGTCGGGTGCACAAGCGGCGGCAGGGCTGGCGTTGAGCGAACGTGGCGACATCCTGCGGATCCGGGGCGACTATGCGGCGGCCGAGCGTACGTACGACGAGTCCGCGGGGTTCGGGTACGAGCCGCAGCCAGGCCGTGCGCTGCTGTTGTTCGCGCGCGGCCGCACGTCCGCTGCGGTGGGGGCGGTACGGCGCTTGCTGGCCGAGACGATCGGGCCGGTGTACCGATCACGTCTGCTGGCGGCAGCGGTCGAGATCCTGCTGGCCGGTGGGGCTGTCGACGACGCCGAGACGGTCGCTGACGAGTTGGCCGGGATCGCGGCCGGGTTCGGGTGTGCGGGGTTGCGCGCGGCGGCGGCGTACTGTCTGGCTTCGGTGTCGCTGGAGCGTGGCGATCCCGAGCGGGCGCTGCCGCAGGCCCGGACGGCGCTCCGGTTGTGGACCGAGTTGCAGGCGCCGTACGACGTTGCGCGGGCGAAGGCTGTGGTTGGGCGGTCGTTCCGGTTGCTCGCGGACGAGGAGTCAGCGGTCGATGAACTGACGGCCGCCTGCCGAACCTTCGCCGAGCTCGGTGTGGTGCCGGCCCGGCGGGAGGTCGAGCGGCTGTTGCGGCGCGAGTCGGCCGGCGGTCTGACCTCGCGCGAGCTCGAAGTACTCCGGCTAGTTGCGGCCGGCAACAGCAACATCGAGATCGCGGGCCGCTTGGTGCTCAGCGACAAGACCGTCGCGCGCCATCTCACCAACATCTTCACCAAGCTCGACGTACCGTCCCGCACCGCGGCGGTGGCCTACGCGCACGACCACGATCTGCTCTGAAACGCTCTTCGGAGGGAGCCGGTTCACTCTCGGGAGTGAGGTGTGGGCGGGGTGGTTCGGCGGATGCTCGGAGGGTGAAATCGACAGAGCGTCCCGTGCCGCGCTGGGCCTATCGCCTGGCTCATGTGATCCCGTTCCTGACGCTGCCGTCCGGGTTGTGGCGGCTCGGGCTGGTCTTCGGGTCCTCGATGGGCATGCTCGACGACTCGGGTCGTCCCGCTTACCTGCATGGCTTCGGTGAGGGGCTGTACGTCGTCTGCCTGACGATCTTCTCCGAGCTGGTCGCGCTCACCGCCCTCGGTCTGGTCCAGCACTGGGGTGAGGTCGCGCCACGGTGGATCCCGTTCATCGGTGGTCGCCGGGTCGCGCCGTACGCCGCGATCGTCCCGGCCACGCTGGGATCCCTGGCGCTGATCGGGATCTGGACCTTCGGCTTCCGGGATGTGTTCACGGACCACTTCATCCCGTTCTCCAGCCCGGGCTGGAAGGCCTTGATGATCACCTGCTACGCGCCGCTTTACCTGTGGGGACCGGCGCTCCTCGTCCTCACCTGGGCGTACTACCGCCGCCGCGGACGTGGTTTCAAGGTGCTCGCCGGCAGCGTCGGCGCGGGCAGCGGGGCCCCGTCGTAACCGGCGACCATCGGGAATCGGTCGTTGCCGCCGGCACCGATGGCGGACTGCCACGCGTCGCGGGCGGCAACGATCTCCTCGTGTGAGCGGCCGATGAAATTCCACCACATCACCAGCTCCTCCTCGAACGGTTCACCGCCGAGCAGGAGGAAACGCACACCGTTGTCAGAGGCAACCAGGTCCATGGATTCACGGCCGGCACCGAGATAGGCCAGCTCACCGAAGCCAGGTGTCAGGTCCCCGACGGACAAGGAGCCGTCGACGACCAGTACGGCGTACTCGTTCGAGGTTGTCAGCGGCAACGACAGCGTCCGGCCGGGCTCGACGGTGATGTCGGCGCCAACTAGTGGGGTGTACGCCGGAGCGGGTGAGGTGACGCCGGCGACGGTCCCGATCATCACGGTGGCGTGCGCCCCGGCGAAGTCGACGGTCGGCAGGTCGGCGTACGCGTTGAAGGCGGGGGCGACCGTCGTACGCACGGAGTCCGGGAGCGCGACCCACAGTTGGGCGCCGTGCAGCAGCGGCGGTGCGGTCGGGGTGGAGACCTCCGAGTGCGCGATGCCGTTGCCGGCGGTCATGATGTTGAGCTCGCCGGGTCGGACGTACGCCTGCGATCCGACGCTGTCGCGGTGCTCGATCTCGCCCTCGAACAGCCAGCTCACGGTCTGCAGGCTCGTGTGCGGGTGCGGCGGGACCTGCATCCCTCGCTCCCCCGGTACGTCGTACGAGTCGACCCGCTGGGTGAGATCGTCCGGCCCGTAGTGGTCGACGAAGCACCAGGCTCCGACCATCCGGCGGTTCTTGTTCGGCAGCAACCGGCGTACCTTCGTGGTCCGCCCGAGCAGGACCTCCCGCGGCTCGAGCAACTCGAAGGTCGGACCGTCGTCCCCGCAGCTGCTGATTACTTCCGCCGGATCCTTCTCCAGGTCGCTCATCGCGCTGTCCATTCCTGCAGTTGCTGCTGGTCCCAGGTATTGATGACGCGGTCCGGGGTGACCCCGCAGTCCTCGGCGCGCTCGCAGCCGTAGACCTGCCAGTCGAGCTGACCCGGCGCGTGCGCATCGGTGTCGATCGAGAACATGCAGCCCGTCTCGGCCGCCATCGACAACAGTCGTTTGGGCGGATCGAGGCGCTCGGGCCGGGAGTTGATCTCCAGCGCCGTACCGAACTGGCTGCAGGCCTCGAACACCACCTCGGCGTCGAACTCGGACTCCGGCCGGGTGCCGCGACCACCCGTGATCAGCCGGCCGGTGCAGTGACCGAGGATGTCGACGTGCGGGTTCGCGATCGCCCGGACCATCCGCTCGGTCATCGGCTCGGAGGCCATCCGCAGCTTGGAGTGCACGCTGGCCACGACGAGGTCGAGACGGGCCAGGATCTCGGCATCACAGTCCAGCGAGCCGTCCTCGAGGATGTCCACCTCGATGCCGTTCAGGATCGTGAAACCGTCGAGCTCCTTGCTCAGCTTCTTGTTGAGATCGGCAACGACCTCGAGCTGCTCCAGCCGGCGCTCGCGGGACAGTCCGTTCGCGACGGTCAGCCGGGCCGAGTGATCGGTCAGCGCCATGTATTTGTGGCCGAGGCTGTGCGCCGTCCGGGCCATCTCCTCGATCGGGCTGCCGCCGTCGGACCACTCCGAGTGCAGATGCAGGTCGGCCTGCAGTTCCGTGCGCATCGCCGTACCGGCGGTGGTGAGCTCGCCGGCGCCTTCCTCCAGCTTGACCAGGTACGACGGCGTCGTGCCGTCCATCGCCTCCAGGATGACGGCCTCGGTCTTCGGACCGATCCCCGGCAGCTCGGTCAGCGTTCCCGCCCGCCGACGGGCCCGGACCTCGGCCGCGGGCAACGCCGCGATGGTGTCGGCCGCCCGCCGGTACACCTTGACCCGATGCGTCGGCTGCCGGTCGCGCTCGAGGTAGTACCCGATCGCCCGCAACGCCGCCACCGCGTCATCCACACCCGCCTTGTCGCTCATCCCCCCATGATGGCAGCGGATATGGTCGGAGCGTGGCGACCAAGGGGCATCTTGCGCGGGCTGATCGGTTGCAGAACGCGACCGGTGCGCTGGCCACCGCGGCGATGGCGGCCATGGAGGCGGATCTGCCCTGGTTCGCGAAGCTGTCCGCGCAGGACCGGTCCTGGATCGGTCTGGTCGCACAGTCTGGGATCTCGGCGTTCGTCGAGTGGTTCCGTGATCCCGACGCGCACTCGTCGATGCCGACCCGGATCTTCGGCTCGGCGCCGCGCGAGTTCACCCGGGTGATCTCCCTGCACCAGACCGTCGACCTGGTCCGGACCACGATCGAGACGATCGAGGACGCCGTCGGTGATCTTCTGCCGGCTGACGACGTACCGATCGTCCGCGAGGGGATGCAGCGCTACGCCCGCGAGGTCGCCTTCGCCGCCGCCACCGTCTACGCGCAGGCCGCCGAGATGCGCGGCGCGTGGGACGCCCGGCTGGAAGCCCTCCTGGTTGACTCGGTGATCCGCGGCGAGGCCGACGAGTCGGTCCGCTCCCGCGCCTCCGCCCTCGGCTGGTCCGGAGCCGCCGGTACGACGGGATCCGCCGACGTGAGCGTGGTCGTCGGCCGGGCGCAGGCCGAGGAAGGCGGCACCACCGTCGCCGACGCGGTCCGGCACGCGGCCCGGGAGGCCGGTGTTGACGCTCTGTGCGCGATCCAGGGCGACCGCCTGGTCGTCGTACTCGGTGGTACTGACAAACCTGTGGAGATCGTACAAAACCTGGCCCAGTGGTTTGGACCCGGCCCGATCGTCGTGGGACCGGTCGTGAAGGACCTGATGGGTGCCGTGACCTCGGCCCGAGCGGCGGTCGCCGGGCTTCGCGCGGCAGCTGCCTGGCCGGGTGCGCCACGACCGGTCGAGGCCGACGAACTGCTGCCCGAACGGTCACTCTCCGGAGACGGTCACGCTCGCCGGCAACTCGCGAACGATGTCTACGGCCCGCTCACGATAGGAGATGGAGTCCTCCTCGACACGGTTTCGGCGTACTTGGACTCCGGTGGTTCGATCGAGGCGACGGCCCGGGCGATGTTCATTCACGCCAATACCGTCCGGTATCGGCTGAAGCGTGTGGGCGAGATCACGGGGCACAACCCGCTGAACCCGCGAGACGCTTTCACACTTCGTGTCGCACTGGCCTTGGGCCGCCTGCTCAATCCCGACCCGGCGAGCACCGTTTTGTAGGATCCCTACAAACTCGGCCCGGTAGAATTCGTGCTGCTTTCCGGCTCACGGCGGGTCCGAAAGAGGGAGAGTTGTCCCGTGCTCGTCATCGTCGCACCCGGTCAGGGTGCCCAGACCCCAGGTTTCCTCGAGCCGTGGCTGGCCGACCCCGTCTTCGAGAACCGGTTGAACTGGCTGTCCGCCGTGGCCGGTCTCGACCTGGCCCACTACGGCACCCAGGCCGACGCGGACACGATCCGCGACACCGCGATCGCGCAGCCGCTGCTGGTCGCGTCCAGCATGCTGGCCGCGCTGTCGGTGTTCCCGCACCCGTCCGATGCCTTCACCAAGGTCGGCGCCGTCGCCGGCCACAGTGTCGGTGAGCTGGCCGCCGCCGCGGGCACCGGCGTACTCACCGCCGAGCAGGCGATGGTGCTGGTCCGCGAGCGCGGCAAGGCGATGGCGACCGCCGCGGCGCAGACCGCGACCTCGATGACGGCCGTCCTGGGCGGCGACCGGGACGAGATCCTGGCCAAGCTGGCCGAGCACGGCCTGACCCCGGCGAACGACAACGGCCCCGGCCAGATCGTCGCGGCCGGCACGGTCGAGGAGCTGGCCGCCCTGGCCGCCGACCCGCCGGCGAAGACCCGACTGATCCCGCTGTCGGTGGCCGGCGCATTCCACACCCGGCACATGGAGCCCGCGGTCCAGACGCTGGCGAAGTACGCGACCGCGATCAGCACACACGACCCGCGGACCCGGCTGATCTCCAACCGGGACGGACAGGTCGTGCACGACCGCAACGACGTACTTCAGCGGATCGTCACCCAGGTCAACGCGCCGGTCCGCTGGGACCTGTGCATGCAGACGATGGCCGACCTGCAGGTGACCGGCATCCTCGAGCTGCCGCCCGCGGGCACGCTGACCGGCATCGCGCGCCGGGCGCTCAAGGGCGTGGAGACGTTCGCACTGAAGACTCCGGACCAGCTCGATGACGCCCGCGCGTTCGTCGACAAGCACGGCAGCCCGTCCGAGATCGACGCCTCACCGACCTGGCGGCTGCTGGTCGCGCCGATGAAGGGCACGTTCACCCGCGCCGAGCAGGTCCGCCGTGAGTCCGGTGACACCGTCGAGGCCGGCGAGGTGGTGGCGAAGGTGAAGAGCCTGCGCGACGAGCTCGACGTGAAGGCGCCACACGGCGGCATCGTGGTCGAGTGGCTCGTCGAAGAGGGCGACCCGGTCGCCCCGGGCCAGCCCTTGGTCCGCCTGCACCCTGACGGAGGCAATGCATGACGACTGTTGCGATCACCCCTTCGACCGGTTCGGCGTACGCCGGGATTCTCGGGATCGGCTCGTACCGGCCGCGTCGCGTCGTACCGAACTCGGAGATCCTGGAGCAGATCGACTCCAGTGACGAGTGGATCCAGACCCGGTCCGGGATCAAGGAACGCCGCTGGGCCAGTGACGACGAGACCGTGCTGATGATGTCGGTGAACGCCGCCAAGGACGCGCTGGAGGAGTCCGGGCTCGACCCGGCCCAGATCGGCTGCGTCATCGTCTCCACCGTCACGCACCTCTACCAGACCCCGGCGATCGCGACCCGGGTCGCGGTCGAGGTGGGTGCGCCGACAGCGGCCGCGTTCGACATCTCCGCGGCCTGCGCCGGCTTCTGCTACGGCGTCGCGATGGCCAACGACCTGGTCCGCGGCGGCAGCGCGAAGTACGTGCTCGCGATCGGCGTCGAGCGACTCAGCGACATCACCGACCGGACCGACCGCGGTACGGCGTTCATCTTCGCCGACGGCGCGGGTGCGGCGGTGGTCGGTCCGACCGAGGAGGCCGGCATCGGCCCGGTGGTGTGGGGCTCGGACGGGAACCAGCACCAGGTGATCAGTCAGACCGAGTCGTGGCAGGAGGCGGTCGCCGCCTCCAACTGGCCGCACCTGGCGATGGACGGCAACCCGGTGTTCCGGTGGGCGTCGTTCGAGATGGCGAAGACCGCGCAGCAGGCGCTCGACGTGGCCGGAGTGAAGGCCGAGGACCTCGACCTGTTCGTGCCGCACCAGGCGAACATGCGGATCACCGACGCGATGCGCCGGGCGCTCAAACTGCCCGAGCACATCAAGGTCGCCCGCGACATCGAGCGGCAGGGCAACACGTCGGCCGCGTCGATCCCGCTCGCGATCACCGCGATGCGCGAGTCCGGCGAGGCCAAGAGCGGCGACCTCGCGCTGATCATCGGCTTCGGCGCCGGCCTGGTGTACGCCGCCCAGGTCATCCGCCTGCCGTAGCTGGTCCATAGTTGTCCGGGGCGGCTCAGGTGGCCGGCCCGGCTGAAGTAGCCAGAGAAACTGTGAAAGGGAAACCAAGAAGATGGCCAGCACCGAAGAGATCCGTTCCAACCTCGCCGAGATCGTGAACGAGATCGCCGGCATCCCCGTCGAGGACGTCCAGCTGGACAAGTCCTTCACCGATGATCTCGACGTCGACTCGCTCTCCATGGTCGAGGTCGTCGTGGCCGCCGAGGAGAAGTTCGACGTGAAGATCCCCGACGACGAGGTCAAGAACCTGAAGACCGTCGGCGACGCGGTCGCGTTCATCGAGCGCGCCCAGAACGGCTGACCCAGCCGCACCTGTGCTGGCCCGGGTGCTCACCAGAGCCTGGCCTCCGGTGAGCACCACATCAGCCCACCCCCTCGCTGGCCGATCCCAACTCATCAGAATGAGGTAGAAGATGTCGAAGACCCGAGTCGTGATCACCGGGCTCGGAGCGACGACCCCACTCGGGGGCGACGTGTCGAGCACCTGGGACGGGCTGCTGGCCGGCCGGTCCGGCGCCAAGCGGCTGACCGACGAGTGGGTGCAGAACCTGGCGGTCCAGATCGCCGCACCGGCCGCGGTCGAGCCGACCGAGGTCATCGAGCGGGTCAAGGCGCGCCGGCTGGACCGGAACGCGCAGTTCGCCGTGGTCGCCGCCCGCGAGGCCTGGGCCGACGCCGGCCTGGAGGACTCCGGGCTGGACAAGGAGCGACTCGGTGTCGCGGTCGCCTCCGGTATCGGCGGCCTGCACACCACGCTCTCGAACTACGACGCCCTGCTGAAGAACCCGCGCCGGGTGTCGCCGCTGGCCATCCCGATGCTGATGCCGAACTCGTCCGCGGCGTACGTCAGCCTGGAGTTCGGTGCGAAGGCCGGCGTGCACACTCCGGTATCCGCCTGCGCCTCCGGCAACGAGGCGATCGCACTCGGCCTGGACCAGATCCGGCTCGGCCGCGCGGACGTCGTACTGGCCGGTGGGACCGAGGGCGCGATCATGGCGCTGCCGCTGGCCGCGTTCGGTCAGATGATGGCGCTGAGCAAGCGCAACGACGAGCCGGAGAAGGCGTCCCGGCCGTGGGACGTGGACCGGGACGGATTCCTGCTCGGTGAGGGCGCCGGGGTCCTGGTGCTCGAGTCGTACGAGCACGCGAAGGCGCGCGGCGCGAAGATCTACGCCGAGCTCGCCGGCGCCGGCATCTCCGCCGACGGCCACGACATCGCGCAGCCCGACCCGACCGGTTCCGGCGCGCGCCGGGCGATGCAGCGGGCGCTGGTCGAGGGCGACCTGACCCCGGCCGACATCTTCCACATCAACGCGCACGCCACCTCGACCCCGCAGGGCGACATCGCGGAGTCGCTGGCGATCCGGCAGGCGCTCGGAAACGACGCGGACCACGCGGTCGCGACCGCGCCGAAGTCGATGATCGGCCACCTGCTCGGTGCGGCCGGTGCGGTCGAGTCGATCGCGACCGTCCTCGCCCTGCACCACCGGGTGGTGCCGCCGACCATCAACGTGGACAAGCTCGACGACCAGATCGAACTGGACGTCGCAACGGAGCAGCGCAAGCTGGCCGACGGGGATCTCGCAGCGCTGAACAACTCGTTCGGCTTCGGTGGCCACAACGCCGCCATCGCCTTCAAAACGGTGTAACCCATTCCTCGGAGGACGCCATGACGACTGCCCCCGTAGTCCCCAAACCCGCCAAGCTGCCGCGCGAGCAGGACCCGCGCAACCCGATCACCCGGCTGACAGCCCTGCTCGACATCGGCAGCCTGGAGCTGATCACCCCCGACAACTTGTCCGGGATGGTCGCGGCACGGGGCACCATCGCGGGGGCGTCGGTCGTCGCGTTCTGCTCCGACGCCACGGTGATGGGCGGAGCGATGGGTGACGAGGGTTGCGACGTGGTGGTGAAGGCGTACCAGGTCGCGCGCGAGGAGCAGGTGCCGATCATCGGGCTGTGGCACTCCGGTGGGGCGCGATTGGCCGAAGGTGTGCTGAGCCTGCACGCGGTCGGGAAGATCTTCTTCGCGATGACGCAGGCGTCGGGGAAGATCCCGCAGCTCTCTGTCGTCCTCGGCCCGGCCGCGGGCGGAGCGGCGTACGGACCGGCGCTGACGGACATCGTCATCCTCGGTCCGGAGGGCCGGATCTTCGTGACCGGGCCTGACGTGGTCCGCTCGGTCACAGGCGAGGACGTCGACATGCTGCGGCTCGGTGGACCTGAGCCGCACGGCCGGCGGTCCGGGGTTGTCCACATCACGACGGATTCCGAGGCGGCGGCGCTGGCGCAGGCTCGCCGGCTGACGGACCTGCTCGCGAATCAGGGCATGGTGTCGACCGAGGTCTCGGACACGGACTTGTCCGGGTTCCTGCCCGAGTCGGCCAAGCGTGCGTACGACGTCCACCCGCTGGTCGGAGGGGTGCTCGACGAAGATTCCTCCGTCGAACTGCACCAGCGGTGGGCACCGAACATCGTCACCACGCTCGGCCGGCTCGGCGGGCGGACCGTCGGCGTGATCGCCAACAACCCGCTCCGGCTCGGTGGTTGCCTCGACGCGTTGTCCGCGGAGAAGGCGTCCCGGTTCGTCCGGATGTGCGACGCGTTCGGAGTGCCGCTGGTCGTGCTGGTCGACGTACCGGGGTATCTGCCGGGGGTCGGTCAGGAGTGGGACGGCGTCGTACGACGTGGTGCGAAGCTGCTGCACGCGTTTGCGGAGGCGGTCGTGCCGCGGGTGACACTGGTGACGCGGAAGACGTACGGCGGGGCTTACATCGCGATGAACGCACGGTCGCTGGGTGCGACGCGGGTGTTCGCCTGGCCGCGGGCCGAGGTGGCTGTGATGGGTGCGGTGGCTGCGGTCCGGGTCCTGCATCGGCGCAAGCTGGCCGAGGTCGATCCATCATTGCGCGCTCAGGTCGAGGCAGAGCTCGCCGCCGAGCACGAGAAGATCGCCGGCGGTCTGGATCGAGCGCGCGAGATCGGCGTCGTCGACGAAGTGGTCGAGCCGAATGTGACCCGCTCCGCGCTGGCCACCGCTCTGGCGAAGGCCGAGTCCGCCGGTCAGATCCGCGGCCACCACGGGAACATCCCGCTGTAGCCGCCGGTCAGTGGTGACCGGTCAATGGTGGGTGGTCAGTGGTGGCCGTCGCCGATGCGTCTGATCGGGCCCTCGATGCTTGCCTCGGCGACGTACCGCGCTCCGCCACCTTGGGCGAAGTAGCCAGAGCTGTACGGCACAACGGCGTTCCCGGCCTCCCAGTACGGCACCCGGCGGTTGCCGATGACAACCATTCGGATCTCCGGGTCCTCGCCCGACCTCAGCCGCGCCGCGTCCTGCGCGCACACCGCGACCTTCCGCGTCCCGTACTTCGGCTGGTTCCACACCACGTCCGTCGTCGACGGCCCATGCTGCGGGTTGAAGTAACACGGCACCCGACGCTCCGGCACCGGCTGCCCGGCACTCCGCGCCTGCACACACACGATCGCGTACCGCCCACTGGCCAGGGTGTCGGTGATCGTACTGACGTCACTCGCCGACCGCAGCCTCGCCACCGCCTGCTGCGCTGCCTCGTACGCCGCCAACGCGCGCTGATAGTCGAGCCGCCCATCCGCATCCAGGTCGTCCGCCCGCACCTGCTCCCCCAGCCGGGTCAACTCCTCCCCGAACTGAGTCACATCCTCGCCGGCCAGCCGCTCGATCTGCTCCAACTCCTCGGCCCCGACCTTCCGGGCCGCCCGCCGCACCAGCAGCTGCCGCCCGGCGCCCACCAGGGCCCCACCGGCCAAGACCACGAGGATCCACTCCATCAGCCAACCATAACCGCGCTAAACTCTTTTCGTGGCGAAACGAAATGAGAGAACCGAGCTGGCGCTGGCGGTGATGGATCTGATCGACACCGGGCACCGGCAGATCTCCCGCAAACTCGATCTGGTGCGGCTCAAGGTGCTCGCGACCGTGGTGGACCGCGCGCCGGTCCGTCCCGGTGAGCTGGCCGGTGACCTGGCGATGACCGCATCCGCCGTCAGTCGTCACCTGGCCGCACTGGAGGACGCGGGGCAGGTTGAGTTGATCGTCGACCCGGCCGATGCGCGCACGTTCCTGGTGACACCGACCAAAGCAGGCCGGGAAGCTCGTCAGGCTGCGATCGCGGCCGGGACTGCAGCGTTCACCGGTGTCATCGCCAACTGGACCGATGAGCAGGTCGAGGATGCGCTGGCTTCAGTGCTGCTCCTCAACGCCACCTGGGCCGCGCATCATGCCGGTCAAGGCTCCCCGGTGGCATCACGCCGTACCTCTCGGCAGGCGACCAGAAGGAGGACCTCATGATTCCGCGTACTGTCCAGGGCGCCCGTGGCTTGCTCGTCGTGACGGCGGCCGCTCATCTGGTGATCCCTGTGGTGATGTGGATCCGACAGGACTCGCTCCGGGGTGAGATCGCGCGTCAGCACGCCGACTTCGGCTCAACGGCCTTGGACGATTCCGTGCACGCCGCGTTGCTCGCGGCCACCATCTTCCACGCGCTGCTGCTCTTGCTGAATCTGTTCCTGATCTGGAAGCTTGCCACCGGCAAGCCCTGGACCCGTCGGCTGACCACGATCTCGCAAGCGCTGTCGATCGTGTTCAGCCTCGTGTCCTGGTCGACGTCGGTGATGTTCCACGCGGTGATCCCGGTGATCGTCGTACTGCAGCTGATCACGATCGTGCTGCTGTGGACCGCGTCCTCTCGGACCTTCTTCCAGACGCGCGCCTTGGCGAAGGTCTGACGCACGAAGGGCGCGAACCCTGAGGTTCGCGCCCTTCACGTGGTGCGGCCGCTGTGTGCGACAACCGGGGGTGTCCCGACACCCGGTGGCCCAGCGGCCACGGCCCCTCCCACCCTGGTGAGATGTCTGATGCTCAGTCTCATCCAAAAGTTCGTGGAAAGCTCCGCCTCCAAGAGCTTTCTTCTGAAGTTCTCAGGTTCGAGCCAGGTGGGAGCGCGTTCACGTCAGACGACCTGGTGGAGCCAGCGCACCGGCGCCCCGTCACCGGCGTACCGGAACGGCTCCAGCTCGTCGTCCCAGGGGCGGCCGAGCAAGCGCTCGACCTCTTCGGTCAGGTCGGCTTCGCCGCTCGCCGCCTTCAGCATCGCGGCCTTCAGCCGCTCCTCCGGCACCATGATGTCGCCGTGTACGCCGGTCGTCGCGTGAAAGACACCGAGCTCGGGCGTGAACGAGTACCGCTCGCCTTCCACCCCGTTGCTCGGCTCCTCGGTCACCTCGAACCGGAGCTTCTGCCATCCGCGCAGGGCGGACGCCAGCTTCGCCGCGGTGCCGGCCTCGGCCTGCCACGACAGCTCCGCCCGATAGGTGCCCTGAGCTGCAGGCTGCGGCGTCCAGTCAAGTTTCACGGGCACGCCGAGTATGCCGCCCGCGGCCCACTCGACATGCGGGCACAACGCTGACGGCACTGTGTGGACGTATAAAACGCCACGAGTTGTCGCCACCGGGACCTCCTGTGCTCGAGGGGCGCCTTCCCCAGCGTTCTCGATCACTTGCTTGTCGGTCTCGGTGCTACCAGCATCCCACCGAGCACAACCGCACCCCATGGAACACTGCGTACATCTTGCACCACCGCCACCACCAACACCAGCAACCTCGCCGTGTCAACTACATCACCGTCGTGTCGCGATTCGGATCTGGTCAGGTGGACGCGCGCGCGATCAGGCGGGTCGGGAGGATCAATGGCGTCGGCGTCTCGCCCGCCAAAAGGCCCAGCAGCATGCGTGCCATCTCGCGACCGAGCGACTGGATGGGCTGACCGACGGTCGTCAGCGGGGGCTCGGTGTGCCGGGCGCTGGTGATGTCGTTGAACCCGACGATCGCGACATCACCAGGGACCGCCTTGCCGGCGTCCTTGAGGACACGCAGCGACCCGATCGCCATCTGGTCGCTGGCAATGAAGACGGCGTCGAGGTCGGCGTGCTCCGCAAGGAGCTGCCGCATCGCTCGAGCGCCGCCCTCCTCACTGAAGTCACCGTGGACAACACGGCTCGCATCCAGCCCCGCGACCGCGAGCGCCTCCTGGTAGCCCTTGTAGCGGGCCATGCCCGCGCCTTCGTCCATCCGGCCGGTGATGGTCGCGATCCGGGTCCGCCCGGCCGCGACCAGGTGCTCAGTGGCCAGCCGGGCGCCACCACGGTTGTCCGCGTCGACGTAGTACTGCGGTTCGAACGTAACCGGGCGTCCGCCGAACACAACCGGTACGTCGGCCTTCTCCGCGAGGTGCGCCAGCGGGTCGTCACCGTGCATCGACATCAGCATGACGCCGTCGGCCTGCCGGGTCCGCAGCAACTGCTCGAGCTTGGTCTGCGCGCGGGAGGAGGTGGCGAGCATCAGCATCAGCTCCAGGTCGGTCTCCTCGAGCACCGACGAGATGCCGACCACGACCTCGGCGAAGAACGGGTCCGCGAACACCTGCGGGCTATCGCTGGAGATCGCGAGTACGACGGCGCCCACCTGCTGGGTCGCGAGCGCGCGAGCCGTTGCGTTCGGCACGTATCCGAGGTCGACGACCGCACGCTGGACGGCCACCCGCTTCGCCTTGCTGACGTGCGGGGCGTTGTTGATCACCCGGGACGCCGCCGACCGGGATACGCCGGCACGCTCCGCTACTTCGTCGAGCGTCACTTGCCGTTTGAGGTGGTCGGTCACCGACACGTCCTTCGAAACTGGGAGCGCTTCCGGATCCACGATAAGGCTGATCTGAGCCCTTGTGAAGGCAGAATTTCGCGCTTAGTCTGCAAGCGCTCCCAGCACGGTTCACAGTCTTCGGAGGCACGCCCATGCCTAGAGGTGCGATCGTCCTGCCCATCGCCTTGTCCCTGCTCACCCCCGTGCTGTCCGCAACCACGCCGGCGGTCGCGGCGGATCCGGCGTACGAACGTGTTCTGAACGGGACGTTCGACGTCGAGAAGGAGCCGTGGTGGACCAGCGGGAACACGCCCGCCGCGGTCGCCGACGGCCGGCTGTGCGCGCAGGTCCCGGCCGGCACGGTCAATCCTTGGGACTCGATGATCGGCCAGGACGACCTGCCGCTGGAACAAGGGCAGCCGTACACGCTGCGGTTCGACGCGTCGACCAGCCGGCCGGTCCAGTTCCGCGCGGTCCTCCAGCAGGCGGCCGATCCGCACGCGACCGTGATCGGCCAGACCGTCAACGCGACCACGAGTACGCAGACCTTCACCTTCACCGGGACGTCCTCGGTCACCGACACTCACGGGCAGGTGTCGTTCCAGGCCGGCGGCGTGACCGAGCCGTACACGTTGTGCCTGGACAACATCTCCGTCGTCGGCGGAATCGTGCCCCCTGGTGGCGTCCGGGATTACGGCTCGCCGGTGCGCGTCAACCAGCTCGGGTACGTCGCCGGCGGCCCGAGGCACGCCACCTACGTGACCACGGCAACCACTCCCCTGGTTTGGCGACTGCTTGACGGAGGCAACCATCTCGTCAGCACCGGGCATACCAAACCGTATGGTCTGGACGCGGCATCCGGCGATGACGTCCAGCTGATCGACTTCGGCAGCTACCGCGGCACCGGCACCGGCTTCCGGCTGGCCGTCGGGGACGACGTGAGCGAGCCCTTCGACATCGGCAAGCACGTGTACGCCGATCTCCGCGAGGACGCGCTTGAGTACTTCTACAACAACCGCAGCGGCATCCCGATCGAAGCCAAGTACGTCGGCGCCGACTACGCCCGAGCCGCGGGCCATCTCGGCGTCGCACCCAACAAGGGCGACACCGACGTCCCTTGCTTCCCCGGCACCTGCGACTACAGCCTCGACGTCCGCGGCGGCTGGTACGACGCCGGCGACCACGGCAAGTACGTCGTCAACGGCGCGCTGGCCGCGTGGCAACTCCTCGACCTGTATGAGCAGGCAGGCGGAGCCGACAGAGCATTGCGCATTCCCGAGGCGGGCAACCGAGTTCCCGACGTACTCGACGAAGCCAGGTGGGAGCTCGACTTCCTGCTCCGGATGCAGGCGCCAAGCGGGATGGTGCATCACAAGATCCACGACGAGAAGTGGACCGGGCTGGGTCTCGCACCGGCCGATGATCCACAGCAGCGCTACCTCTACCCGGTGTCGACGGCCGCGACGCTGAACCTCGCGGCCGTGGGCGCCCGCTGCGCGCGGGTGTACGCCCGGTGGGACCGGACGTTCGCGACCAAGTGTCTTCAGGCGGCACAGAAGGCGTGGGACGCGGCTCGGCAGCATCCTGACGTCTACGCGCCACCTGGTGGCGAAGGCGGAGGTGCGTACGACGACACCAAGGTGACGGACGAGTTCTCCTGGGCGGCCGCAGAGTTGTTCGCGACGACGGGCAAGGCGTCGTACCGGAAGTCGATCACCACGACCCTCCAGCCGGAGGGGTTCTCGTGGCAGGAGACGGGTGGGCTGGCCGATCTCGCGCTGGCCCGAGTGCCTTGGCGGCTGTCCCGCAAGGACCAGTGGAAGGTGCGTCAGCGGATCGCGGGCGTCGCCGACACCTACCTCGCCGACCTGAAGTCGCAGGGCTACGCCAACCCGTACAAGCCGGCCGATGGCCAGTACGTCTGGGGGTCGAACAGTGGGGTTGTCAACAATGCGATGATCCTCGCGATCGCGGGCGACCTGACCGGGCGCGCCAACTATCGATCAGCGGCGCTCGAGTCCCTCGACTACATCCTCGGCCGCAACGCCGTCGGCCAGTCGTACGTCACCGGCTACGGCGAGCGCGCCAGCCACAACCAGCACCACCGGTTCTGGGCTCACTCGCTCAACCCCGCGCTGCCTTCGCCGTACCCGGGCTCGATGGCCGGCGGGCCGAACTCCGGCCTGCAGGATCCCGTTGCCCAGCGCAACCTTCAGGGCTGCGCGCCGGCCAAGTGCTACATCGACGAGATCGGGTCCTACTCGACCAACGAGGTCGCGGTGAACTGGAACTCCGCACTCGCCTGGTTGACGGCGTACGCCGACGCCTAGCAAGCGAGGTTTAGGGGAAGCGGGAGGCCAGTGCGATGCAGGCGCCGGCGGCGGCCAGCGTGAAGAGCATCGCGATACCGGCGAACCGGGAGGTGACTTCCTTGTCGACCTTGTCGTAGCCGACCGAGGAGCCGATGTCCTTGTAGACGTCCTTCAGCTCCCCCGCGGACTCCGCGGTGTACGCCTCGCCGCCGGTGATCTCGGCGATGCTGCGCAGTTCGGCCCGGTCCGGTGGTACCCGCTGGCGGATGCCGTCCATCTCGATGAAGCCGGAGTCGGTGCCGAAGCAGATCGTGTAGACCGGGGTGTTCTTGGCCTTCGCAGCCTGCGCGCCTTCCTGGGCCGTGCGGCCGACCGTCCGCTTGCCGTCGGACAGCAGCACGATTCTGGCCGGCGCCGGGTCGTTCGGGTGCTCGGGGTCCGGCGGGACCTGGGTGAGCGCCTGCAGTGAAGTGAAGATGCCCTCACCGGTCGCGGTCGACTCGGCCAGCTCCAGCCCGTCGACCGAGCGCAGCACGGTGGCCCGGTCGGTGGTCGGCGGCACGATGATGGACGCCGTACCGGCGAAGTTGACCAGGGCCACGTTGAACTTGGACGGCAACTGGTTGATGAACTCCTTGGCCGAGTCCTTCGCCGCTTCCAGCCGGTTCGGCTCGATGTCGGTGGCCATCATCGACAGCGACACGTCGATCGCGACGACGATGGTGGCCCGCTCGCGCGGCACCTTCACCTCGTCCTTCGGCTGTGCGAACGCCACGATGCAGGAGAGCGCGGCCAGCAGCGCCAGCGTGACGGCCAGGTGCCGCCGCCACTGCGGCCGCCGGGGCGCGACCCGGTCCAGGAGCGCGATGTTGGTGAACCGGAGCGCGTACTGCGCGCGCCGGTGCTGAAGGTAGATGTACGCCGCGACGACGACCGGGATGATGAGGATGAACCACAACCTGGCCGGAGACAGGAACTCCATCAGCGAGCCACTCCCTTCGGCGGTTGGTGCAAGCGGGGCGCCACTCGCCGGTAGGCGAGCACGAACCGCACCGTGTCGGCGACCCAGTCCCGATCGGTCCGCAGAACGAGGTGCCCCGCACCTACCCTACGCAGGGCTGTCCGGGTTCGTTCCCGTTGCGCGAGCGCGGCCACCGAGAACGCCTCCCGGACCTTGCGCCGGCGGGTGTCGATCTCGCGCACCGCGCCGGTCTCCGGGTCACCGATCGTGACGACGCCGATGTTCGGCAACTCCAGCTCGCGCGGGTCGACGATCTCGACCGCGAGCACCTGGTGCTGAGCGGTGAGCTTGCGCATCGCCCGCTCCCAGGACGGCTCGAACCGGCTGTCGACCTCGCCGTCCTCGGGGGTCAGGAAGTCGGAGACGATCACGCGGAGTCCACGCTTGCGCTGCGTCCGGGCCATCGACTCGAGCGCCGCGGCCAGGTCGCTGCGACGAGCTTCCTCGTCACCGCTGAACTGCTCGGCCAGCAGCGCTCGCAACAAACCGTAGAGCGCGAGTCGCCCGGATCGCGCCGGCCAGCGTCGGAGCGCCGAGTCACGCAGCATCAGACCGCCGAACCGGTCCCCCAGTCGGTGGGTCAGGAATCCGACGGTGGCCACGGCTGCGACGGCCAACTCGCGCTTCTCCAATTGCGACGTACCGAAGTCCATCGATCCGGAGAGGTCGACCAGGGCCCAGGTCTCGAGCTCACGGTCCGCGATCAGGTCCCGGATGTGTGGGACCGTCGTACGCGCGGTGACCGCCCAGTCCATCCGTCGTACGTCGTCGCCCACCTGGTACTCGCGGGCCTCGGCCAGCTCGGTGCCCGGGCCGGGCAGCAGGCCAAGGTGTTCCCCGTGCAGATACCCCTCGAGCCGCCGTACGACGGTCAGCTCGAGCCGCCGCAGCGCACGTTCAGGAGCGAGCTGCGAGATCGTCATCGCAACTCGTGGATCTGGTCGGTTGGGCACTACACAAACTCCGGGCGGCCGGTGCCGTCGGCGCCGTCGCGCCAGACCGGCTGCGGCGGTGGGACGGTGGCCAGGATGCGCTCGATCACCGCGCGCGGGTCGATGTTGTCCGCGACCGCGTCGAACGTCAGGCCGAGGCGGTGGCCCATCACGTCGAGGGCGACCGTCTGGACGTCGCTCGGGAGCAGGTAGTCGCGGCCGTGGATCAGCGCGAGTCCCCGGCCGGCCGCGATCAGGCCGAGCGTGGCCCGCGGGCTGACACCGAGCTCGATGATCGGCTCGAGGTCGGGGAGGTGGAAGTCGGACGGGGTCCGGGTCGCCATCACCAGGCGAACGGCGTACTCCGCGACGAGATTGTGGACGAACACCTGCTCGGCGGTCCGCTGCAGCTCCATGATCGTCTCGGGCTTCAGCACCTGCCGCGGCTCCGGCGGGTCGACGCTCATCCGGCGGAGGATCTCGAACTCCTCGTGCCCCCGCGGGTGCGGTACGTCGATCTTGACCAGGAACCGGTCCCGCTGTGCCTCCGGGAGCGGGTAGACGCCCTCGGACTCGATCGGGTTCTGGGTGGCGATGACGATGAACGGCTTCGGCATCGGGAAGGTCTGACCGCCGATCGACACCTGCCGCTCGGCCATCAGCTCCAGCATCGCCGACTGCACCTTGGCCGGGGCCCGGTTCACCTCGTCGGCG
Organism: Kribbella sp. NPDC051952; assembly: GCF_040680855.1. Lineage (NCBI taxonomy): Bacteria > Bacillati > Actinomycetota > Actinomycetes > Propionibacteriales > Kribbellaceae > Kribbella > Kribbella sp. NPDC051952. The sequence continues at coordinate 189,622 of NZ_JBFAXQ010000008.1, forward strand.
AGGACGAAGTTCACGAACGTCGGGCCGAGCTCGATGTCGAACGTCTCCCGGGTCTGCCGGTAGATCCGCGTGCCGACGATGTCGGACGGGACCAGGTCGGGCGTGAACTGGATCCGGGCGAACGTGCCGCCGACGACCGACGCGAAGGTCCGCACGGCCAGCGTCTTGGCGACGCCGGGAACGCCCTCGAGCAGACAGTGACCCTTCGCCAGCAGCGAGACCATCAAGGTCTCGACCATGTGCTCCTGGCCGACGATCACCCGCTTGATCTCGCTGATGGCTTCGCCGATCAGACGGGACTGCTGGGCCACCGATCCAGCCGGCACAGTGGTTTCGGTCATGCCTGTCCTTCCGGGGTCCACGCTCGGACCTTGTCAACTCCGCGGTGCGTCACAACACCCGCCATTCCATCAGATCCCCGGGTCCCCCGGGCGCACGCCCCGCCACCGGTCGCCCCCATCCTCCCCCGCCCGATCAAGTCGCGCACCTCGCGCCCGCCCGATCTCACTTTGTGCACAAGATGCGCACGCCGGGGCCGGCGCCGTACGAATCTCGTGCCTGAAGTGGCTGATGGAGGAGTGTGGCGACAGTGCTACCAGGGATGTGGTGGGATTGGGGTGATGACCACGACGGAATCCCAGACCGAGGTGCAGCCGGCCGAAGGGCCGGAGGACGCGCCTGCGCGGGTGATTCCGGAGGCTCTGCCGCTCCAGCCGGAGGATCCGCCGCGGGTCGGCGAGTTCTGGCTCCGCGGGCGGCTCGGGGCGAACGCGGCCGGTTATCTGTACACAGCGGGTGACGAGGCCGGCCGCAGCGCGGTGGTCGCGATGATGACCGAGGGTTCCGCGGACGACGCCGCCGCCCGGGAGCGGTTCGTGAACGCGGTCGACGACCTGCCGGATGACGTCGTACTGGCGCACAACGACGCGGATGACGACGACCTGGCGCTGTGGGCCGCGATCGGGCCGATCCGGGAGGACGACGGGTCCAGCTCGGCCGCGGACGAGCGGCTGATCGCGGAGCGTCGCGGCGAGGAGATACTGTCGGCGGTCCTGATGGACCGGATTCCGCACATGGGCCGGTTGCGTGGACCCGAGTTCCGGCACTACTGGGAGGGCCGGCGCCGCCCGGGCCTGTTCCGGATCTGGCCGCTGCCGTGGCCGAACGCGTTGCGACCGGCGTCGCGGTGGGCGCTCGTACTGGCGTTGGTGACAATGGCGATCATCATGGCGCTGGCCGTGTTCCTGGCCTGGCTGCTGTTCCGGAACGCCCAGCCGCTGGAGCCGCAGCCGGTGATCCCGACGCCGACCGGCACGGTCACGGTGACGATCACGCCGACGACTCCCCCGCCGGGCACGGGTTCACCGACGTCCACTACGCCGTCGCCGGTCCCGACCACCGGGATCCCGACCGGTACGCCGACGACGGGTGGCACGCCCAGCGATCCGGGCGACAAGTTCTAGATCTTCAGTCGAGCAGGCGTAGCAGCTCGGGGTCCCGCCACATTTGCGCCGGCACCGGCTGGCGGACCAGCGCCGCGTCGGCTCGGATCTCGGCCGGGGTCGAGGCGGCGATCAGCACCGAGGTGACCGCGGAATGCCTGCTGGGAAAGGCGAGTGCGGCCTGCGGTAGGGAGACGCCGTACTGCTCGCAGACCGCGGAGATGCGGCGCGCGAGGATCGCCCCTGGGTCGCTCGACTTCTCCGCCTGCAGCACCCGCGGCGTGAGGACGCCGGACACGATCACCGAGACTCCGCGGGCCAGGCAACGATCGAGCAGCGGCGCCGCGGACCGGTCGAGCAACGAGTACTGACCGGCCAGCAGCACGCAGTCCAGCTCGACGTCGCGGACGAGCCGATCGAGCTCCTGCCAGTCGGCTGAGACCGCGCCGACCGCCTTGATCACGCCGTCGCGCCGCAGCCGGTCCAGTGCCGGGTACGCCGACTCGTCCTCTGCCAGGACCAGGTCGACAGCGAGCCCGAGCCGCTCGCCGCTGGCCTGGATCTCGGCCGCCGCTTGGTCGCTGGTCACCCTCGTCGAGATCAGGAACTCACCACGGGGTCGCCGCTGCAGCGCCGTACCGAGCCGTCGTTCGGATTCGCCGTACGCCGGGGACGTGTCGAAGAGGCGGATACCAGCCAGGTACGCCGCGTCCACGGTGGCGACCGCGGTTGCGTCGCCGTCCGGGCCCGGCGGTTCGCCGAGATGCGAACCACCTAGCCCGAACCGCGGAGGCCGGAAGCCGATCGTCGAGTGCGGCGCAAGCGCATGGCTAGGAGCGGCCATCACTGTCACCTCCGGCTGGTCGGCAGTACTACCAGGATCGGTGACGTGCGACTTCTTCGCATCTCGAATCGGTCTTTTTGTCAGCGGCCGGATTCGTAGAGTGTGCGGACCTCCTCGTCGGTGAGGGCGCGGTCGTAGAGGTGGACCTGATCGACGGTGCCGTCGAGGAAGTCGACCTGGTTGCCGCCGAACTTGGCGCGGCCGATCACGGTATTGCCGGTCGAGGTCGAATCCAGGCTGCACGCGCTCTTGGTGGCGACGGGTTGCCCGTCCACGTAGAGCTTGAGCTCACCCTTCGCCGCATCGCGTACGCCGGTCAGGTGGTACCACTGATCCGGGTTCGGCTTGGTCGGTGCCAGCGCCCGCAGACCGGAGAAGCTCATCGCGAACCGCTGGTCCTGACCCGAGTACTGCAGGAAGAACGCGCTGTCCCGCTCGCCGTCCTGGCTCACCACGGTCTGGAACGAACCATCGGCCTTGTTCAGCTTCACCCACGCGCTGGCCGAGTAGTTGCCACTGGTGTCGAGCAGCGCCGCACCGGTGTCGACGTACTGCCCGGATCCGTTCAGGGCAACGCCTTGGCCGTTCTTGCCCTCGGCAAAGACCGCTCCACCTTGGAGAGTCGCATCGTTGTTGCCGACGGCATCTTCCGCGGTTCCGTCGAGCGGATAGAAGTGGATGCCATCGGCACCGGGTGTGCCGGGGCCGGGGTTCGGTCCGCCGGTGCCGGTTCCGTCCGCGCCGGCGATGATCTGCTGGTTGATCGTGCGGACCTGGGCCGAATCCATCTTCGGGACCCGGCGGTCGTAGGTGAAGAAGCCGTTCAGCTCACCTTCGACATCGGTGATCTGGGTGTAGACCGAGCCGCTGATCCCGCACTGGTTGGCGGACTTGAGCACGTCGCGTTGATTCTCGACGTACCGGCGGGTGAGGGTCGCGGAGTCCGGCGTCATCTCGTACGCGAAACCGTCGCCGAACCACATGTGATCCGGGACCTTCAAACCGAAGCCGCCATGTTCGCCGTCGACGCCGGCTCGGGTCTCGGTGGGCGAGGTGGTCGCCGGACCGAGGTAGGCGTGGCTGTCGAGCAGGTCACCGCGGCCCGAATCGCCCTTGGAGTTGCAACAGTTCACGCCACTGTGCGCGTTGACGAGTCTGGACGGATCCTGCGCCTTGACCGAGTCGGCGATCCGGCCGGTCTCGGTCTGATCCCACTCGCCCCAGCCCTCGTTGAACGGCACCCAGACGGTGATCGAGGTGAAGCTCTTGTGCTCCTCGACCATCTCGCGCAGTTCGGCCTTGAACTGGGTCCGCCACGGCTCGGGCATCGCGTCGGTCTTCGACGCGGGCATGTCCTGCCAGACCATCAGGCCGAGCTTGTCGGCCCAGTAGTACCAGCGATCCGGCTCGACCTTGATGTGCTTGCGAACGGTGTTGAAGCCCAGCTGCTTGTGCTGTTCGAGGTCGAACCTGAGCGCCTCGTCAGTCGGCGCGGTGTTCAGTCCGTCCGGCCAGAAGCCCTGGTCGAGGGTGGAGAGGTTGAACAGGATCTTCCCGTTCAGCGCCATCCGGAGCTTGCCGTCGGCACCCTTCATCAGGCCGACCGACCGCATCCCGGCGTACGAACCGACCTGGTCGACCGTCTTGCCACGGTCGATGAGGCGGACCTTCAGGTCGTAGAGGAACGGCTTGTCCGGGGACCACGTCTTCGGGTTCGGTATCGGCACCCGGACCTCGGTGTCCGCCTTCCCCCGGACCTGGCCGACGGCGCGGCGTCCGTCGTACGCCGTCACTTCGACGTCGAGGCCTGCGGGACCGGTCGTGTCCGCGGTGACCTTGAAGGTCTTGCCGGGGAGGTCGGGGGTCAGCTGGAGGCGCTCGATCGACGCGACGTTGACGGGCTCCATCCAGACGGTCCGCCAGATACCGGAGCTGCCTTGGTAGAAGATGCCGTGGTCGCCGACCTCGCGCTGCTTGCCGATCGGCTGGAAGGTCTCGTCGGTGAGGTCCTCGGCCCAGACGATCAGCTCCTGTGGACCCTTCTGGTGCAGGGCATTCGTGACATCGACGTCGAATCCGTCGTACCCGCCGCGATGGGTGGCGACCTGCCGGCCGTTCACCCACACCTTGGCGTCGTAGTCGACCGCGCCGAAGTGCAGCAGCAGCCGCTTGCCCTTCCAGTTGGCCGGGATGGTGAAGGTACGGCGGTACCACATCCGGTCCTCGTGCTTCTGCAGACCGGAGAGCGCGGACTCGATCGGGTACGGGACCAGTACCTTCTCGGCCAGCGGCCGGCCGATCGGCGGCTGGTCTCCCGGCGTGGCTGCGGACCACTCCCAGAGGCCGTTGAGGTTGCGCCAGTCCGGGCGGGTCAGTTGGGGACGCGGGTACTCCGGCAGCGCGTTGGTCGGCGAGACGTCGCCGGTCCAGGGGGTGGTGAGTGGCGGAGTGCCGATGCGCCAGTCAGGGGACGCATCGGCAATCGGCACACGAGACGCCGCGGCTGTCGGCGCGAGGATTGTCGACAATAGGACGAGGGCGGCCGCAAGCGGCTTGAACATGCGAGCTCTCCTTCCGGGGCGGGGAAAGGAGCTCTCATGACAACGCTCTCACCACAAAAGCGCAAGAGCTCGCGCACGATCAAACATTCACGCAAACGGGGGTCGGCGCGCTGAAGCTGCTGGTCTGGGTCAGGCCGCCGGTGCTGCGGTCGACGGCGAAGGTGGTGACGTTGTTCGACTTCTGGTTGGCGACGAACAGGAGGTTGCCGGTCGGGTCGAGAGCGCAGTGGCGAGGCCAGTCGCCGCCACAGCTCGGCGTACCGATCAGCTCGAGTCCGGTACCGGTGGTCCTGAAGATCGCGATGCTGTTGTGGCCGCGGTTGGTCAGGTAGACGAAGTTGCCGTCGGCATCGACGACCACCTCGCCCGGGTAGTTCTGCGGGCCGCCTGGTGGTGCGGTGGGTAGTGATGTCTGCGGGGTGATCACGCCGCAGGCGTAGGTGCAGATCGTGATCGTGCTGTCGAGCTCGTCGGCGACATACGCGTAGTGGCCGGAGGGGTGGAAGGCGAGGTGGCGCGGGCCGGCACCGGCTGTGAGTTTCGCCTGGTGCTGGAGGGTGAGCTTTCCGTCCGCGAGGGTGTAGGTGTAGATCGAGTCCGTGCCGAGATCGACGCCGAGGACGTAGTCGCCGACCTGTACCACCTGGTGTGCATGTGGTTGGGCACCTTCGTGCTTCACCAGGTCGGTTTGTTGCCCTAGGCTCCCGTCTGCGTTGATCGGGTGGACCGCAATGTCGCCGGATCCGTAGTTTGCGCTGAGCAAGTAGTTGCCGACCTTGGCGAGATGACAGGGTCCGGATCCGTTGTTGGGTTGACGATTCAGGACCCTGGGATTGCCTGCGACATCTATTGCGGTCACGGCTCCGGCGTCCTGCTCGTTCACGGCGTAAAGGAAGTTGCCGGCTCGGATCAGGAAGGATGGGTCGGCCACACCGGTCAGCTTGCCGGTCGAGGTGATCTTGCCGGTGGCGTCGTACGTCGCGAGACCGATGCCGTCTCCGTAGGTGCCGAGGTAGAGCTTGTTGTCGTCGGCGTCCTTCAGGTTGTTGTCGGCGGCGGCTTTCAGGTTGACGAGTGCTGCGGCGGTGAGGCCGAGGAAGCTTCGGCGGGTGACCATCACGAGGCGACCGGAACGCTGAGCCAGGACGGGTCGTCGGCCGGGGAGCTGAACGTGACCGACGTACCAATCACGCTGCGGCCGAGGTAGCGCGGATCGACCGTGTCGATGGCCAGGACCAGGTGATGGCCGGCCGGCACCTCCCAACTGGTTGCCTCGAGCCTCAGGTCGATCGCCACCGTGCCCGTTCCGCGCAGGGTGAACGGCCTGTGCGAGATCAACGACCCGACGCCGAGCGCGTCGACGTCGTACAGGTAGGCGAACAGCGACGTACTCGGGCCGGAGGGCTTCACGGTGAGGTGGAGCTTCGGCGTACCGCTGACGACGGCCCCGCTGGTGTAGACCGGACCGGACCACACTCCGGCGAACGATCGGTCCACCAGCGGCGTCACGACCCCGGTCGGGATCGACAGCAGCCCTTGCAGAGCACCGGATACGAGCGCAACTCCACTGTCGGCGATTGTCGGCACGCCCGCGCCGATCGCGCTGGACCAACCGGTCTGTGGTTGGGCCTGCAATGCGCCAGTCCGGCTCAATCCGGTCGGCTTGGTGAGGTACGACGTGCGCGCTTGACCGACCGCTGCCCAGTTCGGGTATCCGCGCCAGACGCCGCGTTGCGACTTCAGCTGGACGGGCGCCTCGGTGTCGGCGCCGTTGTCCGCACCGGTCAGGTAGTGCCGCAGCCAAGCCACAAGCTCGTCCCAGGTCTCGTTGGGCAGGCCGATCGCGCCAGGCACCTCGGGAGTCGCGTGATCGCCGTGGGCGAGGAGCAGCCGCTTCGGGCCGGTCAGGCGGGTGAAGAAGTCCGTGTACTGCGAGGGCGGGAAGATCGAATCCTCGAGGGCGTTGGCCAGGAAGACAGCCGGCTTCTTCGCGTTGATCTGGTCGGTCATCGTCGCGGCGGACCGTTGTGGCGACAGTTGCTTCGCCTCCGCGATCGCACCGTCGAAGTCGCCGGTGACGAACTTCGTCTGCAGCGAGGCCATCTCCGGACCGGGCCGGCCGGTGATATTGCCCAGGGCAAGCAGTCCGGCAACGGACTGGAGGGCAACGGTTTCGTTGGGATTGAGGGACGCGATCAGGTCGGCCCACCCGCTCATCGCCCCGACCGCCTTGATCCGCGGGTCCTGCGCGCTCGCGAGGAGCGACGTACCAGCGCCGTACGAGATCCCGACCGCGGCGACCCGGCTGGTGTCGGCCGGCGTGTGCTGGCCGGCCCAGTCGATCACCTTGCTGACGTCGGCGACGGTCGGCGGTCCGGCGATGTCGATGCCGCCGCCGGAATCCCAGAAGCCGCGACTCGAGTACGAGATCACCTGGAAGCCGGAGGTGGCCAGCTTCGCGCCCTGACCGACGTACTCGACGTTCGGCACACCCCAGCTCGACGGCATCACCACGAGCGGGAACGGACCGTCGCCCTGCCCTGTCGGCGTGAGTACGACGGCGCCGATGGGAGTCCCACCGGCACCGGGGATGCGCTGGTACGACGTACTGAAGCCGGGCGCAGTCTGGTCCGCTTCGGCGCTCGGACCGAGGGTGATGACGATCAGAGCAGCGGTCAGGACGACAGCGAGGGCGGCTGCGATTCTGCGCACGGGGCGACCTCCGGCTGGGAAATTACCGGTAGGTAACCAGAAATCTGCCGCTGTGTCACTACCTCAGCACGGTGAGTTCCGGATTCACCCCGGTCGCTTCGATCGACCACTCCCAGAGTCGCCCGGCGAGCTCAGGGTCCTGGGCTGTCTGGGTGGGGAGCACGATCTTGGGTCTGCCGCGGAACTCGAAGAAGCCGGGACCGACGTACGAACCGGGGCGCAACTCCGGGACGGTCGCGGCGTACAGGCTCGGCCAGGCACCAGCGGCGGCGGACTGGGCGAAGAGCCGGTTGCCGATCCCCATGAACCTCACCATGAACGCCTGGCCGGCCATCTCCGGGCCCGCCGCCTGCAGGTGCGTCGACGCGTAGCCGGGATGCGCCCCCGCGCTCAGCAGGTTGACGCCGGCCGCCCGGGCGCGGCGGTCGAGCTCGAGCATGAAGAGGAGATTGGCGAGCTTGGACTTCCCGTACGCCTCCCACTTCCGATAGCTGCTCGCCGGGCGGCGGAAGTCCTCCTGCGTGATCCCCCGCACCGTCTTGTGCACGAAGGAACTGACCGTGACGACCCGCGGCGCCGTTGCCTTGAGCAACAACGGCAGCAGCCGTCCGGTGAGGGCGAAGTGCCCGAGATGATTGGTGCCGAGCTGCAGCTCGAACCCGTCCACGGTCTGCCGGTACGGCGGTGCCATCACGCCGGCGTTGTTGACGAGCAGATCGAGCCGGTCGTAGCTCTTCGTGAGCTCGTCCGCGGCCTTCTCGACACTGACCAGATCGGCCAGGTCCAGCTCGACGACCGTCGGCTTGTGGCCGGAGCTTCGTTCGAGTTGCTGTGCCGCGCGGGCAGCCTTCTCCGGGTTCCGGGCCGCGACCAGCACCTCAGCGCCGTGTCTGAGCAACTCGAGTGCGGTCTCGTACCCGAGTCCGCTGGTGGCGCCCGTGACGAGCGCCCGTCGTCCGGTCAGGTCAGGGATGTCCGCCGTACTCCAGGTCATGCGCCCACAGTAGCCGTGGGCGCATGACCTGTGACGGGTCAGAGGATCTTGCGGGCCTTGAAGGCGTCGGTCACCTGCTGCGCGGCGGCCTTGCCGTAGAGCAGCCGGGCGGCCTGGACGGTGTCCTGCGCCGCGGCGGCGAAGGAGGTGTCCGGGTCGTAGAAGAAGGTGGACTCGAGGATCACCTTGTTCGCCTTGGTCCGGCCGAGCGCCTGGTGGATGTCCCACAGCGCGTTCGACCAGATCTCACCGTCGTCGTGCACCTCGCCGACGATGTCGTCGGTGGTCTTACCGGTGTCGGTACGACGCAGGCAGTGCGGCTCGGTGCTCGTGTACGACGTCGCGTCCCAGTCCATCACGCACGGGAGGTTGAAGCCCTTGCTGACCGGAACGGACATGGTGACGGCCCAGTAGTCGCCGAAGCCCTCACCGATCGAGCCGGCCTGGAGCGACTCGCCGAAGCCCGGGACGATGTCGTCCTGGATCGCGTGACCGTACTCGTGCCAGATCACCTCGGCGTCCTCGGCGTCGTCGACGCCACCGTCGCCCATCGTGATCATGTCCGTCTCGGGATCGTAGAACGAGTTGTCGTCGCGGATCGTGTCGACGGAGAAGTCCTGGGACTCGTTGTTGGCCTCGGTGAAGCCCAGCTGGTGGATGTACTCCTGCGCCTGGTTGACGTGGTAGTACACCATCACCTGCTCGAACTTGTTGTTCGCGCGCTGGTAGACGAACGTGTTGTTCTTGTTCTGCGCGAGCCCGCCGTTGCCCTCCTTGATGTTCACGTAGGAACCGTTGAGGAAGCCCGAGCCGTCCAGGTTGCGCAGTACGACGTTCTTCTGCGCCACGAACAACGCGTCCTGGTTCTTGTCGTTCATGTCGGTCAGCTTCTCGTTCTTCTGGCTGACCACCGGGTTCGGGTCGAAGACCGAGCCGCGCCCGTCGACGTTGTCGCTGATCACCTTCGACTCCACCACCGAGCCGGTGTCGGCGTCGACCAGCGAACGGCTCACACCCTCGGAGGAGTGCGAGGTGACGGCCCACACCAGGCGCGCGTTCGGCCCGCCGACCACGGCAAGCTTCGCCGCGCCCTGCGTCGCCGTCGGCACCGGGGCGATGGTCTTGTTCGGCGCGGCGATCCGGGCCGCCCGGGCGATGACCGCGGCGTTGGCGCTCTGGGTCGCGGCCGCCGGCTGCACCTTCGCGCTCACGTCCAGGTTCGCCGGTACGGCGTCCCGCCCGTCCGCGACCTCGACCACGCCGTCCTTCGTCACGTGCTTCGCGTAGTACCCGTCGATCACGGGCAGGCCCTTGAACGTCTGCTGGTACCAGTAGTGCTTGCCGAGCAACGACGTCTTGGTCTTGATCAGCTTCAGCCCACCCGGATTGGCCACCGCCACCTCCGGCGCAGCCCCCGCGGCACTGGTGAAGGACAACCCGAGCGAGATAGTGGCCAACCCCGCGGTAACAGCCACAACCGCCGTACGGCGCTTCCTCATACGTTCCCTCCCACACTCCGTGTTGCGTAACGCAACCACTACGATCCGTTGGACCCTAATTCCCCCACCCACCCCCTGTGAAGCAAAACCCCCCACCACCCCACCCCGTCAAGGGAAAACCTCCCTCCCCCACACCGCGCGCTGCGGCGGTCAGCCCCAGGCTTGAGGCGGGAGCCCTCCGGCCTGCTCGAGAGCGCGGACTCGCTCGGCGGGAGACGGCGAACTCGACATGAGCTGCGAGCGCCGGTTGGCGTCACGACCCAGCATCTGCTGATGCTGGAACTGCCAGCCATAGAGAACCTGGACAAGGGTCGCGCCGTAACCCATCACTGCCGCCCGACGGTCGGCTTGAAGAACCTCGCGGCGACCGAGCCACGCGAGGATCGGAGGCGCGACGAATGGTGTCAAGAAGAGCAGCGGCAATGTGAGGCTGTCACCGAATGTCAGCACGGCAAGCAAGACGCCCAGATATGCGATGAGTACGAAGCCGATGACTACGCAGCCGACCGCAGGCACAGCTCGCATCAGGCGGCCCAGTGCCCGGACACCGATCAGCGCACACCGGGCCGGGATCGAATACCAGAAACTCAACAAACTCAGCCAGTCTCGTCCGCCCAGATGGTGGCCGAGCTCGTGAGCTAGCGCTGCCTCCAAATGTGCCGGAGGCAGCGTGTACAGGGCCCACCGAGTGACGCCGACGGTGTGTCCCGGAGTAGGTGTGGCATTTACGTCGTCGGACTCCTGGATCCAGATCGCGTACCGGCTCTCCGGTATCCCGGCCCGATCGGCCAGCTGCCGCCAGATCGGGCGTAGCCGCTGTTCCTCGATCAGCGTCGGCTGCCGCAAACGGAAGAGATACCGCGCGAGCATGTCTTCCACAGGTCGAACAAACACGACCACGCCCGACGCTATCCACAGGGCAACGAGCAGCCACCCCCAGCCAAATCCCAGAAGTCCCACGATCCAAGAGACGACGGCGAAACTCCAAAAGAACCACGGCACAGCCGACAAGAGGATCGCCGCTGTGGAGACCTCGACTCGTCTCGCTTGGCCTTGAGGTGCAGGTCCTGACTGTCCGGATGGCAGTTCAGGCCGTGGGTCGGGTGGCGTTATCGCTCCCGGATAACCGTACGCCGCTGGTTGCTCGGGCTGCCCTTCGCTCGGCCCCCAGGATCCGTTGGGGTCTCGAGGATCACCGGGGCCGGTCATGGGTGGTTCTCCTTGGGGTTGGGCGGGTCTGGGGGTGGTTCACGGTCAGTACATCGAGACGTGGACGTGGTCGAAGTGGCCGCCGGTGGCGTCGGTGGGGTTGTAGACGCCGCCGCCGTTGTAGGGGATCCAGGTGCCACGGCGGGCGGACCAGATCTTGCCGTACCAGATCACGTAGCGCACGCCGGTAGTGCCGGCGGTTTGGATGGCGAAGTTGGCGATCTGGTCGCCGCGGGCTCTCGCGGGAGAGGACTTCCGGGCGTCCGTGCCGACCATGACGTCGCAGGCTTTGCCGCGGGGATGGTCGCTGGTCGGGTTCCACGCGTGGGCGTCCCAGCAGCTCATGCTGAGGGTGCCCAGCGTCTTACGGGCCAATGCGACCCAGGCCGCCGTACGTGGTGTGACCAAGCCTCCAGTACCCGACGGATCTGTGACGCTCGCCTGCTCTTCGGGCCAGACTCCGTTGATCGGCTTACCGTCGACCAAGCCACTTTGCCCGCAGTCGCTGTCGTCGTGTTCGCCTTCGTTTCCCGTGGACGGCGCGTCGGCTCGACCGGCGTACGGATTGCCCGTCCTGGTGAGATCGATGCCGGCCTGCGCTGCGATCTGTCGCGCCTCCTGCTCGCGCTGGGCGTACCGCTCCGGGAACTTCGACACCTGCACGGCCTGCGCGGCATCGCCTAGAGCCATCGACGGCCACCCGTTGATGTCGACCAACCCTGGCGGGTCGGGCTTGGCCGAGCCACCGAAGAACGCGTTGGCGGCGTACCGGGGACTCAGGATCTGCAGTCGCGAGCCCCAGCCCGCGGCCGGGCGCTGCTGGAAGAGGCCAACGGAGTCGGCATCGCCAAAGGTGAGGTTCTGCAGGTCTGATTCCACCAGGGCAGTCATCAGCGCGATCAGCGTCGCCTTGCCCGGCAGACCTCGCTGAACCGCGACATCGTCGATCAGCTTGGCGAAGGCGGTCTGCGTCGCGCGAATCGGACCGGCCGGCTGCGGATTGTCCGCCTGGCCAGGTATCCCCGGGAGACACGCAGCCTGAGGCTGCGTGCTGCCGCCGAAGGGGGCGAGCATCAGCAAGCTCGCGACGCCGACGATCGCCAGCACCGCGGCGCCCTTGATGAAGACGCCTCTGCTCGCGACGGCCAGAAGGCCTCGACCGAGATCACGCTCGTCGAACATCGCAGTCCTCTGCCGTCATGGCCCCGTACCGCCAGACACCTCACTGATGACCCATTGGTTGCTCTGGTTCACCAGCGTGATGAGCAGGGGTACGTCGAAGCGCTGGGCATGCTTGCCGGTGACATCGATCGTGACCTTCACGAACCGCGTGATCCGGCCTGGAGTGTCGACCGGGGCCTCGGCGTTGGCCGGTGGGGCACTGACCGGCGCCGCGATCACTGTCGACTTGCCACCGTCGTTCTTGAGTGCGTCGTACGTCGGATCACCGGCAGCGGTGAAGCTGGATGCGACCTCCTCGGTCATGTACTTGGCGCTCTTCGCCACCAATGCCCCATACGTCTCCGCGCTCGGGTCGCGCGTGTAGAACGCCCGAGACCAAGCACCGACCACGTCTGTGGCCAATGCGGTCGCCTCTGCCGATGGACGCTGCGTCTCGGGCGGCGGGGTTGTGAGCGCTGTCGTGGTGGAGGAGGTGGTGGGCTGACTTGACGAAGTGTTGGACGGGGCGGTCGGGAGTACGACGGATCGTCCGGGAGTCAGCAAGCTGATTGGGGCTCCTTCGTCGCCGCTCTTGCCGCCGAACAGCCGTGGCAGACCGCCGCCGAGACCGAGGATGACGATCGCCAGCACAACGACGAGCATCACGATGACCGCGGGGCTCACCGGCTCGGCCTGACGCTGGTTGCGCAGCCAGGCCATGCGCTGTGCATGATCGTCGCGTCGCCAGTTCTTCTTCGCCCGGCGGCGCTGACGACCGCTGAGGTCGTCGATCTCCTCCGGGTACTCGTAGTCCGTGCTCATGAGCGAACGCCAACCGTCCGGCGTATCCGGATGAGAACGACCCGAAGGCCGCTGCTCGTCCGCGTCGGAAGGGCTAGGGTCCGGAGCGCGATGACGGGACCGGCCGGCACCCTCGCGGCGGTCGTTTGGCGAACGTGGTTTTCGGGCCATCCGGCATCACCTGCGCGTCGGCACGTGCACCGTTACGCCGTCCTTCGTAACAGCGGAGTACTCACGGAACCTCCGCTGCTGCGACGATGGCGACTTACGGCGGGCACGCTGCCCCTTAGGCGGCCCCTCCCGAAGGCTCGCGGAATGCGTATGAATCCTCGGCTCGTACCGCACCTCATTGGTAGGCGTAGGAATAGGCCGCCGAGAATGCCGAGCCTTCTGAGCCTCCGCCGACACACCCTTCGAGCTCGATGTCGAGCTGGATCCTCCAGTGGATGCGACACCGGCGGTGGTGACGGAGATGGTCCGGCGTCCCTCGGACTTCGACTGCGTACGCGCTCTGGCCAGATTCAGCGCGGAGCTGGTGCGGGTTGGTGCAGCGTTGGCAGCCAAACGACCACCAGCCGCGCCGGCGCCACTTGCCGCCGCCTGCCCAGCGGGACCAGTGCCGCTGCCGGGGGTCCCGGGCGCATCTGCTCGGCGGCGCTCTGCGCCCGTGGTGAGCTCGTACGGCGAACTTGCCGTGGATCCTCGTGTGAGCGAGTTATGCGCAGGAGCTTGTCGGTACACCCTCACCGAGGACACTCGCTGCGAACCGGCTTCACCTGTTCGGAACCGATCCCGACGTTCCGTCAACGCCGGCGCCGCGTTGCGGCTTCCAACTGCGCCGACAATTCGCTTGAACGCGCCCATGGCACCTCGCCGGGCAAGGCCACCTAGCAGAATGCTTCCCGAGCCCGGCCGCATCATCGAGGTGAGGTTGTCGAGCAGACGCCGCAATCTGAAGCCGGCGATAAGCACCGCGATAGCAAGCCCCGTTACCGGCAACCATCCCAGCGCACCAGTCAGGCTGAAAACAGCAGTGACCAGCGTCAGCGCCGTCCCGAACACGAGCATCGCGAGGAAGGACTGGATCACCAATCCGATCAGCGCTTCGAACCAGTTGAGGCCCCACTGTCTCGGGCGACCGGGAATGATCCAGAGGCAAGCAAAGAAAACACCGACAACCAGCAGGAGCAGGCAGCCGACGAAGGCCATCAGCGCGGTGAAGGCCAACGAGATGGTCAAGAACGCGAACAACGTCGCGGCTATCGCCGCCAGCATCACAACGGAGATTCGACCGAAAGCGTTGTCTCCCTTGACCCATTTGACCGTCGGCGCGTCGTCCCCGCCCTCGGCCGGGGCAATGACCGAATCGATGTACTTCGATCGGGCATCCGAATCCGTGCCGGCATCAAGCATGCCCTTGCCGTACCGGCCGCATGCGTCGATCGAGCCGAACTCGGCAATACACCATGGCGTAACCGCGAATCCGCGCCAACTCGCATCCGCAGATTTCCGCAGCAGGGTGTCGCGAGATGTTCCCGTGAACCCCGGCTCAGGCCACGGCAACGGACTTTGCAAGGTCGGCCCCATCGCATCGGCCGAGGTCGTCATGATCGTTTCGGCGCCTAACTGACGCGCACCATCAATTCCGCGCAACCAGGTTGCAGGGGCCAGCGCGAAGCTGACGCTGAGAACACCCGCGACGAATACCCACACCAACTGCCCCATGGCGCTGCCGCTGGTCTTGCGTTGCGTATACGCGGCAACGGCGCCAAAGGCGAGCGCAGACGGCAGCAACCATCCAACAAGCTGATTGCTGGATGCACCGATCGTCGTCGACGTAGCCTGCGTGAGCGCCTTGACGTCGGTGAAGGAGAACAACCACCAGCCGACTGAGATGGCTGCGCGGGTAATAGCGACGATGTACATCATCACCATGTGCGCGTACCCGTTGAAGACCGACTCGATGGGGTCGCGGATGCTTTTCTCGAAGTCCAGCCCATAAACCATCGGACCGTACTGCTCGAAGAGCGTACGCGTGTCGCCATGCGTCAGGTCGGGGGTCGGCAGCAGGTCACCGAAGCCGGTGGGGCTCGTCGGCCCCGGCTTGGGATCGGCGGCCAGAGCCACCTGGGTCATCAGGATGGTCGAGATCGCCAGGGTCGTCAGCGCCGCTCTCACACGGCGCTGCCACCTCATGCGACGTGCTCCTTGTTGCCGGGGGTGGGGCGGGGGGCGGTGTCGCTGGTGGAGTCGCCGTTTGAGGGGGTGTCGTACGCGGGGTACATGGCCTCGTTGTAGGCGGCTTCGTCGGCCTCTTGGTCGTAGACCTCGTCGGGGCCTATGGGGGCCTCGTAGCGGGGTGGGTGGTGGTGGTCCTGGCCGTTGGGGGTGGCTGGGTGGCCGTTTTGCTGCGCCACCGCCGGCTCGGGCTCGGCCGGCGCCGTCGGGGCAGCGTCCGCGGAGGGCGCGGGTTGAGCGTCGCCCACGCCAGCCTCGGCACCCCTGGCAGCCGCGTTGTTCCCCTGGCCAGCCCCGTTACTTCCTTGCGCGGCCACGTTGTTCCCTAGGCCAGCCCCGTTACTTCCCTGCGCAACCACGTCGTCCCCTAGGCCAGACGCGTTACTTCCCTGCGCAGCCACGTTGTTGCCTAGGCCAGCCCCGTTACTTCCCTGGGCAGCGGCGTTGGTCCCTTGGGCGGCCATTTTGTTGCTCTGGGCGGCGGCGTCGTTTGGGGCGGCGTGCTGGGGTGGGGGCGGGGGTGCCTGGGTTGGGGCCAAAGGCTCCTGGTACGCCGGAGGAACGGATTCCTCTTCGACCGACGAGACGGGCTCCTCGTAGGTCGGCGGGGGTGGTTCCGCGGTGTGGGCTTCGGCTTGGGCTGTGGCTGTGGCGGCTGGTTCTACCAGGTCTTCCTGGTCGAACTCGTCGTCGGCGAACGGGTCCACGGGGTCGGGAGTGGCTAGGACCGGCTGGGTGGCTTCGTTGGCGTGTTCGGATTCGGGGGTGGTGCGGAGGAGGGCTGCTACGCGCTGGCTGGGGATGTCGATCTGGACGGTGGCTACTTCGTCCCAGCGGTCGCGCATGATGCAGTGGCCGTGGCGGATGGACTTGCCGTTGGCGGCGGTGTTGATGCCGCGGACAAGGGTTTGGTACGGCGCGGTCTGCGGCCGGCCCAGCAACTCGAGCAACGAGTCCACCTGCTCGCGAGAACGCAGGCTGAAGGCGAACAGCGTCGTGATCTGCTCAACCAGACCAGGCAGCTTCAAGATCGACGCGGGGTCCTGCGTGTCGAGGACCAGCGAGGCCCCAAGCGCACGACCGACACGGGCGATGTAGTCGAGGAAGGACGCCCCGTCGGGGGTCTTCGTCAACAAGTGCACCTCAGGCACGATGACGACCTTCGAGCGACCGCGGAACTCGCGGCGGCCCGTCGTACGGACCATCCACGCGAGGCAGCCGCGGAGGCAGGCCATGCCGACACGTTCGATCGGGGACCAGGATTCGGGCGCCGATTCGGGTGACGGCAGGGTCAGACCAGGCATCTGCACGACCCAAAGCCCTGGGTTCGTCGTCAACGACGACAGACCGGACGGAGGCCCCGCCACGACCGAACCAAGACCCGTCTCAACCAAGTCCCGCAAAGCAAATCCAACAGTCCGGATGGTCTCCGAATCAGAGGCACACAACCGCTGGATGACACCCCACGACGACGGGTCAGGCGACTGGATCTCCGCCCTGGTCGCAGCCATCACGGGTGCCTCAGCGGCGCCACGCAAATGCGGAGGCAACAGCAACATCAACTGAGAAGGTGCCTGCAGCAACGCATCGTCGACCGGCAGCACCCGCAGCAGGTCGGCAGCACCGGAGAACTGTGCCGTGATCTCAATGACAGCAGTGGGTACGCCGTACTCCGCCGCGACCCCGGATACGCCGGCCGCGTCACCCTTCAGGTCGAGCAACGGCACCCAAGCACCGGCGAAGGCAGAGTCAAGACCGCCCAACATCGCAGCAGTCGTCTTGCCTCGACCCGACCGGCCCAGGAAGAGCGTCGTCGTCGCGTCACCAAGAGCAGAACCGGCGGCTGCGTCGAACCGCACCAGACCCGGCGTGGACCCGGTCAGGTACCCGATCGACGGCCCGGTCGCGTCACCGATCGACGCACCGCCCCAGAACCAGGACCCGAAGAAAGCCGTCGACTCACGGACATGTCCGAGGTCCGGGACACGCAACTGGTCACCTGGCAGGGATTCCAGCCACAGATCGCGCTGCTCGTCCGCACCAGGGGCAACGGTGATGCCGCGGTCGGCGTAGTGCGCGACCACAGCATCGACGTACGCCTCGAGGTCCTCGCGGGTGTCCGCACTGACCAGCAAGCGTGGGTGGTCCTCGACCAGAGTCAGGCCGCTGCGGTTGATGTCGCGCTTGACCTCACGCATGATGCGCTCGGTCTCGACGATCTCGTCCGCGGTCTCCTCCGCCGTACCCTTGGCGGCCGAGCGGCGCTGTTCCTTCGCGCTCTTGCGGGTCTCGTCGACCAGGTGCCGCGCGGTCTTCTTCGTCAGCACCCGGAACCGCACCGACGCCTCGACAGTCACGTCGATCTCGTCACCGTCGTCGTCGATCGCCTTGATCTCCGACAACGTGCGCAGCCACTCCCCCGGCCCCGGCGTCTCCAACTCCTCAGGGAAGTCCGTCATCGCCAAAACGGTCGTGTACGCCGCAATCTGGCCACGCGCGTCGTAGATCCGCAGATGGTCGGTGTACGGCACCACTCGACCAGATGTGAGCCGGGCCAGCGACGCACCGGTGATCAGACCACGACGAGGCGCGGCAACGGCACCACGGTGCATCTCCCGGCTGATCAGCCACGAAATCACCTCAGCCGGCGCAGTGTGGGCCCGCCACACGGTCGAACCGAGCTGACGGCCGAGCTTGCGGACACGCTCGTCCAGGTGCGCGAGCTCACGGGCACTCACACGCCACGACGTCGTACCAAGAGCGTCACTGATCGAGCCGCGGACCTGAGCGGTCGCACGCGGGTCACGGTCACTGAGGTGTACGCCGAGCGCCACGTACCGCTCCGGCATCCGCATCTCGTCGATCCGGTCGGCCCGGGTCTGCGCCCACGCCTCGTGGTCGCCAAGCCGGTAGTGACCGGCCATGGAGTCGATGTAGTCCTGACCGGTCGAGCGGCCCCAGACCACCTTCAGGTGGCTCAGGCGGTCGCCGAGGATGGTCGCGGCGGCGCTCACTGCAGCGTCCAGCGCGGCGTCCTGCTCGGCCTCGGTCGCGAGGTCGGTGTTCGCCACGGAGATCAGAAACCAGGCCTCGGCGCTGCGCTCGGTGACGAGCAGACCGTCGGCGATCGCGACCAGCCGTGGCGGCGGGAGACCACGTTCGCGGCCGACGCCGACCAGGTTCAGGAGTTTGTCAGCGATCTTCATCGTTGCCCCTTCCGCTCCGGTCGGCTCAGCCCGGAAGAGTTCCTGCGACTGACCCGCTGCACGTGGTCCGCCCCCAGCAGGCGGGCCCGCTGGTTCACAGTGATGTCCGCACCGGCGCGGACCATCGGATCCAGCTCGACCACAGCCTCGCGTTCCCATTCCGGCGTCACTCTGGCCTTGGCCAGGTTCGCCACCTTCTGCGTCGCGACGCGGTCACGCCACGGCAGGTATTCGGTCTTGTCGGCGGCCCGGGCACCCAGACCGATGATCGGGCGATGCGCCCGCAAGGCATAGCGGACGGCCAGCGCCCACTCGGTGACCCGGCGGCGGCGTTCGTGGAACTTGCCAGGCCGCCAGCCGAACGCGGTGATCACGAACGGCGGAACGACGTACAGACTCACGGTGGGCTTCTGCGGCACACCGATGAACGGGAACAGCAACGCGATCCAGAGCACGATGATCACCGCGCCGAAGATGATCATCCGGCGACGGGCGCCTTCACCCAGATCGATCCCCAGCAGGTCGTACTGCCGGGTCTCGATCTCGAAGTGGTGGGTCAGGGTACGGCCGACACGCATCAATTACCTCCGGACAGCAATCCCCAGAAGCCCTTGAGCACATTGATGGTCTGGTTGTTGGCATAGATCAGCCCACCGACCAGTACTCCGGCCGCGATGTGGCCGAACAGCTCGCCCCACTCGCGCTTGAAGTAGTGCCCGATCGCGCGCAGCACGAGGATGGCGATGAAGATGTTCCCCGCGATGACCAGGACCCAGTCCTTGAAATCCGCGCCCGTCGGAACGTTCGGGTCGGCCATGGGCGCGGCGAGCTGAACCACGCTCGCAGCAAGTTCGTGCATCATTGCGGTGTCTCCCTCGTTGCCTCGGTCATCCGACGGCTCGTCGCTGGTGTCATCCGACGGCAGCCACTTGCCATCGTTGTGCTCCGTCCGTGGCGACAGTACGCCTCAACGTGAGCGTGTAGGTCTGGTCCAAGGTGGTATCGCCCACCCCGTTCCAGGTGACGGCCGCGGTCGCCCGCCGCTCGTCGTCGTTGCCCATGTAGACCTGCCAATCCTTCAGGGCGCCGAACTTCACCGCACCGTTGAGACTGCGGATGGTCGAGCCCGGCGAGGTCACCGCCGACACCTTGTTGTCGGACTCGGCGTACGCACTGAAGAACGCCTCCGCGTCCTTCTTGGTGTCCGCCGTCAGATCGTCGTCCGGCTGACCGGCCGCCGGCATGTTCTCCGGGAGTGCGGCCCGCTCGTCCGGTACGAACGTCGGCGGCCCGCTGGCCATCACCCGCGAATCGGTCCGCGCGACCGGCACGGACAGCCGCTCCCAACTGACTGGCCCCGCTGCCCAGTCCTTGCCCTTCTTCGTGAACGTGTACACCTTCACGCGAACGTCGACCACAGCGGTGATCCCGTTGGAGTCAGGCTTGACCTCACCTGGGTACGCGACATCAGCCGCTTGTTTGCCACGACCGTTCCAGCCTGCCCGGGTGTCCAGGCCGGCGGCCAGGTCGAGACCGATCTGCAGCGGCCGGGCGTCCGGGTTGTCCTCGTCCCAGGTCAGGTAGGAAACGGCGTACCGAGTTGCCACGGCGCGGGCTTCATCGGCCGGGAAGCCGTTCTGACCGCTCACGACGGTCTCTGGCGTCCGGTTCGGGCTGATCCAGGAACGGACGCCCGAGACCGCTGCCAGCAGCAGCACAACGACCACCAGGCCACGGAAGAACCGCCGCGCCCACGTCGAGAACGACGATTCCGGCTCGGTCGACCAAGGCGCCTGCCCGGGCTCCAGAACCTCTCGCGTCGGCACCGGCGCCGCGTGCGCACCGTGCGGCGAACGCTGTTTCAAACGTTCGGGTTGGCGGTGCCCCGGACCCGGGTCCTGCGGCGGACCGGCCGACGGACGACGGGGTGGCGCCATCACTCCACCGGCCGGCGGAGGCGCCTGCGGAGCCGAATACTGCGCGGCTACACCCTGTGCTTGCCGAGGGGTGGGCGACACCGGTCCGTCGGGGTGGTCCCACCACTCCGGCGCGGTGCTTTGTGGGCGTCCTTTGCCTGCCTTCTTGGTACGCCGCTGGTCCGACCAGTGCCCACCTTTTGGCGGCAGGTTCAGGGCCGTTCGCCACCAACTCATCGCTACCTGCCCCTCAGACAGCAGTTACGCGGACAGTAGCCGGGAGAATACGGCACGCAACCATCCATCGGGAGACCTGAGACCAGGATCCGGATGCTCCATCGCTCCCCGCTGCCATACTGTTACCCCACTCGCGGGCAGTGTCACCCTCATCGGGTAAGCGTGACACCTTCGGTACCGTCCTCATAGCTCCTCTCTCATGCCCGTCCCGGTCGATCGGGCAGCGCAAACCCTGCCATACGGTACGGACAGGTTCGAAAATCCGTGCGAACAACATGGTAGAAGCACGCATCAACTGATCACAGATAGTAACCGATCTCCGGACCTGCCTGTGGAAAACTCTCCCGTGGCGAGGGGGTCAAAATGCCCTGTGGACAACCGCTTGCCGATGGCTCTTGCGGGCATAAGGTCGGAGTAACCCTGCTACCCCTGGAGGACCAGGATGGAAACTCGCCGACTGGGCAGACTCGGGCACGAGAGTTCGGTGCTCATCTTCGGTGCCGCGGCGCTGGGCGGCGTCGACCAGGATCGGGCCGACGCCTCGATCCAGGAAGCCCTCGACGCCGGTATCAATCACTTCGATGTCGCCGCGGACTACGGTGACGCCGAGATCCGCCTCGGCCCGCGGATGCCGGAGATCCGGGACCGCATCTTCCTCGCCACCAAGACCGGCCGCCGCACCTTCGAGGAGGCGTGGAGCGAGATCAATCGATCGCTGGAGCGGTTGCAGACCGATCGCGTCGATCTCATTCAGATGCACGCGGTCTGCGACTTGGAGAACCTCGATCTCGTCACCGGCAAGGGCGGTTCGCTGGAAGCGGCGATCCGGGCCAAGGACGAAGGCATGGTCGGGGCGATCGGCATCACCGGGCACACCGCGCAGGCGCCGTCGGTGCATACCGAGGGTCTGCGCCGCTTCGACTTCGACAGTGTCCTCACTCCGCTGAACTACCGCCTCTCCAGCGATCCGCAGTACGCCGCCGACTACGCGGCCCTGGTGGAAGCGGTGAAGGCCTCCGATGCCGCGCTGATGACGATCAAGATGATCGCCCGGCGCAATTGGAAGGAAGGCGAGGAGAAGGCCTACGACACCTGGTACCGGCCGTTCGACGAGCAGCGCTACATCACCGCCGCGACGGCGTGGCTGCTGAACGGTCATCCGGAGATCACCGGCCTCGCCACGGCCGGCGAGACCAGGTTGCTCCAGCAGATGGTCGTCGCAGAGCGCGAGCGCGCCGACCTCACCCCGGAGGCCGCCGCCTCGATCCTGGAGGAAGTCAAGGACTACACGTCACCCTTCGTCGACATCCCGATCTGAGCGCGTGGCCCAGGTCACAGTCCCTACTCCGCATTCCGGTCATTTCATACGGGCGTACGACGTGGTGCGACCGGGCACCCGTACGCCCGGGAACACTCTGGGGCGGTGCTGTGTTGACTACGCTGTACTCGTCTACTTTCGGAGGTCGTAGTGGCAACGGTCGAGCTGACCCAGGAGAACTTCAACGAGGTGGTCGGTAAGGACGGCCTCATCCTGGTTGATTTCTGGGCAGAGTGGTGTGGCCCGTGCAAGATGTTCGGACCTGTGTTCGAGAAGTCGTCCGAGGAGCACGGCGACATCACGTTCGGCAAGGTCGACACAGAAGCCCAGGTCGAGCTTGCGCAGGCGTTCGACATCCGGTCGATCCCGACCCTGATGGCGGTCCGCGACGGCGTCGTCCTGTACTCGGAGGCCGGTGCGCTGCCCGCGGCCAACCTCGAGGACCTGATCGGCCAGCTCCGCGCGGTCGACATGGAAGAGGTCCGGGCCCAGATCGCCGCCCACGAGGCGGAACACGGCACTGAGCCGCACACGCACTGATTCAAACAGTCCAACAAATCCGGGAGCTCGCTCAGAGCTCCCGGATTTGTTGTGCCAGGGCAGAGCGTCCCGGGCCGGCCTCGATCTGTGGGCCGGAGTTGATCGCGGCCCGCAGCTCGGTGCGCTCGTCGGGTGACAGCCGTCCCCAGCCGTAGAGCACCACCTTCAACGCGTGGTACTGCTCGTTGCCGGTGAGCGGTTTGCCGATCGCCTCCAGCAGTACGTCGCTGTCGATCAGCGAGAGGTCGCCCTCCATCAGTCCGAGCGCGAGCACACGGATGATCGGAGCGCCGTGGGTGAAGAGGTTCTTGATCTCGGCGGGGTCGAACTTCTCGACCGCGGACGCGTTCGAGACGCGCTGGACGACACGATCGAGGACCTGGCCGCGGACGTTCTGCAGCTCGGGTCCACGCATCTCGGTGTAGATGGCGGCGTACGCGTTGAGCTCGGACTCCATGCCGAGGCGTCGCAGCATCTCGGCGCTCTTGCGGGCGGTGCTCGCGATCTGCTCCATCAGCTGGATCTCGAACTGGCCGGCCTTGAACTTCCGGAGCCGGCCCACGACCGAGGGCAGAAGCACGAGCACCACACCGGCGGCGAGTACGGCGATGAGTCCCTCGACGTCGACGTCCACGAAGAGCCCGACGATCGCTGCGGCCACCAGCACGCAACCTGCTGACAAGCAGACGATCCGCGCGATCATGTCGATCCGTGGACCTGCTGTCTCCAACCACGACGTACGCGCGGCCGGTGGCAGATGACTGGCTGGAGCAGGGCGGGCCGGCAGGGGTTCGCTGGGGTCGGGCATCAGGGTGTTGCCTCTCACCTCGTCGGACGTGCTAGCGATAGTGCTCCGTGCCGGGGCGTTCAGCAACTACCTGAGGCGCCTCAACTGTCGCGGGAGCTGAGCACGCAGAACTCGTTGCCTTCTGGGTCGGCGAGGACGGTGAAGGAGGCGTCATCGGGTTGGCCGACGCTGACGCGAGTTGCGCCGAGGGATTCGAGGCGGGCGATCTCGGCGTCGCGGTCCTGGCTGGTGTGTGGGGCGAAGTCGAAGTGCAGGCGGTTCTTCAGCGTCTTCCCCTCGGGCACCGGCACGAACACCATGCCCGGCCCGATCCGCTCCCACGGGGTCTCGCGCATGGCCGTCTCATCCACCCAGCCGGGGATGTTCACGCACTCGTCGTCGGTCGCGTAGATCGTCTGCCAGTCGAGCGCCTCGGCCCACCACGCGGCCTGCTTCCGCACGTCCCGGCAATCGACCACCAGTGTGTACCACCGCAACACCATGGGAACCCTCCTCGTCGTCGAGAAGCACACCCTCTCAGTCCCCGCCGACAGAAACGCGAGCGAAGCCCGACTGCAAGAGAAAGGAGCGGGCCCTGGGCAGGAGAACTGCGTTGCCAGGGCCCGCTCCTGGGGCTGACCGGGGCGGTGGTGATCGGCGGTGGAGCAGGCGGACGGGTGCTGGAGTCCGTCCGGATGGATCACCGTGCGTCGCCCGAGGTGTGGTCAGCCGGGGAGGGGCGCCGCCTGAGGCGGGCGGCAAACCCTTAGTGCATCGAACCCCTCAGCGAAGCGGGTTGAAGGGAGCCAGCTCGCGCGGCGCGCGGCCGGTGGTGATGGTCTCGGCCAGCAATTGACCGGTGATCGGTCCGAGGGTGATGCCCCACATGCCGTGACCGCCGGCAGCGAAGACCCGCGGCGAAGCGGTCGCGCCGATCAGCGGAAGGCCGTCGGGCGTGCACGGCCGCGGTCCGACCCACTCGAACGTCCGCGCGTCCAGGTCGGCATCCCGCAGCAGCGGCCGGGCCGCCGCCACGATCGCGTCGATCCGGCGCGGGTCGAGCTTGGCCTCGGGCTTGCGGAACTCCATCATCCCGGCGACGCGGAGCCGGTCACCCAGCGGCGTGCAGGCGATCCGCTGCGCCGGGAAGTACACCGGGCCGGAAGGTACGTGCGCGATCGGCACGCTGAAGCTGTAACCGCGACCGGCCTGTACGACGGTCTTGACGCCGAACTCGCGCGCCAGATCGTTCAGCCACGCGCCGGTCGCCATCACGACCGCGTCGAACGGGTCGGTCTCACCGTCCCCGGTGACCAGGCGGACCCCGCGGATCTCGTCCACGATGTCCTTGACCACGACGCCGCTGATGATCTGACCGCCGCGGGCGATCACCGAGTCGGCCAGCAACTGGACGTACTCACCCGGGTTGATGAACCGCTGCCCGTGCAGCCGGATCGCCGCGCCGATGTGGTCGGACAGCGAGGGCTCGATCTCGCGGGCGTCGTCACCGCTGATCGCCTCGAACTCGATGCCCTGGCCGGCGGCGTGGATGTGCTCGATCTCCTCGAGCAGCACGCTCCGCTCGGCCTCGGTCCGGTACGCGGCCAGGAACGACTTCGCCTCGTACGTCTGCGCCTCGACGCCGGCCTTGGCCAGCAGGTCGAACGCGTTCAGCGCCTGCCGGTTGATCGGGACCAGCGACTCCATCGCGGTCTTCCAGCGTCCGGCGGTGCTGTTGCGAGCGAAGCGGGTGAGGAACTTGAGGAGCCGCGGGCTCGCCGACGGTGGGACGTACACCGGTGAGGAGGGGCTCAGCACCGCACGGGCGCCGTACTTGAGGACGGCAGGTTCCGGCAGCGGGGTGGCCAGGCCGGGCGTGAGCCAGCCGGCGTTACCCCAGGACGCGCCCGCAGCGACGCCTTCGCGATCGAGCACGGTGACCTCGACGCCGGCTTCCTGGAGGAACCAGGCGGTGGCGAGACCGACCATGCCCGCGCCGACGACAGCGACGCGATCGGGAACGATGTGAGTGGAACCTGCAGCGACCATGTATCGATGGTGCGTCGTCAACAAGTCGCTGTCATGGTGCGATCACACCACTGATGGGACAAATGACTGTGGCAAGAGCACAATAACCTCATGATCACTGCGCCTGACCTGATCGTCGCCGTCGGCCCAGCCCTGTTCGAGGTGGTTGTGACCGGCAAAGGCGACGGAGAGGTCCGCGACGTCTTCCTGGCCGACCCTCAGGAGCCCGCTACCGGCCAGCCAGGCGACCTGGTCCTGGGACTTGGTCTCCGCGACGCCGAGGACGCTATCGAGCTCGTAGAGCGCTGCGCAGCCGGAAACGCCTCCGGCGTCGTCCTGCGTACGGCGCTCGCCCACGAGCCGACCGTGGTCAGGTCAGCGGAGAAGACAACGCTCACCCTGGTCGCACTGCAGCCGAGCGTCACCTGGGCACACGTGGTCTGGCTCCTCCGCGGCGTCATCGACAGAGCCGCCGCACCGGACTCCCCCGCCGCCGGAGACGCCGGAGTACACCAGGAGCTGTTCGCCCTGGCAGATGCCGCCGCAGCCATCGTCGACGCGCCGGTGACCATCGAGGACAACCAGTCCCGCGTTCTCGCCTACTCGTCCGGCCAGGACTTCACCGACCCGACCCGCGTCTCCACCATCGTCGGCCGCCGCGTCCCCGCCGAGGTGATCGCGCACTTCCGAGCCCGCGGCATCTTCCGCCGGCTAGCGCGGTCCAGCGAGCCGTTCCTCGTGCCAGACGGACCCAACGGCATCCGCCCGCGTCTCGTCGTACCGGTGCGGGCTGGTGGTGAGTGGCTGGGGTCCATCTGGGCGGTGGTGGACGGTCCGGTGAGTGATGAGGTCACTGCGGAGCTCAGCAACGCCGCGTCCGTACTAGCGCTCCACCTGCTTCGGCTGCGCGCCCAAGCGGACGTGGCACGGCGGAGTGCGATCGACCGGCTGCGGACGATCCTCCGGCAGTTCTCCCCCGACAACCCGATCGACCTGCGGCTGCCACCGCAGCCATGGCGGGTCGTTGCACTCGGGTCGCCTGACGGGTACGACGTACCGCAGCAACTCGACCTGTGGGAGTCGACCGGTCGCCGGTACGGCTGGAGCGAGCCACAGCTCGCAGACCTCGACGGAACGGTGCTCGCGGTGGTCACGGACACCGAGGGCCCCGGCTCGTGGACCTGGCTGAGCAAGCTGGTCACCGAGCAGGCCAAAATCGCCCCTGGCACCATCGCCGCCTCAGGCGGTCCGGCCCGCGGTCCAGCCGACCTCCCGAGCTCCCGGGCCGAGGCGGTCGAGCTACTGGGTCTCGTACGACGAGGTGCCGCGACCGGACCCGCACTGCGCGTGGAAGAGGCGTGGCATGTGCTGACAGTTCACCGGGCGGTCACCTCACTCGACACGACCAAGATGGACGGACCGCTCGCCACTCTGCTGCGCCACGACATCGAGCACGACACCGGATTCGTGGAGACCCTGAAGGCCTGGCTCGACTACCCGGGGCAGCCGCAGCGGGCCGCGCGAGAACTGCACCTGCACACGAACACCTTGCGGCACCGGATGAAACGCATCGGCGAGATCGCGGAACTCGACCTGACCGACCCGCAGGAGCGGCTGGCGCTGCAACTCCAGATCGCCGCGGTGCGGACAGAGCATTGAGCCGGCGGATCGAAACGTTTCGAGCGAGTTCCCCGACGCGCTGAGATCTATGCCACAGGCCGCTGTAACAAGGCTTCATATTCTGGCAACAGTTGGGCAACGTGGGACTGATTAAGTCTTCCTCAGCGGCTGGTCCAGCTTTTCACCAGGAGGCTGGAACGGCCCGGGTCCGAACTCTTCACCAGGGAGCTCGGGCCACCGTGGGCCCGGCGATCGTCTGAGCGATCGCCGGGCCTTCACATTTGCCTAGGACAACCGGTTGACGATCTGCGCGTAGACACCGGGCAGCAGTGCCGCGGCCGGCACGATCCGGGGCGCGAGCAACGACCGATTCCGGGCCCAAAGCAACGAACCCGTCAGGAACCGGCACTCCCACGAGACCCGGCGCCAGGCAGCCTCGTAGTCGAGCGGCCGGTCCGCCACGACACAGTCCACGAGTTCGGCCGAAGTGCGCAGGGCGACCGCGATCCCCTCACCGGTCAGCGCGTCGACGTACCCGGCGGCGTCTCCGACCAGCAGCACACGGCCGGCCACGCGGCCACGCACTCGTTGGCGGAGCGGTCCGGCGCCCATGACCGTGCTGGCGGGCTGAGCGCCACACAGGCGGCGCTTGAGGGCAGGAAAGGCGTTCAGATGGGAGTCGAAGGTCCCCCGAGCCGAGGTGAGGATCGCAACGCCAACCAGGTCATCGGCTACCGGGGTCACGTAGGCCTCCCCCAGCTTGGACCAGTACACCTCGACAAGGTCCGACCAGGGCGCAACGGAGAAGTGCTGGCGGAGTCCGCGGCGTACGTCGGCCGACGGCGGTCCGCCAAGGGCGAGTTGACGGCGGATGGGTGAGTGGAGACCGTCCGCGGCAGCCAGGTAGCGAGCGGTGATGCCAGCGGCCGTCACGGAGGTCGTGTTCTGGGTGATCGGGCCCACCCGCGCGTGCACAACCTCCACACCAACCTCCGAGAGGCGGTCGGCCAGCGCGGCCTGCAACGTCGTACGCCGGACACCCAAACCAGGCCCGGCGATAAAACGGGCGTCCACCTGGTGGGCAGCGTCGAGATACCGGATCCCATGGAACGGGCGACCGGAGACCTTCACCCCGAGCCGGGTCAGATATTCGACCGCGCTGTGCGCGATCCCCTCGCCGCACGCCTTGTCGATGGGAGCCGGGCGAGGCTCGACGACCACGACCGAGAGGCCGGCCAGAGCAGCACGGATCGCGGTCGCCGCGCCGGCCGGACCGGCGCCGGCGACCAGCAGGTCGATCACTTCACCAGAGCTGTGTTCAGGGCGGCTTCCTCGGAGCGGATGCGGACCGCCAGCAGCGGAATGTTCAGCACTGTGAACACCAAGGCGGTGACCCATGCCGTGTGCACCAACGGCAGCGCGATCCCCTCGGCGACCACCGCGACGTAATTGGGATGCCGGATCCAGCGATACGGGCCCCCGGCAACCAACTTCAAGCCCGGGACGACGATGACGCGGGTGTTCCACTGGTGGCCGAGGACCGAGATGCACCACCACCGCAACCCCTGCGACAACAGCACCACCGCGAACATCGTCCACCCCAGCACGGGGATGAACGGCCGGTGCAGCGCCTCCACCATGCAGGCCGCCAGCAGCAGCGTGTGCAGCGCAACCATGAACGGATAGTGCTTCTTCCCCGACTCCACACCGCCTTGGGCGAAGCTCCACTTCGCGTTCCGCAGCGACACCACCAACTCGGCGACGCGCTCGAGCGCGACCAGCAGGACCAGTCCCAGATACCAGCCGTACATCACCACTCCATCAGGACGAGCTCGGAACAGAATCCCGGCCCCATCGCCAGCAGCACGCCGGGGCCCTGAGGAGAAGGATCCAGCTTCATCGTGTCACCGAGCACGTGCAGCACCGAGGACGACGAAAGATTGCCGACCGCGTCGAGCGATTTCCAGGTCAGATCGAGCGCTCCCGGCCGCAATTCCAGCGTCTCCGCCACCGCGTCCAGCACCTTCGGCCCGCCCGGATGACTCACCCACGTCCCGATCTCCGGCACCGTCAGCCCATGCGCCTCGAGGAACCCTCGTACGTCGCCACCCAGATACGTCCGCACCACCTCCGGCACGTCCGCCCCGAGCACGATCCGGAACCCGCCCGACCCGACATCCCACCCCATCACCCGCTCCGAGTCTGGGTACAGCCGGCTCCGCGTCGCCACGACCGACGGTCCCGACGCCAACGGGTGCTCCGAACCAGTCAGCACCACCGCAGCCGCGCCATCCCCGAACAACGCCCCACCGACGAGATTCGGCAACGTCGCGTCGTCGCGCTGCAAGGTCAACGAACACAGTTCAACAGACAGCAGTACGGCGACCTGCTCAGGCCAAGCCAGCAGATAGTCATGCAACCGGGCGATCCCCGCCGCCCCACCCACACATCCAAGACCGAACAGCGGCAGCCGCTTGACGTCCTCCCGCAACCCGAGCCGCATCGCAACCCGCGCGTCGATCGACGGCGCCGCCACCCCGGTCACCGTGGTGAACATCAGTACGTCGACATCGTCCAACGTCAGCCCGGCATCCTTGACCGCGCCCGCCACCGCCTCGGCCCCGAGGTCCACGGCCGCCGCGATCCACGCGTCGTTCGCGTCCCCGAAGTCCTTCAGGACGGCGTACTGCTCCAGCGGCAACGCGAGATGCCGATACGAGACTCCGGCGTTCGCATGCAGCCGCTTGAGCAACGCCAGCCCGCGCCCGTCCGGCAGACAGATGTCTGCAAAGGCTTCGGTCAACGCGGACTGCGGATACCGGTACGGCGGCAACGCGGGCCGGACCGCTGCGATCCTCGTCATCGTGGCATCGTTACGTCGGTGAGCATCCCGCGGACCGTCAAGGGTCTCGCACTCGCCTGCCACCCCGGGCCGACGGTCGCCGTCACGGCCCTGGTCACGGCCATAGCGTGGTCGGCCGGGCGAGGTCCGGCCGGGTGTCTCCTGGTCGCAGCAACGATCCTCACCGGCCACCTCTCGATCGGCTGGAGCAATGACGCGATTGATGCCGCCCGCGACACCATTGTGAACCGCCAGGACAAACCGGTGGTCCGTGGACTGGTGAGTCGCCGTACTCTCGCCGTCGGCGCCGGCATCATGCTGGTCGTCACGATCCCGGTCTCGCTCGCGAACGGGATCGCGTCCGGGCTGATGCATCTGCTCTTCGTCGGCTGCGCGTGGGCGTACAACCTCGGGCTGAAGTCGACCGCGATCTCCTGGCTTCCGTACGCCGTCGCATTCGGTGCGCTCCCGTCGTTCGTCACGCTGGGCACGGCCCATGTCTGGGCGCCGTGGTGGGCGACCGCGGCCGGCGCATTGCTGGGGATCGGTGCCCACCTGGCAAACGTCGTACCCGACCTGGCCGACGATCTCGCGACCGGAGTACGGGGCTGGCCGCAACGACTTGGGTCTTACGCCCGCCTGCTCGCACCGGTGCCGCTGGCGGCCGCGACCGGGCTGCTGGTGATCGCGCCGGCCGGGGCAATCGGAGTGATCGGGTGGATCGCACTTGCCCTGGTCGCCGGGCTACTCGTGGTGATCGTGGCCTGGCGCAACGCACCGTTCCTGGTCACGATCGGGATCGCCGCGGTCAGCATCATCTCCCTCGTCCTTCGAGGCGACGCGCTGGTCTAGGCGGCGTTCGGCTTGAGCGGCGCGTTGCTGCCGAGGATCGCGGCGGTGAGGGCCTCGGCCGGCTCCTTCGCGGCCCTCGGGTTGGTGATCAGCACCAGGTCGATCGACGGCAGCTCCGGCAGGCCGGCGCTCGGCGGCGGCTCGACCAGGTCGACCGGCATCAGCGACCGGGCGAAGATCGCAATCCCGAGTCCAGCCCGGACAGCCGCGAGTACGCCGTTGACGCCGCGGACGATGCACGTGATCCGGCAGGACCGGCCGGCCTGCTCGAGCGACTGGACACCGAGCGACCGGCTCAGCGAAGGGGCCTGGTAGGCAACCAGCGGGACCGGGCCGTCGGGGGCGATCCGGGTCCCGGCGATCCCGGCCCAGACCATCGGGTCACGTCGTACGAGGCGTCCGTTCGGCTCGTAGCCGCCGCCACCGTGCTTCACGTAGGCGAGGTCCAGGTGACCGGACTCGACCCGGCGGAGCAGATTGGGGCTCTGGGCCACAGTCAGCTCGAGATCGATCCGCGGGTAGAGCTGCCGGAAGTCGCGCAGGATCCGCGGCAGCGGGGTCAGGGCCAGGTCGTCGGTCACGCCGAACCGCAGCCGGCCACGGAGCTCGGAGCCGGTGAAGTACCCGGCCGCCTCCTCGTGCGCGGCCAGGATGGTCCGCGCGAATCCGGCCATCGCCTCGCCGTCCGCGGTCAGCGTCACCGTGCGGGTGTCCCGCACGAACAACGGACGCCCGACCGCCGTCTCGAGTTTGCGCACATGTTGGCTCACCGTCGGCTGCCGGATGCCCAGACGCTCCGCGGCCTGGGTGAAGCTCAGCGACTGCGCGACGGCAAGGAACGTGCGCAGCTGGTCCGGGTCGTACATCGATTGACCTCCCATTACGTGACGCAATAAGACTAATAGGAGTAATTCGCTGTCGGAATTCAGGTCCAAACCCTGAGGATGGAGATGTCCTCCCCTGACAGACCACTTTCGTAGGGATCGCTCTTGACCACCCCGGCCTCAACCGGAACCGTCCCGTCCACCGACTTCCATACCCACCGCACCGCCGCCCCCTCGGTCGACCGCCGCGAACCCCAGCGGCGTCCCGGCTTCAAGGACACCTTCAGCGCACTGCAGATCCGCAACTTCCGCCTCCTGGTCAGCGGTTTGCTGGTCAGTTCGACCGGCGGCTGGATCCAGCGCATCGCCCAGGACTGGCTGGTGCTCACGCTCACCGGCAGCGCGACCGCGGTCGGCATCACCACCGCACTCCAGTTCCTGCCCACCCTCCTGCTCGGCCTGTTCGGCGGCGTGATCGCGGACCGCTTCCCGAAGCGGAAGATCCTGCTCTGCACCCAGTCCACGATGGGCGCGGCGGCCGGCATCCTGGCCCTGCTCGCCTTCACCGGTCAGGTGCAGGTCTGGCAGGTCTACATGATGGCCCTGTTCCTCGGCCTCGCGACCGCGGTCGACAACCCGACCCGGCAGTCCTTCGTCACCGAACTGGTCGGCAAGGACCGGGTCCGGAACGCGATCAGCATGGTTTCGTCGACGTTCCAGCTCGGCAGCCTGATCGGGCCCGCGCTCGGCGGCGTCCTGCTCGGCTCGATCGGGACCGGCTGGGCCTTCGCGCTCAACGGCCTCACCTTCTTCGCCTCGATCAGCGCGCTGCTGCGGATGCGCGAGAGCGAGATGCCCGGACTGCACGCGGCCCGCAAGGCCAGCGCCGGGCTCCGCATCCGGGACGGGCTGCGCGACGGCGTCCGGTACGCGTTCCACGAGCCGGCCGTGCGGTGGGCGATCGCTCTGGTCGGCATCTACGGGATGTTCTGCATCAGCCTGCCGGTGACGCTGACCGCGTTCGCCGACCGGGTCTTCCACACCGGCGCGACCGGGTACGGCGTACTCAACTCGGTGGTCGCGGTCGGAGCCCTGGCCGGCGCACTGCTGTCCGCACGGCGGGTCCGGCCGACCCGGCTGCGCAACCTGATCGGGATCGCCTCGCTGCTCACGCTGACCGAAGTACTGGCCGCGATCCAGCCGTCGCTGTGGACGTTCATCCCGGTGCTGGCCTCGATGGGCATGGCGACGCTGATGTTCCTCACGGCCGCCCAGTCGATGGTCCAGCTGACCACGCCGGACGGACTCCGCGGCCGGGTGTCCGGGATCTACAACCTGGTGTTCATCGGCGGCGGTGCGATCGGTGGACCGCTGGTCGGTTTCCTCGCCCAGAACTTCGGCGCCCGCACCGCTTTGGTGATCGCCGGTCTGGTCCCCGCTATCGCCACCGTGGCGATCGCCCTCCGCCTCCGGCGCGACGGTCGCTTCCGGTTGGTTCTGACCCGGACCCGGTCCCCGTGGAACCAGGCTCCGATCCGGCTCGAGCAGACGACCATCCAGCTCTCGGCGCCCCTCTCGGCGGACCCGGCACCGCGCACGTCTCGCCCGTTCGTCCTCGGCCGGCGCCAGCACGCGCGCTCCGATTCACACACGCGGCCGGTCCGGCCACGCCGCCGCACGCAGCACCACTGAAACGTCCTGGGCAGGGCTGGGGAGCTGCCCCCGAGCCCTGCCCAGGATCAGCTCACGGCACGTCGACCATGCAAGCAGTCGGGTCACAGCAAGTCACTGGGGCTGAATACTTGACGTAGTAAATTAATCACTCCTAGGCTCGGCCGGGTCCGCTCTCTCCTCCCCCGGAGGACACGTATGTCCATCAGACGTAGCACCACGATCGTCCTGGCCGCAGTCGCCCTGGTATCGACCGCGGCAGCGATCGCCCCCGCCGACGCAGCCCAGCCAACGACTGTCCACACCCAGAAGCCCGTTCCGGCGAAGTACCCGCAGGTGGCCGCGAAGCCGTACATGGGCTGGAGCAGCTGGAGTCTGCAGTCCACCAACTATCCGGGCGTGAACCCGGACGGCCCCGGCAGCTTCATCAGTGAGAAGAACATCCTCACCCAGGCCAAGGCACTGGCAACAAAGCTCAAGCCGTACGGCTACGAGTACATCAACGTGGACGCCGGCTGGCAGGACGGCGGCGACGAGTACGGCCGCCCGATCGCGATGGCGAAACGCTTCCCGCGCGGCATGAAGGCGGTCGGCGACGACATCCACAAGCTCGGCCTGAAGTTCGGGATCTACACCACCGTCGGCCTCGGCATGGACGTCTACCGCGACGGCAACACCCCGATCTACAACGCGCCCGGCTGCTTCACCCGCGACATCGTCTACCCGGATCTGCGCAAGACGAACGGCTGGGACGCGGCGTACAAGATCAATTACGAGAGCCCGTGCGCGCAGAAGTACGCCGACTCGATCGCGAACCTCTTCGCCAGTTGGGGTGTCGACTTCATCAAGATGGACGGCGTCGGCCCCGGCTCCTGGAAGGGCGCTCCGGACGACCCGAACCACAACAACACCGAGGACATCGAGGCCTGGTGGCGCGCCGTCCAGGGTGCCGGCCGGCCGATGCAGTACACGCTGTCCTGGTCGCTCAGCCACCGGTACGCCGAGGTCTGGAAGCAGAACTCGAACGGCTGGCGGATCGACACCGACGTCGAGTGCTACTGCGACACGATCGTCAAGTGGGACAGCTCGGTGAAGCAGCGCTGGTGGGACCTGCCGCAGTGGATCGACGACGCCGGCCCCGGCCACTGGAACAACCTCGACGCTCTGAACGTCGGCGTCGGCGAGATGGACGGCCTGACCAATGCCGAGCGGCAGAGCTACATGACGTTCTGGGCGATCAACGCCGCACCGCTGTTCGCCGGTGACGACCTGACCAAGCTGGACGCGTACGGCCTCAAGCTGCTGACCAACCGCGAGGTCATCGCGATCAACCAGTCCGGCAACCCGGCCCGCCCGCTGAACCAGGATCAGCTACAGCAGACCTGGTACGCCAAGAACGCCGACGGCAGTGTCACGGTCGGCCTGTTCAACCTGGCCGACACCCCGGCCTCGGTGACCGGGAACTTCGACCAGCTCGGTATCACCGGCAAGGCGACCGTCCGCGACATCTGGGCGAACCAGAACACGCGCAACGTCTCCGGCTCGGTCAGCGCGAACCTGCCGGCGCACGGTTCGAAGCTGTACAAGATCACGCCGAACAGCTCCTCGGCTCCGACCAAGCCGGCCGACCTGACCGCGACGGACGTCAGCCGCACCACGGTGTCGTTGACCTGGCGGCCGAGCACCGGCGCTTCGTCGTACAAGGTGTATGCCAACGGCAAGCAGGTGGCGACGAGCTCGACCCCGAGCACCGTGGTGAGCGGGCTGCTGCCGCAGACGCAGTACACGTTCACGGTGAAGGGTGTGAAGGGCAGCCGTACGTCGGACGCCAGCGCGCCGATCACCATGTTCACCGCGAAATCGGGTGGGCCGGTCCGCTACGAGGCCGAAGCGTCGACGAGCACGCTGACCGGGAACGCCGGGATCTCCGGATGCACGCTGTGTTCCGGTGGCTCGAAGATCGGCAATATCGGGTACGACGCATCGGTGACGCTGAACGGCATCACCGTGCCGACGACCGGTACGTACCTGGTCAAGATCGCCTACACCGACGGTGACACCAGCAGGCAAAGCATGCTGACGATCAACAACGCCGACAGCTACTGGGTCAACTACGCCGGCCTCGGCGACAACGACTGGGGTACGCCGCAGGTGACCTACCTGCCGGTCAAGCTGACCGCGGGGGCCAACGCCCTCAAGATCAGCAACCCGAGCGGCTACATCGCCGATATCGACTGGATCACCGTCTGACCGTTCAGGAACCGTTCGTACGACGCCTGCCGTAGTGGCGAGGTATGACGCACGATGGATCCATGAGCACCTACCCAGATGTATTCGTGCCGCCCGGCGGAACCGCTCCGGTCCCCCGCCGGGTGCGCGCGACTCTCGGCAACCGCGTCGTCCTCGACACGACTGATGCGATCTACCTGTGGGAGTTCCCGCCGTACCCGCAGTTCTACATCCCGCTCGCAGATGTGGCGGACGGTGTGCTGACGGACACCGGGGAGACGAAGGAGTTCAGTCACGGGGTCGCGCGGGTGCACACCGCGGGCAGCGGTACGGCCTGGGTGTACGACGACGGGGTCGCGAAGGACCGGGTCCGGTTCCAGTGGGACGCGCTGGACAGCTGGTTCGAGGAGGACGAGGAAGTCTTCGTCCATCCCCGCAACCCGTACTCCCGCTGCGACCCGATCAAGTCGAACCGCCACGTCCAGGTCGCCGTCGACGGCGTCGTACTCGCGGAATCCGACTCGACGGTGATCGTCTTCGAGACCGGTCTGCCCCCGCGGTACTACTTCCCCCGGACCGCGGTGAACTTCGAGCACCTCACGCCCAGCGACCAGGTCACGGCCTGCCCGTACAAGGGCATGACGTCGGCCTACTGGTCGACCGCCGGCATCCCCGGCGTCGCCTGGTCCTACGACTTCCCGACCGCCGCACTGCTGCCGATCGCGAACCACGTCGCGTTCTTCAGCGAGAACGTCGACATCGCCGTTGACGGCGTACCGCAGGAGCGTCCGATCACCCCGTTCTCGAACCCGGCCTCCCGGCCGACCGATGGAAAGGTGAGCTGAGAGTCAGATGCCGGCTGTAGTGCCGCCGTCCATGGTGATGATGGAGGCCGTGACGTAGCTGGCCAACGGGGAGGCGAGGAAGACGGCGACGTTCGCGACCTCGGCGGGCTCGCCGACGCGGCCGAACGGGATGTCGGCAACCATCTCCTGGAGGAGCTCCTCCTTGGGGCGACCGGTCGAGCGCACCGCGGCCTCGAGGCCTTCGTCGACGCGGGAGGTCCGCGTGGTGCCCGGGTTGATCACGTTGACCCGGACGCCCTGACCGGCGTACGCCTTGGCATAGCCGGCGGAGGCCAGCATCAGCGCTGCGTTGGCGGCACCGCCGCCGATGTGCAGCGGGTTCGCCGCGCGACCGCCCTGGCCGACCACGTTCACGATCGCGCCGCTACCTCGCTCGGCCATCCCGCGGATGACCGCCTCGGTCGCGTGCATGTACGTGAAGTACTTCGCCTCCATGGCGGCATGCAGCGCCTTGCTGTCCAGCTCAGCGACCGGAGTACGCCGGGCCGCGCCCGCGCAGTTGATCAGGATGTCCGGTACGCCGATCCGCCCGAACACGGCCGTGGTCGCGTCGGGATCGGTGAGGTCCACCGCCTCGACCTGGAAGCTCAGGTCCTTCGCCGCGAGTTCGTCCTGCGCCTTCGCCAGGTTGGCGGCATCACGGGAGATCCCGATCACCGTCGCACCCTCACGAGCCAGCGCCTCGACACAGGCCAGCCCGATGCCTTTGCTGGCCCCGGTGACGACAGCGGTCTTCCCGGACAGTTGCAGATCCACGTGACTCCTCTGTATCGCTTATGGGACTACAGGTTCGCGTCGTACTCGTCGCGCGCGACGGCGATGTCGTCCATGTGGTCGTACGCCCAGTTCCGCATGGTCGCGACCGCCGCGGCCAGACTCAGGCCGAGCGGTGTCAGCGTATAGCTCACCGTCACCGGCACAGTGGCCACGACCGTACGCCGGACAACCCCGTCGCGTTCGAGGTAGCGCAGGGTCTGGGTGAGCATCTTCTGGGTGACGCCCTCGATGTTCGACTTGAGCTGACCGAACCGCAGCGTGCCGTGCTTCTCCAGCGTGCTGATCACCAGGATCGTCCAGGTGTCGCCGATCCGGCCCAGCACCTGACGTGTCGGGCATGCGCCTTTGGTGGCGTCCCACTTACCTCTGACCTGGTCGGTATCCATTGAGTGCCTAGGGCAGTAATTAGTGCGGTCTTCCGCGGCCGCCGACGGCTTCTTACCGTCGAAGTCGAGTCTAGGTGAAGGAGCAACACGATGAGAGCCATGGTCCCGGCCGACAACGGTACGGTCGGGTTCGCCGAGGTCGACGACGTCAGCCCGGCGGCGGATGAAGTGGTCGTCGAGGTGGCGGCGTACTCGATGAACCGGGGTGAGACCTTCCAGCTGGAGCGCCCGCGCGACGACTGGCGCCCGGGCAAGGACATCGCCGGCCGAGTGGTCGCGACTGTCCCCGATGGCCCGTCTGTCGGCACCCGGGTGGTCGCCCACCTTCCGCACTCCGGCTGGGCCGAGCGGGTTTCCGTGCCGGTCACGCAGCTCGCGGTCCTCCCGGACGACGTCTCGTTCCTCGAGGCTGCCGCACTCCCACTCGCCGGACTGACGGCCCTGCGCTTGCTCCGTACGGCGGGCAGCGTGATCGGACGGCGGATCCTGCTGACCGGCGCATCCGGCGGAGTCGGCCACTACGTCACCGAACTCGCCGCCGCGGCCGGCGCATCCGTCACGGCCGTGGTGTCGTCCCCCGCGCGAGGTGAGCGGCTGCTGTCGATCGGCGCCGAGGCCCTTGTGTACGACGTCGCGGACGCCGAAGGACCGTTCGACCTCGTGCTCGAGTCGGTCGGCGGCCAGAGCCTGCCGGTCGCTCTCTCGAAGCTCGCTGCCGGTGGCCAGCTGATCTGGTTCGGCGAGGCGAGCCGGCAACCGATCGAGCTGGAGTTCTTCAGCATGTTCGACGGGCCCGAGAACGCGACCATCCGGCACTTCCACTACACCGACGGCGATGACGGCGCCGATCTCGCTACCCTCGTGCGACTCGTCGGCACCGATCGGCTCCACCCGGAGCTCGGCCGGATCGAGGACTGGTCACAGACCGGCGCCGTACTCGATGCCCTGCGCAACCGTCGTATCCGCGGCAACGCCGTACTGACGCTGTCAACTGAGGAGACCGTGATGAAGGACCCGAAGAGTGTGGTGCGCGACTATGTCGAGGCGGTCGCGGCCGGCGACCTGGCGACGATCCGGGCCAGCTTCGCGCCTGATGTGGTGTGGACCTACCCCGGCGACCTTCCGCTGTCCGGCGAGTGGAAGGGCCGCGACACGGTCGTCGACGAGTTCCTCGGCGCGGCCGCGGGCAGCCTGTTCGCCCCGGGTGAGCCGGTGGTGATCACGCTGACGAATCTGATCGCGGATGGCGACCAGGTCTTCGCGGAGTGGACCGCACAGGCGACAGCGCAGGGCGGTGCCGCCTATGACAACAAATGTGGAGCGGTTTTCACTGTTCGCGACGGCGTGATCGTTGCGGTCCGCGAGTACCTCGACACCGACCACGCGCGCCGGGTCCTGTTCCCGAACTAGTTCTGGGCCGTCGGCAACGAATTGGAATTTTCGCTACTCCGGGCTTGAACGGATCAGTACTATGGGTCACCAGATCGACACTCTTTGTTTCGACGCCTGATGCCCAGAGCAACTGCCGAGCACCGACGCCGGAGGACCCGTGCCGACCATGTCCACTTCTCATTCGCCGCCCTCCAGTTCCTGGAGGACGATCCTTCACCACGACCTGCCGGCCTCGCTGGTGGTCTTCCTGATCGCAGTACCGCTGTCCCTGGGGATCGCCGCCGCGTCCGGCGCCCCGCTGATCGCCGGCCTGGTGGCCGCTGTGGTCGGCGGTGTCGTCGCCGGCGCGCTCGGCGGATCCCCGTTGCAGGTCAGCGGTCCCGCCGCCGGCCTGACCGTTGTCGTCGCGGGCCTGGTCAGTCAGTTCGGCTGGGCCGCGACCGCCGCCATCACCTGCGCCGCCGGCCTGGTCCAGATCCTGCTGGGCGTCACCCGGATCGGGCGGCTCGCCCTCTCGCTGTCCCCCGCCGTGGTGCACGGAATGCTTGCCGGGATCGGCGTCACGATCGCCGTCCAGCAGCTGCACGTGGTGCTCGGCGGCAAGGCACAAAGCTCACTTGTCGACAATCTGATCGCACTGCCGGCCCAAGTCCTGACGCATCACCCCGCGTCCGTGCTGATCGGCGTACTGACGGTTGTCATCATGCTGGTGTGGCCCAGACTGCCCAAAGTAAAGGTGATCCCGGGCCCGTTGGTTGCCGTGGTCGTCGTCACCGCGCTGGCCGCGGCCTTCATGGTCGACGTCGCCCGGGTCGACCTACCGGACCGCCCGCTGCAGGAGCTGATCTTCCCTGCGATCCCCAGCGGGACACCGGTCGAGATCATCACCGCCGTACTGACCGTTGCCCTCGTCGCCAGTGTCGAGTCGTTGCTCTCGGCCGTTGCCGTGGACAAGCTTCATCGCGGCAAACGCAGCAACCTCGATCGTGAGCTCATCGGTCAGGGCGCCGCGAACGCCTTGTCCGGCGCACTCGGTGGCATGCCGGTGACCGGCGTGATCGTGCGCAGCTCCACCAACGTCGCGGCCGGTGCGCGCACCCGCGCATCCGCGATCCTGCACGGTGTCTGGATCGCCGCGTTCGTCCTCGCGGTCGGCGCGATGCTCGAGCTGATCCCGATGGCCGCGCTGGCCGGCGTGCTCCTCGTCACCGGTCTGCGTCTGGTTCAGCTCGCCCACATTCGCACGCTGCGCCGCCACGACGAGTTGCTCGTGTACGTCGTGACTGCCGCCGGCGTCGCCGCACTGGGACTGGCCGAAGGCGTCCTGATCGGTCTCGTGCTCGCGATCGCGCGCGTCTTGTATCGACTGGCCAGAGCGACCGTCACCGCGACCGAGGAAGACGGGCGGTGGACCGTGCGGATCCGCGGCACACTCGTGTTCCTCGGGGTGGCATCGCTGGTCCGGACACTGCGTTCCATCCCGACCGGCGCGCACGTCCGCGTCGATCTGGAGGTGGATCACCTCGACCATGCGGCGTACGAGGCAATCGAGGATTGGCGACGCGGACACCTCGCGCGCGGTGGCTCGGTCGAGCTCAACCGGGCTGCGTTCCGGGCCGCGATGCACTCCGAACCGCGTCGGCGGCTGTTGCCCTGGCAACCCCAGGTCATCCCCGCGCCCGATCAACGAGTCTCGATGCTGGACGGAGTACGAGCGTTCGAGGCCTCGGCCGACGAGATCCGGCCGATGCTGGCGAAGCTCGCCGCGGACGGGCAACGTCCCGCACACCTGTTCATCACCTGCGCGGACTCGCGGATCGTGCCGACGATGATCACGACCAGCGGTCCGGGCGAACAGTTCTGCGTGCGGAACATCGGCAACCTCGTTCCGCCGAAGGGCTCGAACAGCAGCTCCGTCGACGCCGCGATCGAGTACGCCGTCGAGGTGCTCGGCGTGCAGTCGATCATCGTCTGCGGCCACTCGCACTGCGGTGCCGCGGCCGCGGCGCTGGAAGCGAACGTCCCGACGGGTTCAGGTCTGCAGAACTGGCTGCGTCACCTGGAACCGTCGGTACGCCGTGCGGTCGGGCTGCCGGACATCGTCGACCCCGCGACCGGGGTGAAGCTGTCCCCGGCGGACAAGTTGTCCGTGGCAAACGTCGGCGTACAACTGGCGAACCTGCGCAGCTTCGCGTGTGTTCGCACGGCTGAAGAGCAAGGCCGGCTCGAGTTGATCGGGTTGTGGTTCGACATCGGCGCGGCCGCGGCCCGGCTCGTGTTGGATCGCGACCCGTACCTGGTCCGCGCCGACGAAGAACTCGCCTCCTCGCTCAAGCACTGAGCCTGTTATGCGGGCGCCGGGGCAGTGACCGGCGCCCGCACCACGACCTGTTGGGTCGCTGTAGTGCCTTCGGTGACCACCAGCGCGACACCACCGCTGTCGAGCGCATCATCGGTGACGTCGAATAACGTCTCGCCGTCGACCGCACCGACCAGCCGATCGCCGTCCACGGTGAGCGCGAGCTGATAGGTACGCCCGTACTCCCAGTCGAACGACTGGCTGGCGAGCACGGTGTGATGCCGGACGAGCCGGACCGTGTTCTGCTCGGCCAACTCGAGCGCGTAGTAGCGCCGCTGCCCTTGGACCCGGGCCGCGAGGCCTGCGGCCACACCGTCCGCCGGAGTCACATCGGCGCCGACGGTGTAGTCCCGCCAGTCCCGCGAGCCCTGGATGAGCAGGCCGGTCCCCTCTTCCTGCGTGATGCGGAACGACTCCGGCCCGTCCTCCCACCGATCGACGGCCCGCACCCAGGCTCGACGCCAGAGAGTTCCGCCGGTCGGCCGCGTCAAGGTGAGGGTCGGCGCTCCATCCCAGGTCAGACTGTCCAAGTCGACAGTCCCCGAGGTCGCCAGGCCAACAGTCGCGACCGGTTGGCCACCGAGGTCCGGAACCGTGAAGGTCAGCTCCGCCGAGTCACCAGACGTCAACGCGGTAGCTGGTCCGGAGAACGTCTGCAGCTCGTCGTTCTCGTCGTACGCCGCGATCGTGAGCCTCACCTCAGTGTCGTCGGTCGCGTCGATCTGCGCTGTGACCGTCTGTCCCGGGTAGAGGGTGGGACTCGCGACCAGGTCGTAGGTCCGCATCTTCTGTGAGTCGGGCGGGATGAACGTCGGGGTGCTGACTGTCGTCCCACCGGGCACGGTCAGGCGGCCGCCGTCGTTGCTGACCTGGCCGTTGCCCTCGGCAATGGTGAAGCCTTGGACCGAGTTGGGCAGCGCGAAGTGGAAGCGGGCGCCGTTCTTCGGGACGACTGGTTGGTCACCGGCCCAGGTCCGTCCATAGCCGGCCAAGGTGAGGGCTTCGCGGGCCGCGTCAGTGATGCTGGCTCCGCCGTCGGCGGTCGGGAGGTAGAGCCGGTCCGCGATCGGGCCACGCCAGTCCGGACCTGCATCGAGCCCGGCCAGTCCGCCGCGGACGCCGCAGATCGCGCCGACGTTGCCGGCGTTCGAGTCGGTGTCCCAGCCGGAGGTGTTGACCACCGTCATCGCCTGGGCGAACTCGCCGCCGCTGTGGGCGAGGGCGTGGATCACCGTCGCGTGATTCGGTACGACGTGACAGTTGCCGCCGTACAGGTGGTAGCCGTACTTGTCCTCGATCCGCGCCCGAGTCGCCCGCCAGTCACCCTCGGCGGCCCACTCGCGGACGTCCGCGATGACGCGGTAGATCAGGCTGTCCTTCGGGATCAGCGTGACAGCGATGTCGAGCAGCCGCTCCATGTCCGGCTCCACGAACGCCTGGGCGACCAGCGCCGCGACCACTCGCGCGGCGTGGATCGCCTCGCCGTCGTGGCTGACCCGCGCGGAACGCTCGGCCAGGTCCGCGGCCGCCTGTGGATCGCCGGGTCGCGTCATCGCGAACCCCTCGACGAAGATCTGCGCGCCGACCTGCTCGGCCACCACCTGACCGTTCCGCGCGATCGAGCCGCTGTCCGGCGCGACGACGCCGGCCTTCAGATTCAGGTACGCCGTGTGCTCGGTGGAGACGCCCGCACCACCCCACCACAGCACCGTCTGCTTCTCGACGATCTGGTCGAGCCACGTCTCGCCGACCTGGGCGGAGGTGGGCTCGATGCCGTGGTCCCGGAGGACCCGCGGGAAGATCAGCGTCCCGATGATGTCGTCGTCGGTGACCACCAGGAGGTGGTTGTTCAGCGGGAGGTCGGTCCGGTCGTTCACGTAGTACGTGATGTCGCCGAGCTCATCGACGATCCGCTGGTACTCCCAGCCCTCGAACGGACGGCCCAGATAGACCGCGATCACCTTGCCGAGCACTCCGGCGTACACCCGATCCTCGTAGTCGGACGGAATCATTACTCGGCACCTCCGCGCCTGCTGGGTACATGGCCGATCTTGACTCAACCATGACCAGGCCCGGCGTGCGCGTCCGGCGTACGTCGAAGATCAGGAGCAGCGGGACTGCGAGGGCCATCGCGACCAGGCCGTCGAGCCAGTAGTGGTTGGCGGTCACGACGACGACCGTGAACGTGATGAGTGGGTGCGCGATCCACAGCCAGCGCCAGCGCGAGTGGGTCGCCCGGATCAGGAAGACCGCGACCATGAGCGCCCAGCCGACGTGCAGACTCGGCATCGCCGCGAACTGGTTCGCGACGCCGGAGTCGGTGCTCGGGCCGTAGACGGACTGGCCGAGCAGTACGCCGGTGTCGATCCAGCCGGGCATCATCCGGGGCGGGGCGAGCGGAAAGAACATGTGGCCGATCAACGCCAGCCCGGTCAGCGAGGCGAGCGCCCAGCGGGCCTTCCCGTACTCGGCCGGGCGGCGGATCATCAGCCACAGCAGGACGATCGCGGTCAGCGGGAAGTGCACGCTCGCGTAGAACGCGTTCGCTACCTCGGCGAGGCCGTCGAGGCGCAGGGCGTGGTGCTGGACTGTTGCCTCGCTCGGTAGGCCGAGCCAGGACTCCGCTCTGATCAACTCGTGGGCATGCCGGAAGGCTGATCCGGTGTGCTCCGCGGAGAGGAACCGGCCGAGGTTGTAGACCCCGAACAGTCCCGCCAGTAGGGCGATCTCCCGCACGATCCGCCACAGCCCACTGGGCGGCGGAGCCGTCGTCCTCGGTTGAGGAGACTGCCCTACCCGCTCCAACGTCATCTGAGCCATGCCGACCCCCGCATCAAACCGAACGCTCGTTCTCTGTTCCACCCTGCGCCGACAACCGCCCCGAAATCAAGAACGGTCATTCGTTTCCCCTGTGAACTCAACCACCATTTCAAGTTATCGCAACTTCCTGATACTTACGAACAATATGAACCAACTCACACAAGGCCCTCGCTCCGCTCGGCCAGCCTTCTTAGCGGCGGCACTCCCACCTCAAGCAGTCCCGCCAGGCGCCGGTCCGTCCCCCGTGCACGCCCTGGCCCGAGCGCTTCACGTTCAGCGGGTGGAGGCCCGTG
Organism: Kribbella sp. NPDC051952; assembly: GCF_040680855.1. Taxonomy (NCBI): domain Bacteria; kingdom Bacillati; phylum Actinomycetota; class Actinomycetes; order Propionibacteriales; family Kribbellaceae; genus Kribbella; species Kribbella sp. NPDC051952. The sequence goes on from NZ_JBFAXQ010000008.1 coordinate 234,046, forward strand.
CCGCACCACGCCCAACGGGTGGAGGAACCCGGGGCGTATCACGCTCGACGGTTTGCGGCGTGGGTCGCACGCCACGGACAGGCAGCTCGTCCACCCGTGAACGGGACACCGGTCCGTGCAACTCCTACGGACGGCAGTCCGTGACACACCACTCCGGACAACGGGGTGGTTCATCCCGCATCACCCCGGTGGGCGGGGTCGCCACACCCACGGGCGGGTAGGTCGCTCTACATCACCCCCGACGGGCGGGGCGTCCATCCACCTCTCTGCCCACCTGCGGTTTCGCTTCCTGCCCACCGGCGCCGGGCGTCCTCTCGCTTCACGCCGCCCATGGGTCCGCGTCGGTCAAGGTGGGGGCTTAATTGGTGGACTGGGGTGGTGGGGCGGGACAGGGTGCTCGGGTGGTGGGTTTGTTTGTTCGGTGGACCTGGGTGCGGGCTGTGTTGCACAACGGGTGGTGGTTGGTTACGAGCGTCTACCTGGTGGTGGACGCGGGACTGTCACCTGCCGAGCTCGTGCTGATCGGCTCCGTGCAGGGTGTGTTTGCGTTGGTGTGCGAGGTCCCAGCAGGAGTGTTCGCCGACACGATCAGCCGCAAATGGTCGCTTGTGATCTCGCAACTTCTGATGGGCACGGCGATGCTCACCACCGGCCTCGTCGACACCTTCCTGGCGCTCCTCGCGACCCAGGTCCTCTGGGGCATCTCCTGGACCTTCGCGAGTGGATCCGACGTCGCCTGGATCACCGACGAACTCGACCAGCCGGACCAAACCACCGCCGTACTCGCCCGCGCCGCCCGCGCCCAACTCACCGGCGCCGCAACCGGCCTGATCGCCCTCGGCCTCCTTGCCTGGGCGACCCGGCGCGACCTCACCATCGTCATCGCCGGCGTCGCGATGATGTCGCTCGCGCCCTACATCGCCCTCCGCTTCACCGAGCACAACTTCGTCCCGGTCCGCACCGCCCGCTGGTCGGCCTCCTGGACCACGTTCCGCCGCGGCCTGACGCTCGTACGACGAAGCCGCGCGATCCTGCTGATCTTCGGCGCCACGTTCCTCGTGAACGGCGCCTCGGACGTGGCCGGACGTCTTACCCAGAAGCAACTCCTCGATCTCGGCCTCCCCACCGATCCCGATCCGATCGTCTGGTTCACCGGCCTCGGCGTCATCGGCCTGATCGTCGGCGCGATCGTGCTCCGCCTGGTCGTCCACCGCATCGACGGCGCCCACGCCGGCACGGACTACGCGCTGGCCGCCGTCGCCGGCGTACTCAGCATGCTCCTGCTCGCCTTCGCCCGGGTCCCGGTCGTCGGTGCGATCGCCGTCGTACTGCTCGCCGGCATCGTCACCCCATTGACCCGCGTGATCAGCACCATCTGGATCAACACCCGTACGACGGCCGACGTCCGCGCGACCACGCACTCGTTCCTCGCCCAGCTCGAGTACCTCGGCGAGATCGTCTGCGGCCTCACCATCGCCGCGATCGCCCGACTGACGAGCCTGTCCCTAGCCCTCGTCGGCTGCGCGATCCTCTTCGCCGCCACCGCCGTACTCATGCGTCAACCGGCCGACCGTCGCGCCGGCCTCAACCCGTAGCAGTCCGTCGGCGGGCAAAGCGTCGTACGCCTCGACCACAACGACCGGAGTGCTCAGGCCGTAGAGCTCAAAGGCAATCAGAGCGCCCAGCGGGATGATCGTGTCCGGACGAGCCAGGATGATCGCAGCCGGCGCTGTCCCGGCACGGATCTGCTCGGCAAGCACGCTGGACGACGAACTCGACCCGCGGCCCGACTCCATGATCAGAACGCGCCCAGCCAGCACGACCCCGCACTGCGGATGATGAGCGTCGACAATCCGACCATCCTCATCGGTCCCGCCCCAGAAGGACAGGGGCGCAGTGAGGCGAAGCGGTCGACCGACCGCCGTACCGGGATGCAGCACGATCATGCGTCGAGCACCACCCGTCCAACGCGCGCCGAGGCAACACACTCCTCCAACGACCCAAGTACCGCGGACACATTGATGTTGCCAGGCGCGTAGTGCGCCCACTTCCCCGAGTTGGTCATTACGTTCTTCCACCCCGGCGCGAGAATCGACGTCACATAAGTGCACGTGTCGACAATCACCGTCACTCCAGCCGACTCCAACACCCGCAGTACGCCGCTCTCCTCCAAACGCGCCCGGGTCATCCGCCCTGTCGACAAATAGAACGGCACCTTCAACACCAGCCCGTCCACGAGAGAGGCCAACCGAACACATTCCGCGTACGACGCGTGCGGCGTCCCAACGCTGACTGCGTCCAACTCCCCCGAGGTAAACGTCGACAACGACCGCCGCACCGCCAGAAGCGTTTCTCGCGAGACAACCCGCACCGGCAACTCGCCCACCTCCGTCGGAGCCTCCGGCGTCACCCCAACCGCGTGAAACAACGCCACACCTCCAGCCGATGCCGCCGCAGCCCCGAAAGCCTTCAGCGAATCCTCCGAAACATCGCCCGGAATCCCAACCAGCACAGGGATCTCGCCGCCGACCACCGACCCGATGTGGTGCCCGAGCAACGGATACACCAACTCCGACTGCAAGAAGGAACCCAACGGCCGGCAGTCGAAAGCTACGGTCCCCCGCCGAGCCTCATCAGTCTGCAAACCCGAGTACGGCGCGCGCCCGGTGATCGCCGCGCAGATGTCGAGGAAGTCGCCGTACCGGTCGGTCCGCGCACCGAGCACGGAGTTCGCGAACACGATCGCATTCGACTCGGCCCACGCGACGTGCTCGCCGAGCCCCGGCCGATTCGGCAGCTGGTACGGCGCACAGGTGAACGTCGCCGTACATCCGAGCGCGACGTACGCCTCCATCAGCTCACGACCAGCGGTGTCCTTGGTGCGGATCAACTCCGGATGGATGAGGTCCATCGAGCCGACGTTCAGCGTGGCGGGAACGCGGACCTTCGCGCCGAGCTCGACCAATCGGTGCGCGAAGTCGAGGCTGACCTGACCGTGATAGAGGCAGGAATCCACATGTGCAGAGGTGATCTCGACCAGCCGCGGCGCGTCCGAGATCGTCGCCGAGTGGACGATCACGCGCATCGCGAGCGCAACACCTTCGCCCTCCTGACCGCCGAGCATCGCTTCCTCTTCGGCGGTCAGGTGAAGACTCATGCCCCCGAAACTAGACCTTGTGCCGCTGTGAGGCGACCAGCACCCCGGCCTCGTAGGCGTCAGCGCGCAGCAGTTGCCCGGGCGTGATGTCAACGATGTCGATGCTGACCGGCATCCCGGTGAGGTCCTCGGACCTGATCGGCCGGTCGTCGAGGTAGAGATCGACCCGATCGATGCCTTGGACATCGATCGCGACAGTGAGCGTCCCAGCACTGAAGGAGGTCTTCAGCTCGAGCCGCCGCATCGGCCGCGCGGCGAGCAGTTCGCCGGCCCGATTCAACAGGTCGACGTTGCCTTCGAGCAGGTCGGCGCGCGTCATCCGGTGCGTCTCGGTCGGCTTCACGCCGAGATCCTCGACCGGTGTGCCCGACAGTTCACCGACCCGCAAGGTGCGACGGATCGCGACCCGCAGGTTCGCCCCGTTCGGCAATGCCTCGTACGGCGACGTTTGATCGGCCGGCGCTGGTTCGCTCAGCAGCGCGGTGAGCAGGCTGTGCGTCCACACGTTCGCGCCGCCCGCACCGGTGTTGTCGTCGACGCCGAGGATCGTGCCGATCGCGTGATCGGCGAACCCGGCCGCGAAGATGTCGGTCGCCGAGTAGACCCGGGCGTCGGTGATCAGCACGACCGGGCCGTAGTAGGTCTGGCCGAGGTCGTTCGCGCCGTCCTCCGGGGTGATCGGCTTCGCGGCCGAGTACGCCGCGCCCGTCTCGGTCGCCAGGTCGAGCGAGTCGAACCACGGACCGAGGTCGATCCCGGCCGGGTTGTCCTTATGCCGACGGCAGATCTTGAGGTTGAGCGGCGTACTGATGAACTGGACCGGCTCCGGCGCGATGTGCCGCGGCGTCATCGTCTGCAGGGTGAACTCGCTGGCGTAGATGTGCCCGCCGCCGTTGTCGCGAACGTCGACAATCAGACCATTCTGCGGCAGTACGGCGACCAGCCGGACGAACTCGTCCCGGAACGCGACCGGGTCCTGCACGCTGAACGTGAAGATCCGCACGTGTCCGAAGGTCCCGGACGGCGTGACGACCTCGCGAGCCCGGAACACGCCAGGCATCGTGGTCGGGATGTCAGCTCCGCCGACGGCGACCGGAGTACTCAGCTCGGTCGAGCTCTGACCGCCCTCCAGGTCGACGACATCGCGGACGTACAGCGTCTTCTTCGCGCGCGACTTCTCGTCGGAGTCCAGGTCCAGGCCCATCACGGCGGAGGCCTCGCTGAGTGCGTCGAGGTCCGTCATCGGCGGGAGGTTCGTGGTGACCTTCCACTGCTCACGCAGTTCCTGCGCGGAACCGTCGAGACCGACGTACGTCAAGGTCACCCAGTCCTCGTCGGGTGGCGCCTGGATCACCAAAGGACGCAGGGTGAGTGACTCGAGGCCGCGGGCGAGGTTGGCGGATTCGTTGCTACCGGCAAATACTGCGCCGTTGAGGGCGACGGCCCGGGCGATCGGCGTACCGTTCCAATGTGTCACCTCGGCGCCCGGCCCGAACTGCGGAGCCTGGAATCCGGTCACGGTCTGGGTGATCAGATAGCGGTCGGCGCCGGCGTCGTAGCACTTCTCGATCATGAACGGCAGGTACGCGATCTTCCCGGCGAACGGCGCGGGCAGCAGGTAGTTCGTGTGCAGATCGCGGACCGAGTGGAAGATGCTCGACATCTGCCGGTGGAAGATCCACTCCGCTTCCATCGTGCCGGCGGTCTGCCGCTCCATCCGCGCTCGCAGCACCCGGAGTCGTTGCACCGGGTTGACCGAGTGCATGGCGATCTTGAGTGGCAGATGGACGTAGTTCTGCTCGAGCAGCAGAAGCGCTTGATCTACAAGCACCTTCCGTTGCGCGAGAGTCAGAGTCCCCGCGGACTCCAGGAAGTCTGGCAGTGGTACGGCGGCGGATGCCTGCCAGGCGGTGGATTTCTTCACACCGCGTTTCTTGGTAGTGACCTTCATACTGCGTGGCTGTGACATGGTGCTCCCCCTCCCCAGGCCGCGATTCAACCGTCGTCCGGCCCTGTGCCGATGTCAACCGCACAAGCAGGGGTTGACCACCGGGCTGCAAGGATGGGCGGGTGAGAGAGTTCTGGGACAGCATCACGTCGGCCCAACCCGAGCCGTCGCTGCGCGTCGTGATCGGTACGGGCGTCGTCGCACTGCTACTGATCGCCTGGCGACCGTTCTGGCGACTGACACGCCAGGTGGTGACGATCGCCCACGAAGGTGCGCACGGGCTGATCGCCGCACTGGTCGGGCGGAAGCTGGCCGGGATCCGCTTGCATTCGGACACCTCCGGCGTAACGGTGTCGCGCGGCCATCCGACCGGTCCGGGGATGATCGCCGTACTGCTCGCCGGCTACCCCGGCCCGGCGCTGTTCGGGATCGCCGCCGCGTTCGTGCTGAGTCGCGGGTACGCCGTTGCACTGCTGTGGGGTCTGTTGCTGGCCCTGGTGATCCTGCTGCTCCAGATCCGCAACCTGTACGGGCTTTGGTCGGTCCTGGTCTTCGGTGCGCTGGTGTTCGGCGTGACCTGGTGGGGTTCACCGGCGGTGCAGTCGGCGTTCGCTCACTTGCTCACGTGGTTCCTGTTGCTGGCCGCGCCTCGCGCCGTACTGGAGTTGCAGCACTCACGACGAGGCGGGCAGGGGCGTAGCTCGGATGCAGATCAGCTGCGACGTCTGACCGGCATACCGGCGTTGATGTGGGTCGGAGTATTCGGCCTGGTCACGTTGGCGTGTTTGGCGGTCGGCGTGGTCTGGTCCGGGGTGTTGCCGGGCTAGACCGGTGGCGGCAACGTCACGCCGAAGCCGGTGAGCGCCAGGCGCAGCAGGACCTGGCCTGGACGCAGCAGGTCCGCGATCTTCGCCGCACTGAGCAATTCGAGCTCCGCCAGGCGATGTCCGTAGTTGCCGTGGACGCGTGCCTTCTGCAACTCGACGGTGTTGTGCCACACCTTCTGCCGGGACTCGCGGAGAAACCGCTGCGAGGACAAGCGGTTGAGCGGTGTCAGCACCTGGTCGACCAAGCTGCGTGGACCCGACGCGGCCAGCTCGTCGTCCTCGGCCCGCACCCGCTCCGCGAGTACGCCGTCAATCCGTTCGTGATCGCGTCGACGCCGAGCCATCAGCAACGGATCCAGGAAGTCGTCATCGCTGATCACGGCCAGGAGCGCCTGCGGCAGGTCGTAGTTCACATGCGCGTTGATCCCCAGCAACACATGCCGCAACCCCGGCAGCTCGGCGGGCGCATCGAACGCCAACCGCCACGGGCGGGCCACGACACTCGACCGCACCTCCTCGCCGGTCCCCACCTCGCTTCTCCCGACCCAGTCCTTGCCGACCATCTTTCGTACCGGTGGTCCGGCGAGATCCGCGTCATGGGCCTGGAGATAGAGCTCCGCGAACTTCACATCCCACTCCTCGACCCACGCGGGATCCTCGAAGCGGGCTTGCTTGATCGCCTCGCCGACCGCCTGCGTGGTGCGCAGGTATGTGCCGAGGAAAATCCGGCGGTGAGCCAGCTCGTCCGGCAGGTCGTCGAGCCGTTGCCGCATCTGCGCGACGACGCCGTCCACCGGATTACCATCGATCATCGGATCTCCTCAGGGGGAGGATCATGCGAACAGGTCCACTGTCCTTCGACCCGGTGGTGGTCGGCAACCGTGAGACGGACGCCTGGGCCGCCTACTACCGGCACGACTGGCGCCGGTTCCTGATCGCGTCGGTGGGGATGGTCGCAGCCGGTTTCGGGATGTCACCCAGCCGGACACTGACCGGAGCCTGGTATGTACTGCGAGCCAACCAGATGTGGGCGCCGTACCCGGACAACCAGCCGGACGCGGCCCGTGCGTACATGCGCCGCTTCTACGAACTGGTGGGCCGAACGAGCGGCCTGAGATTCGACCCGGCGGAGGCGGCGCGGCTGGAGGTCGAATGGTGGCGGGTCCATCGGGCGCACCAGCATTACGGCACGGAGGAGCACCTCGAGACCGCCCTGGTCGATCTCTACGCCTATGTGTACGACGCCGATCGGACTGCCGTCGGGCCGGCTGCGCAGAAAAGGGTGGAGGCGATGGACCTGTCCGACCGATGGGTCCGAGCCGGGTGCTCGCTCGACCATCCCCTGCTCACGGAGGAGCGGCGTGCGCTCGTTGCGTCGTACGCCGCCCTCCGCATTGCTGTCGAGCGTTAGTCCCTGTTGCTTAGGAGCGCAGGTGCTTAGGAGCGGCCGCCGGTGATCGGGCGGCCGCGCTGGGTCTCGCCCGGGATGCCGTACGGGTAGTCGGCCGCGCCCGGGTCACTGGCCTGATCGAGCTTCTCGGTCTCTTCCGCCGTCAGGTGCAGATCTGCGGCCGCGAGGTTGTCGTCGAGCTGCTCGAGCGTGCGCGCACCCAGAATCACCGAGGTCATCGCGGGCCGGTCGACCAGCCACGCGAGCGAGACCTGCGCCATCGAGATCCCGCGCGCCTCCGCGATCTCGCGAACCGCGTCGACGACGTCACGCACCCGCTGGTTCTGGCTGCGGCGATGCCAGGACTCGACGCCGCGATCCGGGTTCTCACCGAGCCGGGTCGCGCCGGTCGGCACCTCGTCGAACGAGTACTTGCCGGTCAGCCAGCCACCGCCGAGCGGTGACCACGGCAGCAGGCCGAGCCCGTTCTCCAGCGCGGCCGGGACGATCTCCCACTCGATCTCCCGCACGAGCAGGTTGTACTGCGGCTGCAGCGTGACCAGCGGCGACCACCCGCGGTGGGCGATCAGGTCGCACGCCTTCTGCAGCTGCCAGCCGGTGAAGTTCGAGAGTCCGCCGTACGAGATCTTCCCGCCGCGTACGGCGTCCTCGAGGAAGCTGAGCGTCTCCTCGAGCGGCGTGACCGGATCCCATGCGTGCAGCTGGTAGAGGTCGATGTGGTCGACGCCGAGCCGGCTCAGCGACGCGTCCAGCGCGCGGCGGAGGTGACGGCGCGACGTGCCGACGTCGTTCGGGCTGTCGCCGGTCGGGAAGCGCCCCTTGGTCGCGAGTACGACGCTGTCGCGCGCCGAGCTCTTCGAGAGCCAGCGGCCGACGATCTCCTCGGACACACCGCCCGAGTACACATCGGCGGTGTCGATGAAGTTGCCGCCGACCTCGACGTACCGATCGAGCTGCGTGTGCGAGCCGGCCTCATCGGTCTCGCTGCCGAACGTCATGGTGCCGATCGCGTAGGTGGAGACGACTGCGCCACTGGCGCCGAGCGTGCGGTATTCCACAGTTTCTCCTCATTTGTCCGGACCTGCCTGGACCACCTTAGATCTGTCGGAAGCGGGGGCTAACGTGGCGTCCATGAACACGAGTGAACTGCTGATCGACGCACACAGCCGGATCCAGGAAGTCGTGCACGACGTCGTCGAGGGCGTCGACGAGAAGACGCTGGCCACCCGTCCGGGCGACAAGGCCAACTCGATCGCGTGGCTGGTCTGGCACCTCACCCGGGTCCAGGACGACCACCTCGCCGACGCCGGCGGCTACGAGCAGGTCCACACCGCGGACGGCTGGCACGAGCGGCTCGGTCTGCCTCTCGACGCGGCCGATACCGGATATGCGCACAGCTCGGAGCAGGTCGCGTCGGTCAAGCTGTCAGCCGAGCAGCTGCTCGGGTACTACGACGCCGTGCATGCTCGGACGGTCGAGTTCCTCGAGACGGTCACCGATGAGGGTCTGGACCGGATCGTCGACCGGCGGTGGAACCCGCCGGTGACGCTCGGCGTGCGGCTGATCAGCGTGATCGACGACTGCGCCCAGCACTCCGGACAGGCGGCGTACGTGAAGGGCCTGCTCAGCTGAGGGTCTGCTCTGAGGGTCTGCTCAGCTGAGGGTCGTCTGCCAGAGAGCGGTGCCGGCGATCAGGTAGAGCTTGTGGTCCGGCATCATCACGGCGGACGTCACCGGGCCCTGCGGACCCCCTGTGGACTCATGGACCGTCCATTGTCCGTCGTGCCCGGTGATCACTTTCACCTTGTTGTCTTGGGCAACGATCTGGGTGATCTTGTCGCCGTCGACGATCGGCGCCGGCAACTTGTCCTTGTCGCCGACCGGGATCGACGGCACACCGGTCAGCCGCTTCGCCGTGCCCGCCGCGTCGAGCGTCCACATCGCCAACTGCCCGTCGACGTAGCCCGAGATGACGCAATCCTTGGCACAGGTCGCGGTCGAGGCCTGACTGCGGTTGCCCGGGTCGGGCAAAGCCAGCCGGCTCCAGCCCTGGTTGAGTTTGGTGGATCGCCAGACCGCGGCCTCCTGGGCGACCACGTTGGGCGCCAACCGCACCTGTGAACCCATCAGCAGGATGCTCTCGCCGAGCGTCGTTCCGAAGCTGGGTCCGACCAGGAGGGACGGTGTGCTCTGCAGGGCCGTCTTCGTCGGGTCCTGCCGGGTCCACTTGCCGTCGCTCTGCGGCAGCCAGACCATGGCGTCGTTGCCTGTCGCCACACCGCCCCATGAGCCGAGCAGCGCCTGGCCGGACGGGGTGATGACGGCGCTGTAGAGGTCGCCCGCGGTCTGGCCGCCGAACGTGAAGAAGTCTTGCGGGCGCTCGATGAGTCCGGTCTGCGGTGAGCCGGTCCATACGGTCCAGCGGGTGTTGGAGTGCGCACCGCCCGACGCTCCGCCGAGGGCTAGCAGCTTGTTGCCGTCGTACGCGATCGAGTACCAGATCGCTTCGAAGGCGTACGGGCTCGCGGGGTTGGGTTTGATCGCGATCGGCGTGCGCTTCTCACCGTTGAGCAGGATGAGCTCGGGCACGACCTTGGCGCCGCGATGACGCAGGCCGATGAGCAGCTGATTCTCGTGAGCGGTGAGGGTGACGGGTTCCGCCGTACCGACGTCGACCTTCGTCCACGCGACCGGCGGCGGTGGCGGCGTACTGGTCTTGTCGTTGCTGCTGCAGGCTGCGAGGGTCGCGATCACTGCCACGAGGGCGGTGGCGGCGGCGAGGGCGGCTGGGCGGCGCATCAGCGGTTCTGGGGCAGCTTGGTAGTGGTCTTACGCCCGGCCCGCGGCGCGGACGGCGGTGGTACGACGGGACCGATATCGCCGTCCGGCGCTACGTCGAGATCGATGATCACCGGCGCGTGGTCACTCGGCCCGGTCCCCTTGCGGGCCTTGCGATCGATCCACGCCGCCTTGACCCGCTCGGCCACCGAATCGGTCGCGAGCATCAGGTCGATCCGCATCCCGAGGTCCTGGTGGAACATGCCGGCGCGATAGTCCCAGTAGCTGAACACGCGCTGATCCGGCCACCGATCCCGGACGACATCGTGCAGGTCCTTGGCCGCCATCAGGTCGGCCAGCGCCTGCCGCTCGGGCGGGGTCACATGCGTCTGACCGACGTACGCCGCTGGGTCGAAGACGTCGGCGTCCGTGGGGGCGATGTTCATGTCGCCACAGACGATCTGATCTGCCGGTCCTTCGGCGACGACCTCTGCTAAGGCTGCGAGCCAGGCGAGCTTGTAGTGGTAGTGATCGGAGTCGGGGACGCGACCGTTCGGCACGTAGAGCGAGTGGATGCGGATGCCTCCACAGGTCGCCGCGACCGCACGGGCCTCCGGGTTCGGGAAGCCGGGTGCACCGGCGACGCCGGTGACCACCTCCTCCAGACCGACCTTGGAGAGCAGGGCTACGCCGTTCCATTGGACTTCGCCGTACAGACCGATCTCGTAGCCGCGGCCGACGAGCTCGTCGCCGAGCAGCGCGGTGAACGCGTCGTCCGCCAGCTTCGTCTCCTGCAGGCACACCACATCGGGCTGCCGCTCATCCAGCCAACCCAACAACCGGGGCATCCGCTGCTTCACCGAGTTCACATTCCACGTCGCCACTCGCACCGGACCAAGGTAGACCCAGCCATGGACCATTTCACCTGTGTTGATATATGACTTGAAGTGTATATACGCCTTCTGTAATACTTCCGGTCATGGACGTGTTCGAGGCGATCGCGGAACCGAGTCGACGAGAAGTGCTGGATCTCCTCGCAGAGCGGGAGCGTCCGGCCGGTGAACTGGTCGCGCATCTGCACCGATTGACCCAGCCGGCCGTGTCGCGGCATCTACGGATCCTGCGTGAGGTCGGGCTGGTCGAGGTCCGCCCGGACGGCCAGCGAAGGATCTACGCGCTGCGGGCCGATCGGCTGATGGAGATCGAGAACTGGATCAGCCGGTACCGCAAGTACTGGCCGCGGCACCTCGACGCACTCGAGCAACACCTTGACCAGAAAGGACCGCGTGAATGAACGACCGCTATGGCGAACTCACCATCGACGGCGACCGCGCCACCATGACGTTCCGGCGTCACCTCCCGCATCCGATCGAGGCAGTCTGGGCGGCACTGACCGATCCACTCGAACGGAAGGGGTGGTTCGGCGAGACCGTCATCGACGGGCGTCCGGGTGGCAGCATCGAGATGATGCCGGACGAGCCACCGGCGGCGCCTGATGCGAAACGGCTGACCGGTCGGATCCTGGTCTGGGATCCGCCGCATGTCCTGGAGCACGAGTGGCGGCAGCGGATCGTCGAGGACAGCATCGTTCGGTACGAGCTCAGTCGTGACGGCGAGGGGACGCTGCTCACCTTCACGCATACCGGGCTTTCGGCGACCAACGCTCGCGGGTTCATGCCCGGTACGCACGCCTTCTTCGATCGGCTCGACGCTCACCTCACCGGTTCCTCGTTGCCCAACTGGTCGGATCGGTACGCCGAGATTGCTCCGTCGTATCCCGCCTGGGACTGATTGCTCCGTCAGCGAGTTGTCCACAGGCTTGGAATTGGTCGGGTTCGCGGGGGTCTGAAGACGGCACTCTCTTTGTCAGGAGAGAGGGGAACGGATGGCCGAACTGGACTGTGATCCCGCGGATGTGACCGCGCTGGTGGCGTACCTGCGCGATATCGGGCAGCACGAACTACTGACCTGGGAGGAGGTGAACGAGCACTCGTACTGGATCGAGGCAGGCCTGCTGGCGGCGGCCGAGCTGAGCGTGGATCCGGGACGGCATGATCCGGCCGATCTGCGGCAGGTGGTGGCGATCGGCCGGAGTTCGTGGCGGCGGATGATCGAGGGGAACCTGCGGTTGGTCGTGTCGCTGGCCCGGCGGTACACCGGCAAGGGCATTTCGCTGCTGGACTTGATCCAGGAGGGCAACATCGGGCTGATGCGAGCGGTCGAGCGGTTCGATCATCGGCTCGGTCACCGGTTCTCGACGTACGCGATCTGGTGGATCCGGCAGTCGATCGGGCGGGCGATCTCGGACCGGTCGCGGTTGGTGCGGATGCCGGCCCAGGCGTACACGGACGCCGGCCGGGTCGCGTCGTTGCGCCACGACCTGACGCAGTCACTCGGGCGGGAGCCGACCACGGCGGACCTGGTCGACGCCACCGGTCTCACGCTGGCCCGCGTCGAGCGTGCTCAGGCCTGGCGGATCGTTCCGGAGACGCTCGACCTCGACAACGCGGAGCCGGTCATCGACGACGAATCAATCGTTCTTCGTGCTGCCCTTCGCCGCGACATCGCCCACCAGTTGCAGTTCCTCGACGACCTCCACCAGGTCGTCCTCCACCACCGCTACGGCCTCGAAGGCCACACTCCGAGCACCCCCGAGGAGACCGCGACCGCCCTCCACCTCTCCCCCGACCAGGTCCGCACCCTCGAGCGAGAAGCCCTCCGCACCCTCCGCCGCCGAGCCCACCACCACCTCCGCGACTACGCCGCCTGACCACAGATTTGGAGCGACTGGAATGATGACAATGTGAGACTTCGGCGTACGTCCTGGCCTCGTGAGCTGGCGGACGCGGTGAACGTTGCCGCCCGCCACAGCCTTGGCGGGAAGGAAGACATCCTCGCGGCAGCCCAGCTGGCCGACGGGAACTGGGTAGCCGGCGCGCGAGCGGCCGTCTACCTGCCCACGGACGCGCCGGACGCGGTCCGCCGGGTCGGCTGGGAGAAGATCGAGCGGGCCGGATGGGACTCCGAAGGGTCCGTCCTGACCATCTTCGAGACCAGCGACTTCGGTACGCCGATGCGCACGACGGAGCTCAAGCTCGACGACCCCGGCCGGTTCGGCCAGCTGCTGCGGGAACGCGTCGACGCGAGCATCGTCGTACAGCGCCACGTCCCGCTCGCGGGCAAGCGTGGCGTCCGGATCGTCGCCCGGCGGAATCCGGCCGGCACGGACGACCCGGTGACGTGGAACTTCGTTCTGGACAAGGGATTGGAGCCCGGGCAGCCCGGCGTACTGGATGCGGCCGAAGCGGCCCTGAAACAGGTCCGCGACGAGTTCGGAATCTGACGCAGAAGCAGGATCCGGGCACCCGAATCCCGTTTTTGTAGTTCGCCTCCAGCCTGCTAACCTACTCAGGTCCTCGGGGGTTCCCAGGGACAGGGAAAGCACCGATCCCGCGTAGCTCAATTGGCAGAGCAGCCGGCTGTTAACCGGCAGGTTACTGGTTCGAGTCCAGTCGCGGGAGCAACACAGCTACGCAGAAGCCGGCTCCGATGGGGTCGGCTTTTCTCATGTCCATGAGAGGTCGATCTCATGTTCATGAGTGGCCGACTCCCGTCACTGAGCGTCAGGATATGCCAACGATTTCGCTATTGGCCTATACCAGGTGGTTCCGTTAGCGTGCTCCGCAGATCTCGAGGGGGGCCTCGGGGATGAGGGGAAGGAACCCTGTGAACGTCAGCAAGATTCTCAACACCAAAGCCGGGCGGCTCGCCATCGCCGGCGTCGTCGCCGTAGGTGCCGTCGTAGGCATCTCGGTCGCGGCAAACGGCGCCGTAAAGCCCGACTGTAAGACCCTGTCGTACCCGCTCTGCCCGCGGTCAGTAGCCGCATCCCAGGTAGTAGACAACAGCCTGCCCAAGACGAAGATCGTGCCCGCCGACCGCGACGCATTCCTCAAGGACACGGACGTCAAGGGCGACGCCCAGGTGAACAAGTCCTTCGCGGCCACCAAGATCACCAACATCGGCGGGTCGTTCTCGACACGTCACACCGTCGTCGGTTCGTTCACGCTGCCGAAGGGCACGTGGCTGGTCAACCTGTCCGGCAAGTTCAACCGCACGACCGCGTCGGCCTCCGGTGACCCGGCGGTGCAGCCGATGCTGCAACTGCTGGCAGGTACGACCGAGCTCGGAACGATCATGGGCAACGACATCAGCCCCGGGCTGGACGCTGACCTGACTGGCACGTCGCTTCGCCTGATCACCGTCGACGCTGACACGGTGGTCGAGGTCGAGGCCTTCGGCTACAACTCCGCGCGCGGTTCGCAGGGATCTGGCGAGATCACCGCGGCGGCGACTGTGGTTGCAGTCCGCGCCTGACACACCTCGAGGCCCCGACCGCGTCCAGCGGTCGGGGCCTTCTCACGTAGCAGGCTCGCCGTGAGCCGTCACCTGGATAGGTTTTGGGTATGCACAGGTGCGGCTGGGTGGGACTGATCGCCGTACTGCTCGTCCTGAGTGGATGCGGCACCGAGACCGCCGTCGGCGGCATCCCCGAGCGCACCCCAACACCCACCCGCCACGCGACGCCAACCCCCAAGCCGACGCCAACGCCACCTCGACCGACCTGCCCACCCTCAGGCGCCTCCGTCTCGGTCGGCATCGTGGAGGCTGCCCTCGGCCACCGAGCAGTCGTCATCAAGCTGACCAACTGCCGCTCCAAGGTCCTGACCGTCAACGGCTACCCGGACGTAACCGTCCTAGACGCCAAACGCAAGCGCATGAAGGTGACCGTCACCCACGGCCTCTCGTACATGGCAATCGACCCCGGCCCCACCGAGATCCGCCTCAGCAAAGGCGAATCCGCCATGGCCGCAGTCTCATGGTCCAACACCGTGGAGATGGGCGAGGACAAAGCCGAAGGCACCTACCTGTCGATTGCCGCCCGCGCGCACGACAAGCCCGTCGTCTGGCCCGTCGACACCGACATCGGTACGACGGCCAAGCTCACTCTCACCGCCTGGTGCCTCAAGTTCCCAACCTGACGACACCAGGCAGCGTGACGGCCTTGGTCAGCGCGACCGGGCGACCTACTTGCCCTTCTTCCGGTCGATGGCGCGCTGGATGCGCTGCTGCGGTTGCCCGGTCAGCTTGGCAATCAGGGGCACGCGGTACTTGTACGCCGCGACCGCACCCACTAGGAGCACGAGAAAGATGAACCAGCCCATCGGCCTTCCCTTCCATGGAACGGCCCTCGGTGGGACCTGCCTCCATCATGCCCGCTCGAGCCCAACCACCCCTCAGTCAAACCCCTGACTCCCCCCTGGTTTCACCAACCACCCCCACCCACCCGATACCATCACCCCGACACGGGGCGGTAGCTCAGCCGGTTAGAGCAGGGGACTCATAATCCCTTGGCCGTGGGTTCGAGTCCCACCCGCCCCACAACCCAGAAGCTCAAGACCCGGTTCCTCGACCAGGTCGGCGAAGGGCGTAAGCCAAAGGCCCGCGTCAACGTCGGCCAGCCCGGCCCGCCGCGCACGGAGGATTCGTCTCGGCTCGCTCATCGGCTTTCCTCGCACGGTTGGTCGGGCGTGGAGCCCGGATGTGTGCTTCGGCGATGGGACGAACCGAGACGGATCCTGGTGGTGCGTTAGTTGGGTTGGGTGCCTGTCACCGTGACCTCGGCCAGGCTGATTACACCGGCGCTGGTGGCCGGTGACTGCACCTTGACGTAGCGGGCCACGGTGTTGGTCGACAGACTGGTGACCGCCCCCGGCGTCGCCCCGAGGTTCAGCTTGGTCACCGTGGAGTCGGCCATCAGTTGGGCGTAGGTCCGGCCCGACATGCTGGCGGTGGACAGGAACACCACCGCGTTGTTCAGCTTGTCGGCCGAGGCGTCGGTCCGGTTGTGCACCGTGACGTTGCTGACCTTGGAATTGGTCAGCAGGTCGACCTGCCACCACGGCTGCGAGCTGGACGCCGTCCGGCTCACCGAGCCGGCGGCGAAGACGCCGTTGGTGTTCCCGTCCACGGCCCGGGCGGCGGCGCCGACGTCGGTCGACGACTGCGTGGCCGGCCGGTTGGTGGACAGGTTCACGGCGCCGGTGGTGCCGCCGACCTGCAGCTCGGCCAGGTTCATGGTGGTGATGATGCTCGACAGCTGCACCCGCACGTACCGGCCGGTGGCGTTGCCCGCGTTCAGGGTCAGGCTGTTGGTGGTGGACGAGAACGCCGAGAACGACATCTCCTTCACCGCGTTGTCGGCCTGCAGCGAGGACATCGACCGGCCGGTCATGTCGGTCGAGGAGATGAACACCGAACCGCTGCCCATCCGGTTCGAGTCGGTCCGGCTCCACACCGTGACCGTGGAGACGGCCGCCGCGGAACCGAGGTCGACCTGCCACCACGGCTGGGTGGAGAGGTTGGTCTGGGTCACCGAGCCGCCCGAGAACACGCCATTGGTGTTGCCGTCCACCGCTCGGCCCGCCACCGCGCTACCGCTGGTGCTCGACTGGGTGGCGGTCTTGCCCCGGGCCAGGTTCGGACCGGTGACGGTCACCGTGGTGGTCGACACCGCGCTGTCCACCTTGCCGTCCCGCACGACCAGGCTGAAGGTCAGCGTGGCCGCTGTGGCCGGGGTGGTGAAGGTCGGCTTCTGCACGGTCCGGCTGGACAGCGTCACCGCCGGCCCACCGGTCTGGGTCCACGTGTAGGTGAGCGGGTCGTTGTCGGCGTCGCGGCTGCCGGAGCCGTCCAGCGTCGCCGTGGTACTCGAGCTGACCGACTGCGCGATACCGGCGTTCGCCACCGGCACCGTGTTGTTGGTGGTGACCGTGGTGGTCGCCGCCGCGCTGTTGGCCTTGCCGTCCCGCACGACCAGGCTGAACGTCAGCGTGGTCTTGGTGGACGGGGCGGTGAACGTCGGCTTCTGCACCGTCCGGCTGGACAGCGTCACCGCCGGCCCACCGGTCTGGGTCCACGTGTAGGTGAGCGGGTCGTTGTCGGCGTCGCGGCTGCCGGAGCCGTCCAGCGTCACCGTCGTACCCGTGTTGACCGACTGCGCGATACCGGCGTTCGCCACCGGCACCGTGTTGACCACCGCGGTGGTTGTCACCGTGGTGGTCGCCGCCGCGCTGTTGGCCTTGCCGTCCCGCACCACCAGGCTGAAGGTCAGCGTGGACGCCGAGGACGGCGCGGTGAAGGTCGGCTTCGCCGCCGTCGTACTGGACAGCGTCACTGCCGGTCCACCGGTCTGGGTCCACGCGTAGGTGAGGTCGTCGCCGTCGGCGTCGGTGCCGGACCCGTTCAGGGTCACGGTCGAACCAGCCACGACCGTCTGCGGCGTACCGGCGTTCGCCACCGGGACGCGGTTGTTCGACTCCGAGAGCGGCCGCGGGGTGCAGTTGCTCATCGAGACCGTGAACGGCTCGACGTCGTTGTCCGTCTCGATCATGGCGCCGTTCTCGGAGCCGCTGAGCGAGATGGTGTACGACTGGCCGGCGTTCACGCGGGTCTCCCGCCACTCGTCCGTACCGCGCTCCCACTCGACGATCAGGACCCGGCCGGTGACCACGCGGACGGTGCACCCGTCGGCCCAGGCACCCATGTACGGGTAGAGCGGAACGCCCGAATCCGAGTAGACGGTACGCGCGTTGTCGCCGGCGCGGCCGTTGCCCTGGTAGGCCGTGCCGACCGGCCAGGTGATCACGCCGCCGTACCAGTCACCGGGGTTCTCGCCGGTGCCGGCGTAGCGCCAGCGGGCGTTGACCCAGGAGACCGGGTCGCAGGTGGTGGGGTCGGTACAAGCGGGCGGCGTCGGCGGGACCGGCGGGCCGGGCACGAAGGCGTACTCGAACGGCGAACCGCTCTGCACGCTGACGATGCTGCTACCACTCAGCGTCGTCGGCACGGTGTAGCTCTGGCCGGCCGACAGGTTGGCCAGCGACGCGTGCGAGTCCCCGACCGGGCCGGAGAACACGGTGGCGCTGCCCGAGGTGACAGTGATCTTCCAGTTCGCCACCTGCGGGGCCGTCGCGTAGACGTCGTGCGAGGCGGTGTAGCCGTAGCGGGCGCGGCTGGGGTCGGTCTCGGCCGGCCAGACCGCGGCGTACCCGCTGTCCGACGGACCCCACGGGCACGGGCTGCTGGTGCAGGTCCAGGTCACCAGGGCCGCCTCGCCGTCGCCGGCCGGCGGGGGCGTGACCGGCGCTCCCGGGGTGAGCGTGTACTCGAACGCGGAGCCACCCTGCACGCTGACGATGCTGCTGCCGCTCAGGGTGGTCGACACGGTGTAGCTCTCGCCGGCCGACAGCGCGGCCAGTGACGAGTGCGAGTCCCCGACTGGGCCGGCGTACACGGAGGCGCTGCCAGAGGTGACGGTGATCTTCCAGCCGGCAACCTTCGCCGCCGGCGCGTACACGTCGTGGGAGACGGTGTAGCCGTAGCGAGCCCGGGTGGGCTCAGCCGTCGCGGGCCAGACCGCCGAGTTGCTGGTGTAGCTCGCACCCGACGGGCAGGGCGTGCCAGTGCAGTTCCAGGTGGCCAGCACCGAACCGTAGCCGGACGCCGGCGGCGTGGTCGGCTCGCCCGGAGTGAAGGTGACCCGGAACGCGCCATCGTTCTGCACGCTCACGATGCTGCTGCCGCTCAGGGTGCTCGACACGGTGTAGCTCTCGCCGGCCGACAGCGCGGCCAGCGACGAGTGCGAGTCGTCGGCCGGGCCCGCGTAAACCGTGGCGCTGCCGGAGACGACGGTGATCTTCCAGCCGGCCACCTTGGACGCCTGAGCGTAGACGTCGGCGGAGACCGTGTAGCCGTAGCGGGCGCGGACCGGCTGAGCCGCGGCCGGCCAGACGCCCGCGTTGCTGGTGTAGCTCTGGCCCGACGGGCACGGGCTGCCGGTGCAGTTCCAGGTGGCCAGCACCGAACTGTCACCGGAGGCCGGCGGCGGTTCGGTCGGGGCGCCGGGGGTGATCGTGTACTCGAACGACCCACCGTCCTGCACGCTCACGATGCTGCTGCTACTCAGCGTGCTGGGCACGGTGTAGCTGTCGCCGGTCTGCAAACTGGCCAACGACGAGTGCGAGTCGTCGGCCGGGCCTGCGTAGACCGTGGCGCTGCCGGACGTGACGGTGATTTTCCAGCCCGCCACCTTGGGCGCCGGCGCGTACACGTCGTGCGAGACGGTATAGCCGTAGCGGGCCCGGACCGGTTCGGCCGCGGCCGGCCAGACCGCCGCATTGCTGCTATCCGACGGGCCCCATGGGCACGGACTGCTGGTGCAGGTCCACGTCGCCACAACGGAGGACGCAGGATCACCCTCGGCTGCCACCGCCGGCGAGGCGGTGAGGCCTAGCACGATCATCACGACCGTAGTGGTAATTACGAAAAATGCGGTCGCAAAGCGTTTGAACATGCCGGCCCCCCGGATAGTGACTCTCCCCTTGCGGCAAACCGTAGCGTAAGTCGCTCTCTGTCAACCGAAAAAGACGCGAAAACATGCGTCCACGAGCCATTTGTTATGGACTTCATCACCCTGCGGCAAAACTCCATTACTCATCGATGAGAAGCATTAGTCATTGATGAGAAATGGGGAGCTCGCGGAGACTGAAGGGCTCGCGGCGAGCACAGAGAGTAGCGGTCATCTGAGGGGCGGCGGGCGAGCGGGGTGAAGAACTCGACCGCGGGCAGCAGACCGGCCACGACCCCGGATGAGACGAGGGCGTCGGTGAGGTGGGTGCAGTGGTCGGCGGCCGCGGCACCGAGCTCGCAGGCCAACTGGACACTCGGGCCGTGCCGAGCTGGTTGGCACGGACGCGAAGACGATCGCCGATCCGACTCCGAACAAGGCGTGCCGTTGGTATACATAGAGCAGGCACGGCCGTCATGTGATGCAAACTCGCTCGAGCGACACCGCTCGACGTGCGCGAGTTACCGCCATACATCCCGCGCGTGACACGAAATCGTGTCAAACAGAGTGGAATCAGTCAGTGCTTCAGGCAATCGCCAGGGCTCGCCACCGTCCGCAAAATCGTTGCCTTACGCAACCCACTGCGTTGGATGCCTCGTCTGCAGGGTGCTGTCTGCTCCTCGCAGAACGCCGCGTCGGCGGGCGCGAGCTGCTCCTCCGTTGTGCCAGCATGCCTTGGTGGTCAGTGACAGGGGATCGTTGCGTACGGCGAATGTCGATGACATCGACGCGCTGGTCAGGCTCTGGGAGTTGCTGTTCGACGAGGGCGACGAGGCGTGGAAGGGTCATGCGCGCGAGTGGTTCGCGCGGTACGTCGACAATGCGGACACCGCCTGGTTTCCGGTGATCGACGTCGACGGACGTTTGGTTGCCGCTGCGATCGGGACCTTGGAGCTCACCGTTCCGACACCGCACTGTCTGCGTGGGCGTGCCGTCCGGCTGTCCAACGTCATCACGCTTCCGGAGTACCGCGGCCGCGGGTACGGCACGCAAGTCGTCCAGGACGTCGAGCGCTGGGCTCGATCCATCGGCGCCGATCGCGTCGACCTGAGTGCCACGCCGGACGGCCGTCGCCTGTACGAGCAGGTCGGCTTCACCTTGACGTCTGCTCCGCGGATGAAGTTGATGCTCTGACGAGTTCGGCGGCCGGGTGACCGGATCCGTCCGGTGGTTGTCGGAAGTGGTCAGGGCGACTGCTCCCGCGGAGCTGAAAGCATCACAGAGATCGCTCCGGAGCCGCTCGACGTGCTCCAGATCGCCGGCCCTCTGAGGCACGTCCTCGACGTCGGGGCGGTCGCGCTCCCGAACCGACCACGAAGAACTCAAGGAGACTCCGATGAGCGCCGAGCACGTGGCGTCGCAGACTGCCCGGGATCCGCTGGACCCTCGAGCGATCCGCCATGACCTGATCCACTTCGGCGTCGTCACGCTCGCCCTGTCGTGGATACCGTGGATCGTGCTCGCGGCGGTGCATGCCGACATCGACAGCGGGCCTGGTGCGTTGGTGTTCGCGGCCGCGGCAGCCGGTCCTTCGCTCGCCGCTCTCGGGATGAGGGGCCACGGTCGGCGGTGTCCAGAGGAGTTCAAGGCTCGCTGGAACGTGCGCTGGCCGGTAGCGGCACTGCTGTTCGCCGGAGCACCGGCGCTGATAGTCGCCGTACTGGCGCACCTCGGCGATCTGAACGTCATCCCGGAGCACGCGAGTTCGACCATCGCGAGTGCAGGCGGGCCGCTGGGGGCGCTGGCGTACACCTTGATCTCGGGGCCGCTGTCGGAGGAGTTCGGGTGGCGTGGATTCGTGCAGCCACGGTTGCGCCGTACCTTGCGTGTGCTGCCTACCACGCTCGTCATCGGGTCGGCGTGGGTCGTGTGGCACGTTCCGCTGTTCTTCGTGCCCGGCACCGGCCAGCACGACGACGGCATCGGCAGCCTCAGCGGAGTGCTGTTCTTCGTCGGACTGTTCCCGCTCAGCTACACGATGCTGTTCGTCTCCGAAAGACTCCGTGGTGGCGTGTGGGCGGCGATCCTCGCGCACGCGTCGTACAACTTGTCCGAGGCGCTCGTGCCCGATCCGAACACGGTCGCGACGGCGGCGAAGACCGCCGTCACCTTCCTGGTCGCGGCCCTCTGCTGGATCCTCTCCAACGGACCCGAAAGATCACCGAAGCGGACCTGATCCCGAACGAGCTGCTGGGGTGCTCAGGGCTCGAGGGCGCCGAGGGGTTGGCGTCGAGGGCTTGCCGCTACGTCCTCGACGAACAACGTGATGACCTCGAGTTCTATTGCCGATTCGGCGGGGTTGTCGGATTCGGGGTTGCTGGTTCGTGGCTAAGGTAAGCGGCCTGAACGAGGGTCCCGGACTCAAGGAGAACCGTGATGAACGACCAGGCCACTCGACGAACCCGACCGTTCCGCTTCGGGGTCGTGGCGCCGATCGATTCTGACCTGCCGGCGTGGCGAGACCGCGTACGCCGCATCGCCGACAGCGGCTACTCGACGTTGCTGATGCCCGACGTTCCCACCTGGCAGCCAGCAATCGGGCCAACGCTGGCAACCGCGGCCGCAATCGCTGACCTGCGAGTCGGCTCGTGGGTCTATGCCGCCGCCCTGCGCGAACCCTGGAGTACAGCGTGGGAGGCCCATTCGCTGTCGGTACTCACGGAAGGCCGTTTCGAAATGGGCATCGGCGCCGGCCGACCGGGGATCGAAGTCGAGCTGGGTCAGCCTGCCGTCTCCCCCGCTGAACGTCGCGCCAGGATGCGCGAGACCGTGACCGCCCTGCGAACGTTCGACGGCCCCGATCTGCACACGCCGGTTGTCATGGCGGTGAGCGGACCGAAGTCACAGGCGCTGGCGCTCGAAGTCGCCGACGCCGTCACGTTCGTCCTCCCATCAGACGACGACCGGGCGGAAACCACGAACCGGGTACGCAACTTCCCCGCCGACCGGGACCTCGAACTCGGCCAGCACGTCGCCGCTGTCGGTGACGGTGTCGCTCCGTTCATGGCGGGGCCCGGCCTCGACACCGCGGCGCTTCGCGCGGCCGACTCGCTCGTCATCCTTCCGAGTGACCCCGCGGCAGCCGCCGAAGAAATCCAACGACGTCGCGAGGAGATCGGCTTCTCCTACTTCGTCATCGGCGCCAACTTCGCCGACACACTCGCGCCAGTTGTGGCCAAGCTGGCCGGCCAGTAGGCGAAGCGTGTCCGTGGTGAGTCTCCAACTGCTGGTACCGGGACTGCCACGGAGGCGGGTTTGTAACTTCCGGGGCGGTGGGTGCATCTAGCTGGTGTCCTTAAGGGGGACGCCATGAAGCAGTTCCGCGCCGCACTCGTCGTACTCACAGTTGCCGCAGTGTCGGGGGGAGCGGTCTCTGTCCCGGCGGCCGCTATCGCCGGCGGTAGCCACATAGGCTCGATCGAGTTGGTGTCGGTCGGTTCGAACGGGGGTGGTGCTGATGATGCGTCGGGGGTGTCGGGGCACGGGCGGTACGTCGTGTTCTCGTCGGCTGCTGGTGATCTCGTGAGTGGTGACACCAACGACCAGCGGGATGTGTTCGTGCGGGACGTGGTGAGTGGGCGTACGTCGCTTGTCTCGGTCGGCGTGGGCGGGGTGCAAGGGAACGGGGAGAGCCGGCAGGGGTCGATCTCGGCTGACGGGCGGTACGTCGCGTTCACGTCGTACGCGTCGAATCTGTTGCCGGGTGACACCAACGACAGCCCGGATGTGTTCCTGCGCGATCTCAGGACCGGGCGTACGACGCTGGTCTCGGTCGGCCCGAGTGGTCCGGCGGATCTGGGGGCGTATCAGCCGGAGATCTCGGCCGACGGGTTGCACGTGGCGTTCACGTCGGCTGCGACCAATCTGGTGGCCGGCGACACCAATGACGCCGCGGACATCTTCGTGCGCGACCTCCGGTCCCGGCGGACCGAACGCGTTTCGGTGACCTCCGAGGGGCAGCAGTCCGACTACTACGCCAGTGACCCCACGATCTCGGCCGATGGGCGGGTCGTGGCCTTCGTCGGCCCCGGCGTGATCGAGCCCGGTCCGCCACCGCCGATCTCCACGGTCTCGGCCATCTATGTCCACGACCGCACCACGAAGACGACTCGGGCGATTTCGCCTGGTGTGACGGTGGACCCACGGTCCTTCTTCGCCGATACCGGCGTACCGGCGCTGTCCGCCGACGGCCGGTTCGTGGTCTTCGTCGTGATGGGGTCGGTGGGTCCCGATGCGATCTCGAATGTCTGGCTGCGCGATCTGCGGACCAACCGGCTCGAGCTGATCTCGGCTGATCAGCAGGGCCGGCCTACGTCGACTTTCGGGGGCGCGACTGGTCAGGTCTCCGCCGACGGGCGGTATGTGACCTTCGGAACGACGGGACGCATGACACGTGCGGACCGAGGCGACCTCAGCGACGTGTTCCGGCTCGACCGGAAGACGGGCGCCCTGGTCTGGATCACGCATCAGCAGGACCAGGCCGGCACCTTCGGCCGGATCGGAAGCTACCTGCCGATGATCTCCGACGACGGACAGCACGTGGCGTTCACGTCGGACGACACGCAACTCGTACCAGGCGGCGGGACCACCGGCTACGACACCTACCTGTGGAGTTCTAACCGCCGTAGCTGAGGCGGGTGGCGTCCCTCCCCAAGAGGGACGCCACCCAGCGCATTGGGATCATTCTTCCCACTGAAACTGCCAGCCGGGGGCGCAAGGCCATTCGGGCGCGCAGGTTGAGTCAGGGTCGCGGTACCAGACGTCGGAGACGGCGTAGCCGTAGTGGCGGTACATGTTGTGCTTCTGGATGCACTCGTCCTCGGTGTCAACAGTCCGGCTACAGCAGGATGACGTTTTACGAGTGGATGCTGTAGGCAACGATTCGGGTCAACGGACGGCGTAGCGACTCAGCGAGGGTTCGAGTTGCGCGAACGCTTGCCGAGCCATGCCGGAGAGCTCGTCGATGGTGTCGGCACGGGTCCTGCCTTCGAGTGTCATGCGTAGCGCTTGCCGGAAGAGGACTCGGTGAACTGCGGCGAGTTGCGCCGCGGCGACTGCCACCGTGATGTCGTCGACAGCCGCACTGGTCTCCGCGGCGAGTGTGGCGGCGATGGCTGCTTCGCGCTGCTCGTCGATCTCGCGAAGCCGGGCGAGCAGTGCGGGACTGCCGGTGATCATCTTGACGAATCCCTCACCGGCAAGCCCGACCGACGCGGCCCGGACGTCCAGTGCCGCGAAGTAGGCGCGGTGGAGAGCGGCCAATGCCGACTCTCCGCTCTCGCGGGCGGCGATAGCTTCCGCGGCGTGCGAGACGAGCTCGGCGTGCTGGTCGAAGACCAAATCTTCCTTGCGGGGGAAGTAGTTGGTGACCGTCATCTTGGCGACGCCGGCCGCCTCGGCAACTTCGGCGATCGTCACCTCGTCGAAGCCGCGCTCCAGGAACAACCGCGTCGCCACATCCGAGATCTGCTGTCTGGCCAGCTGCTTCTTCCGCTCCCGCAGCCCGGATCCGCGCGCGTTCATGAAGTGCACCCTACCTTAGTTATGACCAACCCATATCTAGGTTTGACATAAAATTAGGTTGAACATACAGTTCAGTCGAAACCTGGAGAGGGAGGTACGACATGCCAGTCGACACCGGCCACCCGGCTGGTCCGGCCGCGACGCGGGGCGGGCTCGCCCCACTCGACCCTGTGCTGCTGAAGCTCGGCGGGGTGCTCAGCCTGGCCGCCGTACTCGCCGGGCTGGACGCGACGATCGTGAGCGTCGGTATCGACTCGCTGGCAAGCGATCTGGGTGATCCACTGTCCACACTGCAGTGGGTGTCCACGGGGTATCTGCTGGCGATCTCGATCGTCATGCCGCTCTCAGGCTGGCTGGCTGATCGGTTCGGTGGTCGCGTGGTGTGGCTGAGCTCGGTTGCTCTGTTCGTGGCCGGATCGGTCCTCTGCGGCTTCGCCTGGTCAGTGCCCGCTTTGATCGCGTTCCGGATCGTCCAAGGCATCGGTGGCGGACTGATGCAGCCGGTCGGGCAAGGAATCCTGGCACAGGCCGCTGGGCCTGATCAGCTCGGCAGGATCGTCGGCGTACTGGTCATGCCGGTGCTCTTCGCGCCGGTCGTGGGTCCGGTCATCGGCGGAGTGATCGTGGCGGAGCTGGACTGGCGCTGGATGTTCTTCGTGAACGTGCCGGTCGGGCTGCTCGCTCTGCTGATGGCACTGCGGGTGGTCCCGAAGGCTCGCTCGGGCGCACCAGTTCGCGAACGACTCGACTGGCTCGGGCTCGGCCTGCTGTCACCGGGTCTGGCCGCGCTGATCTACGGTCTGTCCTCGGTCGGCGATCACGGCGCCGGCTCGCTCCGCGCGATCGTCTCGCTGATCGCGAGCACCGTGCTGCTCATCGCGTACTGCGTGCACGCACTGGTCACGAAGACGACGCCGTTGATCGACCTGCGGCTGTTCGCCCGACGCGGTTTCACTGCGGCCACCACGAATTCGTTCCTGCTCGGCGCCACGCTGTACGGCTCGATGCTCGTCCTGCCGCTGTACTTCCAGCAGGTCCAGCACAGAGGTGCTATCGAGGCCGGGCTCTCGCTGGCGCCGCAGGCCCTGGGCGCCGCGGCGATCTCGTACTTCGCCGGGCGGCTCACCGATCGGATCGGCCCACGCGGGGTGATCTTCGTCGGCATCGGGCTCAGCCTGATCGGCACCGTGCCGCTGGTTTTCGTCGGTGCCGGCCTGCCCGCCTCGATGATGCTGATCGCGTTGACCGTCCGCGGCATCGGGATCGGCGCAACGATGGCGCCGGGTATGGCGACGGTCTTCGGCAGTGTCGAGCGACATCAGGCCCCTCGTGCCGCGACTGCTTTGAACGTGATGAACCGCGTCGGTGGCTCGATCGGTACGGCGGTACTCATCCTCGTCCTCCAGGGCCAGCTGGACCACCACACCGGCAATCCGGCCGCGGCGTACGGCGTCACCTTCGCCTGGGCCCTCGGCCTGTCGATCCTCCCGCTCTTTCCCGCCTTGGCGTTCCCCGCCAAGAACCAACGATGAACCAGGAGATCCCATGTCCTACGAAGTGATCGTTGTCGGAGCCGGCCCGGTCGGGCTGACACTCGCGATCGAACTCCACCTGGCCGGTATCAGGCCCGTCGTACTGGAGCGCCTGGCCGAACCGGCCCCACAGCGCAAGTCGCGTGGCGTCGGTCCACTCGCCTTCGAAGCACTCCAGCGCCGCGGACTCGGCCCTGCACTCGAGGCCTGCCAGCCCGAACGGCAGGACGAGAAGAAACGAGACCACGGCAGCGCGAAGAACCACTTCGCGTGGATCCACAAGATCGATCCGGACCTGCAGGAGGAGCCCGATCGGACCGGGCGGCTGATCTGGCAACCAGACCTGGAGCGAATCCTCGCCGACCATGTCGGTGCCCTCGGCATCAGTGTGCTGCGGGAGTACACGGTGGTCGACCTCACCCAGAATGCGGAGAACGTCTCGATCACCGTCGACACACCCGACGGCGAGCAGCGGCTCGAAGCGGCGTACGTCGTGGGCTGCGACGGTGGCCACAGTACGATCCGGACGCTGGCCGGATTCGACTTCCCCGGTACTGCCCCGATCATGACGGCACGCCAGGCCCAGGTGCAGATCGCGGATCCGGACAAGCTGCCACCGTCCGGCCGGCTCGAAGGTGGCATGTTGATCCACGGCCCGGGGGTGCTGGGTGCGTTCGACTTCATGGAGGGACCCGACGTACCGCGAGGTCCCGTGACACCCGAGGAGTTGCAGGCCAGTGTGCGCCGGGTCGCCGGCGTCGACGTGACCATCACCGAGGTCAGTGACGCGCTCCGGTTCACCGACAACGCCCGCCAGGCCGGCACGTACCGACTCGGCCGGATCTTTCTCGCCGGGGACGCGGCACACGTACATTCGCCCAACGGCGGACAGGGCCTCAACCTCGGCCTCAGCGACGCGGTCAACCTCGGGTGGAAGCTGGCGGCGCAGGTGCGAGGCGTTGCGCCCGATGGACTGCTCGACACCTACACCGAAGAGCGGCATCCCGTTGGCGCCTCCGTGCTGGACAACACCCGCGCGCAGTCGGCGCTGATGCGTCCTGGACCTCACACCGACGCATTGCGTGACATCGTGTCTGAGCTGATGGACATCCGGGAGGTCAACCAGTACTTCTCCCGGCTCCTCGGCGGGCTGTCGATCCGCTACGCCTTCCCGTACGTCAAGCCCGATGATCACCAGTTGATCGGCACCTACTGTCCCGATCTCACCTTCGTCACCGCGAAGGGTGCCGGTCAGTCCCGACTCAGTGAATTCACCACCACCGCCCGCGCCGTACTGCTCATCCCGGCCGGACGGGAAGCAGCCGATGGCTGGCGGGACCGTCTCGAGATCGTCGAAGTCGACTGCATCGACGACGACCGTCTCTCGGCCGTCCTGGTCCGCCCTGACGGCGTGATCGCCTGGGCCTGCACGCCCGGCGAGACCCCCGACGAGGACCAACTCCAAACCGCGCTAACCACCTGGTTGGGCATCCCGACCTGACCCCACCTGAGGGCAGTTCCGAACTGGTTGTTCGAGTTGAAGCGATTGAATGCGTATCAAGGGGCAGCGGGCTGCGTCCGTACAGGTGAGGGGGAAGCATGACGATGGGTTGCACGGGTGAGGGGCGGGCGGGGTAGGCCTATGTATTTGCCGCCGGTTCTTCGCCCCCTGGCCGCCGAGGGGTTGACGACCCCGGCGGTGCAGCGGATTGCGGAGGCCCCGTTCTCCGTGGTTCGTGGGGTGCCGGGGTCGTACTCCGCGGAGCGGTTGGCCGGTGTGGTCGACGGGTGGCAGCGGCTGGGCGACTGCGTCTGGCTGCGCGCCAGCGATGTGCGCCCGACGGAGCTCGCACCCGCACTCGCCGCGGCCTGCCTGCACCGCTGGTCCGCAGAGGAGCCAGGCCCGGATGTACGGCTGAATGAAGAGCTGACGCGAGCACCCGAAGGCGCGGTCATCGTGCTCGAACTCGGGAACCGCGTGACGACAGCCCTCACCCGCCTGGTCAAGGCGATCCGCCCGACCATCACCGCTCGTGGAGTCAGGATGGTCGTGGTCGCGGAGAGCCGCTGGCATTCGCCCGTCGTACGCGGGCCGGACTGCGTGGTCTCGGCGTCCGACCTCGTAGACCGAGCACCTCTTGAGCAGCGCCCGCAAAGACTCATCAACCGGTACGGCGCAGTCGTCGACGACCTCCGAGCAGCCGCGCAACTGTGGTCGCCGGACGCCGTGGACGAGGCCCTCGACGAGGCGCACCACCTGCCGTCCCTGCTCGGCCGCCTCACTACGACGCTGCTCGAACGGCTGACCCCCGATCAGCGCAGTGCACTGCAGGTCGCGCTGACCGTCGGCTACTGGCACCCGCAGATGGGAACGGGCTCAGTCACTTCCGAGCAACTCCGGCCGTGGTTGGTGCCGATGGAGCAGCAATGGGGCTGGCTACGCCCGATCTGGGCGCCCGCGCTGAGGCGGGAGCTGACCAAGCCAGCCAATGCCAAGCGTGCCAACTACGCACCCGCGCCCGCGCAGACCGCACCGCGCCAAGGCGTACTCGAGGCCCGCCTGCTCGGCTCTCTCGAAGTACGACTCGACGGCGCACCGGTCCGGTCCTGGAACGGACAACGAGGTACGAGCGTCCTCCGCTACCTGCTCCATCGCCGCCGCCACGCCTGCGCGCGGGACGAACTGCTCGAGGAGTTCTGGCCCGGCGTTCCACCCGCCGCTGCACGCAATCGCTTGCAGGTCGCGGTCAGCGGCCTACGGAAGGCTTTCCTCGACGTCTCGTCCGTGAACCTGGTCGAGTATGCCGACGGCACCTATCGGATCAACGAAGACCTCACCGTCGAGGTCGACGTTGAGACCTTCGAACGCGAACTGTGCGCCGGCGCCGCAGCCGAACGCGCCCACACCAAGGACGAGGCGAGAACGGCGTACCATCGCGCGATCGCCTTGTACCGTGGCGATTTCGTCTCCGACGCACCCTTCGAACAGTGGACCGTACTGCCCCGCGAGAGCCTGCGCATCAAGCTGATCGACGCCCTCGACCGGCTCAGCCGGATCGAGCTGGCCGAGGGCCGGATCGACGACTGCATCGCCACCGCCCACCGGATGCTTGACCTCGACCCGTGCCGCGAGGACGCGCATCGACTGCTGATGCGCTGCTATGCCTCACAGGGACGTACCTATCAAGCCATCCGGCAGTACGGCTTCTGCGAGCGGATCCTGCGAGCGACCATCGACACCGGCCCCGCACTCGACACCATCCGCTTGTACGACGCCATCCGGAGCAGCTAGGCCAGCGACAACGCCGGCGGCTGCCTCGTTGCTCTGGGCAACTGCAATTCGAAGCGCAACTGCAGACTGTGAATTCCGGCAGGCAACTGAACCCCCGGGAACCTCAACGCGACGTCGTCTTCCGCTGCCCCAGTCCCAGTACGGGCGCCAACCGCAACCCAGCCTTCTCCGTTGGAGCCGAGCCGGTGAGCGGACAGCGTGGCCCGGTAGCCGAAGTCGCCCCCGACCGCCCGGGTGTTGGTGATCACCAGGTTGATGTCGCGCCCCACTCCCCCGATCGCCTTGCCGGCGTCAAGAACCACCACCTGGTCCGAGGACGCAACGGACCGGGGCCGGGACGAGGCTTCAGCAGGAGGTAATCCCCCGTGCTTCTCGACGAACGCCGACACCTGATCGGGATTCCACCCGACCCAGGTCTGCTCCGCCATCGTGCGCACATGCGTCACCTCGGAGCGCTGCGGCTTCCCGTCAGCCGCCAGCGCGATCCGCAGTACGAACGCCTCCAGGCGCTCGCCGTCCGGCAGGCGAGGCCCGGCGGCCTCGCCTCCCGCCTCGCCACGCCGTGCGGCCACACCGTTGGCCACGTCACGGAGTGTCTCGCCCTCGCCGCGCACCGACGCCAGGGCGGTCGCGGCCACGGCCAGCGCCTCCCAGGTGTAGATCCCCGACTCGTGCAGGCGTGCCTCGGTGGCCGGGCCGATACCCTTCAGATCACGGAAACTCGCGAGCGTCTGGTTCATTGGCTCCACCTCCCGAAGGACCGGTCCTCGATCAGTTCGGGTTCTCGACCTGGATGATCGGACCCTCGTTGAACCCGGTCATGTCGAAGCCGGGCTGGCCGAGGTTGCTGTTCAGGAACACCGAGACGACCAGCTTGTAGATGCCGCTGGTCTGGCTGCCGGGGTCGCCCTCGTCCAGAGTGCTCGGCGGTACGTTCAGCGTGACGGCGTAGTCCGACGTGGCCGGGTCGGCGGCCACACTGTTGTCGGCGGCCAGCAGGATCTCCGGGCCGCCGCCGATGGATTCGGCGAACACCTGGACGTTCCAGTTGCCGCCGAGCGCGGACAGCCAGAGCGGCCGGAGCAGGCCGGTGATCTTCCACTCCACCTTGATCTGGAACGCGTCGTCGCGGTTCAGCACGTGGTTGCCCACCTCGAACGGCGGGAACGTGTTGGCGGGGTCGAGGACGACCACGGTCGTGACGTTGCCCTCGATCAGGCCGGGAATGTTGGGATCGAACTGCTGCATGACGAACTCCCTCGAGTAAGGACGGACCACGACTGGTCCGCTCCTACCGAGAGGGTGCCGCCCAGCACTGAGCCCGCGGCCACAGCTGCACTGAGCGGCCGCGCTCAGTCCTGGTTAAGCGGAAACGCGCTGGTCAGCCGCCGATCCCGGACGAGATCTCCAACCCCTCCGTGCCGCCGTAGTGCAGCGCGAAGAAGTCGCCGCGGTCGATCACCGTCAAACCACCCGAGCGTTTGAGCATCAACCGACGGCCACAGCCGTCGTGCGGGCAGACGAACAGCAGTTCCATCCCGTTGTCCGCCTCGAGAACCATCCGGTGCCTGGGGTTCATGGTCAGACCTCCGCCTCACTGCGAGTCACTGAATAGCTACCCCTACCTGTACCCACTCGGCGAACGCACGGAACGAATCGCCGACGGACGGGGCATCCGCCGGCGATTCTGGGTGGATCGGCGCTGGGGCAATCGGCCGATCCGGTGGGGCGGTCAGCTGACGAACTGGCGGGCAGTCAGCTGACGACTCGGAAACCGTTGCGCTTGCCGAGTTTGGTCAGACTCGCCAACCCCGGGATCCCGTCGAAGGGCGGTGGGACCGTGGCCTTCTGGAAGATCGCGTACGCCGTCCGGAACTCGGTGCCGGCGTACCCGTCGACGAACTCGGCCTTCTTGAGCCCCTGGTGGCGGAGCGCCTTCTCCACGATCAGTACGTCGTGCTCGTGCAAGCCCTGGCCCTGCGGCCGGAACTGGTCCCGGCGGGCAGCATCGATCACGTTGCTGAGGTCGACCGCCGGCAGCGGCGGAACCACCTGGCCCGGCCGGTAGATCCGTACGCCGTTGATGTCCTCGCTCCACCCGCGGTACTTCTGCCCCCAGGTGCGGGTGATGTACGAGATCGCCACCTTGTCGACCTTGCCGCGGCGCTTGATGTCGGTGCTGTAGCAGTTCCCGTCACCGGTGCTGATCGCGACGTGCCCGTCGCCACCGTTGGTCCACCAGATCGGGACACCGAGTGGCGGCGTACCGCTCGTGCCGTGCTTGAAGTCGGTCCCGAAGTACCCCTTCTCGGCCGAGCCGTACATCGGTCCGACGTTGAAGCAGCGCCGGACGAAGACCAGGCACCAGCCGAACCAGTCGGATTCGCCCGGCGGTGGTGTCGGGTTGGTGACCTGCCCCTTCGCGAAGTCGATCGCGGCCTGTCCCATCCTGATCGCCATCTCAGTCATCCCCTTCGAGCCCGACGAGGAACCCGGCCTCTTCGGGCGACTTCACGGAGTCGTCGGGCCTGGTCTGCTGACCGGCCACCTCGTCCAGCTCGCGTTCGAACTTGTCGACCTTGCCCTGGTTCGGGAACTCGGCGTGCTCACTCGCCGCCTCCGGGTCGTCGGCGAGTACTCCCGGCGACTGGCTCAGCGGCAACAGCTTGGTTTCGTCTACTGCGTCGACGGACTCGGAGTCGTCGACAATGACGTCGGTCATCGTTCTTCCCCCTGCTCTCTGGAACTACACCGCCACTGTCCACCCCACCCTTCAGCCAGCCTTAAAGCCACGTTTACAAGGGATTCAGACCTCAACCTCAAACATGCGTTTCGCGTTCTCCAGCGACTCCGTCACCGCAGCCTGCCCGTGCGGGACCATGTCCTGCTGGTACGACGCCAACGCCTCGAGCAACGGCGTCCCATCGGTCAGAGCCTTGGTCAGGCGGGCTGCGTCCCAGAGCGCGGTGTTCGCGCCGGCGCCCGCGGCCGGGGTCATCGGGTGTACGGCGTCCCCGAGCAAAGCGACTCGCGATACCGGCCACTCGGCCACGCGGATGCAGGTCCGGAGCGTGATCGGGAACGCCGCATCCACCTCCGCGGTGGCGATCAGCTCCCGCACAGCCGGATGCCAGGAAGAGCTCAAACGACTGACGATCTTCCACAGCTCCGCCGGGCTCAACGCGAACAGTTCGTCATCGGCGCACCCGAGTACGTCGCTCGTCGCAGTCAACACCGCCATCAGGTAGTCGCCGTACTCCTCGGGCGGCGTCCGGAACAGCACCGGCGCAAAGGCGGCACTCGCGCCACGCCCATCGGTCACGAAGCAGAAGCCCCGCATGAACGCCTCCGGCACGGCCGCCCGAACCGCCGGCGTCAACGGCACCTTGCCGTAGATGCAGCGCACACCGATGTCCACAGCCTCGAAGTCGGGCAGCAACTGCGCCCGCACCCCCGATCCGACCCCATCCGCACCGATCAGTACGTCGACACTCTCGGAGCTCCCGTCCGCGAACCGGATCTCCACTCCGTCGGCGTCCGCGGCGTACGACTCGAACTGCTTGCCAAAGGCAAGTACGTCGTCCAGCCCGGTCATCAACGCCCGCCGGAACGCATACCGATCGACCGCACTAACCGTCTCCGGTCCGCCACCCGGAAAGACCTGCTCGAACATCGGATTCAACTGCCCGTCGAACCCAGCCAGCAGATCACCGGGATGCGTCGCCGTCTCGATCACGCGCCGCCGCACCGCATCCGGCAGGGTCGCGGCCAGCGCCTGCTCCCCCACCGGGCTGATGTGGATCCGATAGCCCTGCTTGCGGTGCTGCGCGGACGGATCCCGCTCGTACAGCCGTACGTCGACTCCCGCCTTCGCCAGCCCCTGGGCCAGCGCCAGCCCGCCGATCCCCGCACCCACGATCCCAACTCGCATGTCACAGCCTCCTAATCACCCGTTGGGTGGACTTTATCATCCGTCTGGTTGATTAAGTTAGCACACCGGATGGCAGGTCCGCTACGATGACTTCGTGCGGAGATCACCAGCGCCCGACGAGCGCCAGCGCGACGCCGAGCGGAGCCGGCAGCAACTGCTCGACGCGGCCGTGGCCGAGTTCGGCGCGCGCGGCTTCAGCGGTGCGCGGGTCAGCGAGATCGCCCGCATCGCCGGCGTGAACAAGCAGCTGATCTCGTACTACTTCGGCGGCAAGGAGGGCCTCTACCGCGCCGTCGCGGAGCGTTGGCGAGCCGGCGAACCGACCATCGCCGCCGACGCCGGCACGCTCGGCGAGCTGGTGGGTGCGTACGCCCAGGCCGCGCTCGCGCAGCCCGACCTGCTTCGGTTGCTGGTCCGCGAGGGCGTCGACCGCGACACCGGCGGACAGGACGAGGAAGGCCAGTTCGCCCGGTTCCAGGGCATGCTCGCGGACTTCCGTCGACGCCAGGCAGACGGAGAGCTCGCCGCCGACCTCGATCCGGCGTACGCCGGTCTTGCCCTGTTCGGACTGGCCGCGGCGCCGGTCGTGTTCCCGCAGATCGCCCGCGCGCTCGGCCTCGATCCGGACAGCGACGACTTCGCCGCCGAGTACGCCGAACAGACCGCCCGGCTGGTCGAGCACCTTAAAGAGCGCCCGAAATAGCCTTCTTGCGCAGGTCCGCGCGATACGCCTCGAGTGCGATCAGCTCACCGAACATCCGGTTGTAGTCGTCCGCGCGGTCGATCGGATTCGTCCGCTGCAACTTCGACTTCAGATCCTGGATCCGCCGCGCACAGGTCAACTCCTGCAACCGCGCCAGCAACGCCTGCGCATACGGCTCGTCGGGATCCCGCCCGAGCCGTAACGGATCCACCGCCAGCGCACCGACCACCGCAGCGGCCGGATCGTTGCCAATGGCATCGCGTACGGCGACCACCCACGCCTCACCTGGAGCCGCGACGGCCGGCCCACCCGCCTTCGCCATCCCGGCTCGAACCGCGGCCAGCCACGGGTGGGTGAAGTCGTGGTCGTCGAGCTCGTCGAACGCAACGCCGACCAGCGCCGGGTGCTGCATCGCGATCTTCAGGACGTCCCACTCGATCACGAACCGCTGGTCCCGCGGCGACGGGATGTCGACGCGCGGAGGTGCCGGCGGAGCCTCGGACGTCGTCACGATCGGAGTGCGCCCCTGCGGAGTGGCCTGCGGCTGCGCCGGTCGCGAGGCGGCCCGGTAGACCTCGGTGCGGACCTGGTCGACCTCCATCCCGAGCTGTCCGGCGAGCTCGCGCGTGAACGCGTCCACCTTCGACCGGTCCCGGATGCTGATCACCAGCCGCGCCGCGTCCCGCAGCGCGTCGATCCGGGTGTCCGCGCGATCCAGGTCGTACTTCGACAGCACGTTGGTCAGCACGAAGCGGTACAGCGGAACCCGCCGGCCGATCAGCTCCCGGACCGCGGCGTCACCCTTCTGCAGTCGCAGGTCGCACGGATCAAGTCCGTCCGGCTCGACCGCGACGTACGTCTGCGAAGCGAAGGCCTGGTCACCCGCGAAGGCCTTCAGTGCCGCCCGCTGGCCGGCCTCGTCACCGTCGAAGGTGAAGATCACCTCGCCGCGGAACTGATCGTGGTCCAGCAACAGTTGCCGCAGGACCCGCGCGTGGTCCTCGCCGAACGACGTGCCGCAGGTCGCGACCGCGGTGTGTACGCCGGCAAGGTGGCAGGCCATCACGTCGGTGTAGCCCTCGACGACCACGGCCTGGCGGCCCTTGGCGATCTCGCGACGGGCGAGGTCGACGCCGTACAAGACCTTGGACTTCTTGTAGATCGGGGTTTCGGGGGTGTTCAGGTACTTGGCTTCGATCCGGTCGTCGTCGAAGAGCCGACGTGCGCCGAACCCGATCACGTCCGAGGAGGCATCGCGGATCGGCCACATCAGCCGGCCGCGGAACCGGTCGTACAGGCCGCGCTGTCCCTCGGCGGCCAGGCCGGATGCGACCAGCTCGGCGTTGCTGAAGCCACGGCCGCGTAGGTGGCCGATCAGCGCCTCACCGCCGCGCGGCGAGAAGCCGACGCCGAAGTAGACGGCCGCGTCCTTGTCGAAACCGCGCCCGTCCAGGAAGGTCCGGCCGGCTGCCGCGTCGGGGGCGCCGAACAGCTGCTCGACGAAGTACTCGGCGGCTACCTTGTGCGCCTCGACCAGCCGGGGCCGCTGGTTGCCGGGACCGCGCTGGATCGGCGCGCCGGAGTCGTCGTACCGGAGCTGGATGCCGACCTTCGAGGCCAGGGTCTCGACCGCTTCACTGAAGGTGATCTGGTCGATCTTCTGGATGAAGTCGATGACATCGCCGCCTTCTTGGCAGCCGAAGCAGTAGAAGAATCCGCGGGCCGGAGTGACGTTGAACGACGGCGACTTCTCGTCGTGAAAAGGGCAGAGTCCCTTGAGCGATCCACCGCCGGCGTTCTTCAAGGTCACGTACGAGCCGACGACGTCGTCGATCCGGGCCCGCTCGCGCACGAGCGCGATGTCCTCTTCCTTGATCCGGCCTGCCACCCCGCGAGTCTACGATCATCGGCAAGGAATCCCGCCGACGGGACGACGAACTGGGGAAATCGACGTGCATCGCAGCATCGGCCTGCTCGCTCTGAGCGCGGCCACCATAGCCACTCTCCTGACCGCCGGCCCGGTGCTGGCCGACCAGAAACCGGCGGATCCGCCGGCCGCCAAGGCCGTGGCCCGGCCGGCCCAACCAGCGCCGTTCGTCGAACTCGTCGCCCCCGGTGGCGTCGGCCGGCTCTACACGGCGGACCCCAGCGAACTCGCAGCGGCGACCTCAGCCGGGTACAAGCGTCAGCCCGGCGAGACCG
This sequence comes from Kribbella sp. NPDC051952, assembly GCF_040680855.1. Taxonomy (NCBI): domain Bacteria; kingdom Bacillati; phylum Actinomycetota; class Actinomycetes; order Propionibacteriales; family Kribbellaceae; genus Kribbella; species Kribbella sp. NPDC051952. Next base: position 270,819 of record NZ_JBFAXQ010000008.1, read on the forward strand.
GCTTCATCGCCCGCGCACCACAGACCGGTTGGACCCCGCTGTACCGCCTCAAGCCGTCGGCGACCGCGACCAAGTGGCTGTTCACCGCGTCGGCGCAGGAGCGGGACACGCTCGTCGCGCAGAAGTGGATCTCCGAAGGCACCGCCGGGTACGTCGGAACCCAGGCCGGACCGGGATTGATCCAGCTCCTCCGCTTCACCAACGGCCAGGAGTGGCGGCTTGCGCCCAAGTCCAAGAGCGCCGACCTCGTCAAGGCCGGCTACACGGTCGACGGTCCGGTCGGCTACGTCCACCAGAACTGGGTCCGGGCCGGCGCGGTCTACTTCGGCATGTTCCACACCGGCGGGCACCCGACGATCATCGCGCGGACCAAGGAGATCTACGGCCGCGACAACGACTGGTGGGGCGGCGTCCGGGACTTCAAGTCCGGCACCCACTACGCGACCGACAACTGGCCCGGCGAGGACTGGTCCGCGCTGGAACCCTCGATCGGCTACTACGACGGCTCGTTGCCGGAAACGCTGGAGAAGCACATCACCCAGGCGACCTCGGCCGGTCTGAGCTTCTTCAACTTCTACTACTACTGGGACAACACCAAGCAGCACCCGGACCTCACCGACGCCTCGCTCGACGCGTTCCTGCAGGCCAAGAACAAGGACAGCATCGACTTCACCGTGGGCGTCTGCGCACATCCGTACGCGCCCCTGAACATTCCGGTCGCGCAGTACGACGGCGTCACGACCAGCCTGATGCGCTACCTGGGCCAGGACAACGCGCTGCGCACCAACGACGGCCGCAAGATCCTCAACATCTGCGACGCCCGCGGTCTCGGCGATGGCAGCAACGCGCAGGTGAAGCAGTTCGTCGACGCGGTCCGTGCGAAGGCACGCAGCCGGCTCGGCGAGGACATCTACGTGATGATCAACCAGGCCGGTTTCGACCCGAAGCAGGTGCCGGCGGCCGGTGCGGACGCGCCGTACTGCACGACGGACGGTGCGGCTGTCGAGAGTCGCTCGTACGCGACCTATCTGCAGGGGCAGCGGGCCTTCTACAACCAGGCGCCGGGTGCGTACGGGCGCTGTGTCCTGTCCGACTTCGACGAGCGGCCGAGATACCCGATCGAGAACCCGGATGTGAAGGCGATCCGCTGGATGCCGGACCAGTCGTTCGACGGCTATCGCACCGCGGTCCGGAACGCGGTCGCGGACATGGCCACGTCCACGCGACCATCCACTGTCGACAACTACCTGTTCCTGTACGCGTGGAACGAGTGGCACGAGGGCGGCATCATCGAGCCGAACAACCGCGACGGCTGCGCCTACCTCGACATCCTGCACACCGAGCTCAACCTCCAGGGGCCGGGGTGCGTCGCCAATCCGGCCGGTGCACCGCCCAGCTAAGTTGGTGGGCATGCCACGAACTCTTCGCCCTGGTCAACGGTCCGAGCTGTACGTCGTCGACGTCGCCACCGGCGATCAGCGACTCGTCTACAGCTCGGACACTGTGCTCTTCGAGGCGCCGAACTGGACTCCTGGTGGTGAGCTGATCGTCAACGGGGACGGACGGTTGTTCCGGGTCGCCGATGGACTCGAGGAGATCGGGCTTGGCGGCGTGCCGGCCATCAACAACGACCACGTGGTGAGTCCGGACGGGGCGACGGTCTACGTGTCGGCCGAGGATGGACATCTGTACGCCGTGACGCTTGCCGACGGCCGTCCGCGGCGGGTGACCAATGATCGCGGACCTGGGTTTCACCATTACCTGCATGGGGTTTCGCCCGATGGCAAGACGTTGGCGTACATCGGGTTGGAGCAGGTGGACGGTCGCCGGATCACCAATGTGTGGACGATTCCGGCCGCGGGTGGTGACGACGTACAGGTCACCGATGACGAGCATCAGGACGACGGGTCGGAGTACAGCCCGGACGGTGAGTGGATCTACTTCAACTCGGAGCGGGCGGGGCATGCGCAGTTGTTCCGGATCCCTGCCGGTGGTGGTGAGGCTGAGCAGTTGACGTTCGACGAGCGGGTCAACTGGTTCCCGCATCCGGCTCCGGACGGGTCGTCGATCGTCTACGTCAGCTTCCCGCACGGGATCGAAGGGCATCCGGCCGATATCGACGACGTACGGATTCGGTTGCTCGTCGATGGCGAGATCCGGGAGGTCGTGACGCTGTTCGGCGGCCAGGGCACGATGAACGTGCCGAGCTGGTCGCCGAACAGCAGTCAGTTCGCGTACGTCGCGTATCCGGTGGGTTAGACCTCGGACAGCTCCACCGAGGGGTCGGCGAGGCGGGCGGGGTCGACCTGCTTGCCGGAGCGGATCAGGGCCTGGATGGCGTCGATCGTGTCCCAGTTGTTGACGTGCATCCCGGCCAGCACGTGCCGGTCGTCGTCCAGCCAGAAAGCAAAGTAGGCGCCCGACTTCGGGTCGCCGCGCAGCACCACCTGGTACGACGTCCCGCGCGGAATGTCACCGGCGTACTCCAGGCCGAGGTCGTACTGGTCTGAGAAGAAGTACGGGATCGCGTCGTGCGCGACGTCCTGGCCGAGCATCGCCTTCGCGGCCGCCTTGCCGGTGTCCTTCGCGTTCTGCCAGTGCTCGACGCGCACCGACCGCCCGAACAGCGGGTGATCCCAGCGCACCACGTCACCGGCGGCGTACACGTCCGCGGCCGAGGTCTGCAGATCCGGCCCCGTCACGATGCCCGAGCCGTTCTCCCGGGTCGCGACCTCGATGCCGGCGTCCGCGGCCAGCTCGGTGTTCGGCTGTACGCCGACTCCGACGACCACCAGATCCGCCGGAATCACCTCGCCACCGGCGACCCGCACCCCGGTCACCTTGTCCGTACCCTCGAAGCCCTCGACGCCGGTGTTGAACCGGAACTCGACCCCATGCTGCCGATGGAACTCGGCGAAGAGTCCGCCGACCTCGTCCCCGAGTACGGCGGCCAAGGCGGTGGACTGCGGTTCGACCACGGTGACCTCGCACCCGCGCTCGCGTGCGGCCGACGCCGCCTCCAGCCCGATCCAGCCCGCGCCGACCACGACGACCCGCGGCTTGGCGGCATACGCATCGGTCAGTGCCTGCGACTCCTCGGCGGTCCGCAGGTAGTGCACGCCCGGCAGGTCCCCACCAGGTACGTCGAGGTGCCGGACCCGGCTGCCCGTGGCGATCAGCAGCTTGTCGTACGACACCTGCGAACCGTCGTCGACGGAGACGGTGTGGGCGGCAGAGTCGATCCCGGTGACGGTCTTGCCGAGGCGGAGCTCGATCGAGTTGTCGTCGTACCACTGCTGGTCGTGCAACTGGGCGACGGACGTCTCGTCCTTGCCGAGCAGCACCCCCTTGGACAGCGGCGGTCGCTCGTACGGCAACGCGTTCTCGCTGCCGATCATGACGATGCCGCCGGACCAGCCCTCCTTCCGCAGCGCCCGCGCCGCGGCCTCACCCGCAAGGCTCGCGCCGACGATGACAATGGGCCGTTGGTCTGCGTCAGTCATGCCTCCGACTCTAGTGCTTGAAGACTGAACCTGAAGGGGCTGTTCACCCTCTTGTCGCGTCGCCTTCCAATCACTACCGTGATCGAGGACATCATACGTCCTATGTCCTCCCGGGAGTCTTATGCGCGCCTTCCCGCCCCGCCTTGTGGCCGCTGTCCTACTCGTCTTCGGATCCCTGGTTACACCCGCTCATGCGCAGTCCTCGGACAAGCCGTTCGTCGAGGACAGCGTGTTGTTCCAGCAGCAGACCGAGGGCTACTCGTGTTTCCGCATTCCAGCCGTGGTCCGTGCGGCCAACGGGATGGTGCTCGCGTTCGCCGAGGGCCGGGTCGCCGACTGTGGCGACGACGGCGACATCGACATCGTGCTGCGCCGGTCGTCGGACGGCGGCAAGACCTGGGGACCGCTCCAGGTGGTCTCCGACGGCAACGGCAGTACGCACGGCAATCCGGTGCCGATTGTTGACAATCGGACCGGTCGGATTGTCCTCGTCAGCACCCACAACGGTCCGAACCCCTGCACCAACGGCTGCGACCGTGACCCGTACGTCCAGACCAGCGACGACTCCGGCGCGACCTGGACCGCACCCCGCGAACTCACCGACGCCAAGCTCCCGAGCTGGAACTTCTGGTACGCGACCGGCCCGATGCACGGCATCCAACTCGAGCACGGGCAGCACCCCGGCCGGCTGATCGTCGGCGCCAACTTCGAGACGTACGACGGCGTCGGCAAGCACGTCTACGGCACGCACCTGCTGTACAGCGACGACTCCGGCGAGACCTGGCACATTGGCGCGACCACCTCCCGCGATGACGGCAAGGTGATCGCCCAGGAGGTCACCGTGACCGAACTGACCGACGGGCGGATCTACGCACTGGCCCGGGAACGCGGCACCGACCCGGGCAACCGCGCGTACGCGATCAGCAGCGACGGTGGCGAGACCTTCGACCGGCCGTTCCAAACGCTCCCCAAGCTGGTGGTGCCTGACGTCCAGGGCTCGTTGCTGCGCTTCAGCGACCGCAGGATCCTGTTCTCCTCACCCGCGCACCCGGCCGCGCGTGAGGTGATGACAGTGCGGTCGTCGTACGACGAGGCGCGATCCTTCGGCACCTGGCAACAGAGCAAGGTCTTCTACTGGGGACCATCGGCGTACTCGGACCTGGTCAAGCTCGACGGCGATCAGGCCGCGTTGCTCTACGAGGCCGGCGTCGCCAATCCGTACGAGACGATCCGGTACGCACGGTTCAACGAGGCGTACCTGTCAACCCCGAACGGCACTCCCCCGGGCATTCCCGGACCACCCGCGCCCGGACCGCTGACTCCCGACGTCGGTCCGGCACACAACCCGGCGTACGTGCGCGGCAGAGCGACTGTTGCCCCCGGCAAGTTTGGCAACGGCCTCACGCTGGACGGGGTGGACGACCGGGTCGAGGTCCCGTTCGACCGGTCGATCGATCTGGGGGCGGACGACTTCACGATGATGACGTGGATCAAGTACGGCGCGACCACCGGCTCACACGCGATCCTTTGGGCCTTCCGCACCGGGTCGGGGACGACCCCGCAGGTGTGGCTGCGGGCCGAACCGGAGAGCAACCGGATCCGGGCGCTCCTCGCGGTCGATCGCTTCAACATCACCGTGCAGTCGGCCTCGGCGTACAACGACGACCAGTGGCATCACGTCGTACTGGAACGGGCCGCTGGTCAGCTGCGGCTACTTGTCGACGGCGTACAAGTGGGATCCGCGGCCGCACCACCTGGGTCAGTGACAGCTGGGAAGGAGTTCGGCGTCCAAGGGATTCACGTGGGCGAGCGGATCGACGGCGAGAACCGGTTCCAGGGTGCGGTCGATGAGGTTCGCGTCTATCGCCGAGCGTTGTCCGCGAGCGAACTCGACCAGATTCGCCTGACCAACAAGCCGATCCGGTCGAAGCTCGGTCTCGATCTACCGTTCAGCTCGGTCAGGTGAGGAGCTGCGTGTGCCAGGCCAGGGCTGACGGGTCGGTGAGCGACGCGACCTGATCGACGATGACGCGCAGGCGCGCGTTGTCGTCGGCAGCCTCGGCGAAGTCGGCCCGGAAGGCGGCGTCCAGCTGTGCGGGCGCCGTCTTCCAGAGCGCATCGACGAGCTCGGTGAGAAGCTCGCGCTGCGAGGCCCGCCGGGCTTGCCGCTCGGACGAGTTGAGCACGTGGAACATGCCGATGCCCTTCAACAGGCCGATCTCCACGCGGATGCCGTCGGGGATGACCAGATCCGCCTCGTAGCGGATCAAGCGCGACCTGCCGAACACCGCATGCGTCGCCTGCTCGGCGGCGGTCGCGAACCGGCCGATCAGCTGGCTGGTCAGGTCCTTCAACCCACCGAGCGCACGCCGACTGTCGTCGAACTTGCCGCCCGGCCAGTAGTTGAGTGACGTCAGCCGCGCCCAGCCCTCGTCCAGCTCCGCATCGGTTGCCTCCGGCAAATACATCCGGCGGACCGTCTCCCAGTACGGCTCCCGGTCCGCGCCGACCTGTTCCAAATCGATGTGCTGGGCAACGATGCCGTCCTCGACGTCGTGCACCGAGTAGGCCACGTCGTCGGCGAAGTCCATCACCTGGGCTTCGAGACACCGGCGCTCGCCGACGCCCTGACGCAACCACTCGAACACCGCGAGATCGTCGTCGTACACCCCGAACTTCCGCTCACCGGGGCGGCGGGGCCAGGGGTACTTGGTGGCGGCGTCGAGGGTGGCTCGGCTGAGGTTGAGGCCGACGCTGCGGCCGGCCGGGTCGAAGGTCTTCGACTCCAGCCGGGTGAGCAGACGCAAGGTCTGTGCGTTCCCCTCGAACCCGCCGATGTCCGCGGCGACCTGGTCGAGCGCGCGCTCACCGTTGTGGCCGAACGGCGGATGACCGAGGTCGTGAGACAGGCAGGCCGCGTCCACGATGTCCGGATCGCAGCCGAGAGTCAGGGCCAGCTCGCGGCCGATCTGCGCGACCTCGAGGCTGTGCGTCAGCCGGTTGCGGACGAAGTCGTCGCTGCCGGCCGTCACCACCTGCGTCTTGGCCGCCAGCCGTCGCAACGCGGCGCTGTGCAGCACCCGCGCCCGATCACGCGCGAACGCCGTCCGGCCCGGCCGCTTGACCGGCTCGGCGACCCAGCGCTCCGCGTCGTGCTCGTCGTACCACTCATGCTGCTTCCTCATCACCGCTCACAGTAGCGGCCAGAACCGACATTTCAGCCCACGCAGTAGCGGAGCCAGACGACCCCGCCGGCGAACACCTCGGTGCCGACGAGCCGCAGCTCCACCTGCCCGGCGTCACACCAATTGGGCCCGGTGCCGACGAGGATCGGATGGACGAGCAGTGCGAGCTCATCGATCAGTCCGAGCTCGAGCAGCGCATTCACCAACGCCCCGCCCGAGTCGACCCGGACCAGCTCCACACCGCTGCGCCCGAGCGCATCGAGCACCTCGGCCAGATCCACCTGGTCGTACCCGGTGACGAGCTCGCGCGTGGTCGCCTCGGGCGGTCGCGCCGGCGTCTGATCGGCGTACAACGCGAGTACGTCGGACCAGTAGCCGAGCTCCCGCAGCGAGTCCCAGGCCTGTATCCGCGCCCGGCTGTCGACCACCGCCAGCAACGGTCCGCCCGCCCGCGGCCCACGCCGAGGAGCAGCCCGTACGGCGGTCTCCTCCGCCAGAACCGTGTCGGCTCCGATCAGCGTCACGTCCTCCTGCCACAGGGTCGCGAGCGCATAGAACCGCGCGAGGTCGACGTCGAACCCCGACGCCACCCCGTCGAGCGACACCGCTACCTGAGCCACCACATGAGGCCGCATGCGCCAAACGCTACGAGCGACCACCGACAGTCAGCGAACATCTTGCAGAGACTTCTCTGCAGAGACTACTCTGCAAACATGCGACGCATCGATGCTCGAAGTCTGCGCGGACTCGCCCACCCGCTGCGGATGAACATCCTGGAGGCCATCGAGCTCGACGGCCCGGCCACGGCGACCACGCTGGCGGCACGCCTGGGCGAGAACACCGGGACGATCAGCTGGCACGTGCGGCTGCTTGCCGAGCACGGATACCTCGTGGAGGACGCCGACCGCGGCACCAAGCGCGAGCGCTGGTGGCGGATCCCCGGCCGGACCGTCCTCGACCCCGCCGAACTCCGCGGCGATCCCGAGACCAGCCGCGCCCTCGACGTCTACCTGCGACACCTCGTCGAGCGGTACTTCGACCGCGTTCGCACGTACGTCGACGAGGACTGGCCGGACGAGTGGCAACACGCGGCCGGACTGTCCGACTGGCGCGACCTCCGCCTGACTCCCGAGCAGTTGTCCCAACTGAACGACGAGCTCGGCGCCGTGATCGACCGGTACGTCGCGGCGGGGGCGACGGGGCCGACGGGTGACAACGCCGAACGAGTCATCGTCCAGCTGCAGTCGTTCCCGCATCGCGCCGGGCCCAGCTCATGAGCTTGCTGAAGCGGCACCGGGACTTTCGCCTGCTCTGGATCGGCGAAACGGTCAGCCGCTTCGGCAGCGCCACCTCATCCGTAGCGCTCCCGCTGATCGCGATCTCGATGCTCGAGGCAACCACCTTCCAGGTCGGCCTGCTCACCGCGGCGGCCTGGGCACCATGGCTCCTGATCGGTCTCCCAGCGGGCGCGTGGGTCGATCGCGTACGTCGCCGACCGGTCATGCTCGGCGCCTCCGCCGCCTCGGCCGCACTCTTCATCGCCGTCCCGATCGCAGCGGTTGTCGGATTGCTGACAATCCACCTCCTGCTGATCGCCGCGATCCTCGGCGGTGCGGCCGCGGTCGTCTTCCAGACCGCCTACACGGCCTACCTCCCGACGTTGATCGACCCGGCCGACCACGCGGAGGGCAACGCGAAACTGCACGGCAGCGCATCGGCGGCACAGATCGCGGGACTCGGCTGCGGCGGCCTACTCGTGCAGTTGGCGGGCCCGGCGAACGCGCTGGTGGTTGATGCCACCACCTTCGTGGTCGCCCTCGGCTGTCTGGCCGCAATCCACCACCGAGAGCAGCACGCGGGAACCGAGCAGCTCGCGGACCTGTGGACCGGCATCAAGCAAGGCGTCGTCTACGTGGCGAACGACGTGTGGTTGCGGACGTTGACGATCTTCGGGGCGGTCTCGAACCTCGCCCTGATGGGCTATCAGGCCATCGTCGTCGTGTACCTGGTCCGCGACGTCGGCCTCTCCGCCGGATCAGTCGGCGGGCTCGTTGCTGCCGCCACCAGCGGCGGCATCATCGGCGCCTTCGCCGGCCGACGACTCTCCACGCGGTTCGGCACCGCACGTGCACTGCTGCTGTGCGAACTCGGTCTGCCAACCCTCGCGCTACTGATCCCACTGAGCTCCGTCAGCCCATGGCTCTACCTGGTCGGCGGCTTCGGTGTCAGCCTCGGTGTTGTCGGAGGCAACGTCGTGAAGGCCACCTTCCAGCAGTCCTACTGCCCACCCGACCTGCTGGGCCGCCTCGCCGCCACATCCTCGTTCGTCAACTACGGAACGATCCCGCTCGGCGCTCTCCTCGGCGGCACCCTCGGACAGACGCTCGGCCTTGCCCCGGCCTTGTGGATCACCACCGCCGGCGTCCCGCTCGCCGGACTGGTCCTACTCTGCTCACCGATGCGCCGACGCCGCGATCTCCCGACTCAGCGCGGCAACGTCGTACCCGCGGTGACGGTCGACTCCAACCGCGAGCGGATGGCCTGACGGGCCAGCTCGTACCCCGTGCCGCCGTCGTCGTGCAGGATCGACGCGAGGTTGGCGGCCTCGTAGTACGAGTTGAGCTCAAAGGCCAACTGCTTGGGGTCGGCCCCCAGTTCACCCTTGTCGACAGCCTCCCGTACGGCGTCCTCCATCAGGCCCATCCACTCCCAGTGGACGGTGAGGATCGCGTCATGGACAGCCCCGGTGCGGGCGGCGTACTCGTGGGAGACCTTCTGGAAGAAGCAGCCGCCGGGGAATACCCGGCGGTGGGAGTAGTCGAGCCAGTGCACACTCAAGGCCCAGACCCGCCCGAGCCCGGGCTCCACCTCGAACGCCGGTGTCACCACCTCGTCCGCGTAGATGCGGCGCGCGGCCCGGATCGTCGCGAGCTGCAGCTCCTCCTTCGAGCCGAAGTGCGCGAACAGGCCGCTCTTGCTGATCCCCAGCTCGGTGGCCAGCCGCCCGATCGACAGCCCTTCGAGCCCATCGACCGAGGCGATGTCGACCGACCGGCGCAGCACCGCCCGCCGGGTCTGATCACCTCGCACCAACCGCCCGTCCACCTTCTCCACGCTCCTGATCCTAGTGAGTTGACAATCCACACGTCGACAAACTAATAATACGACCGTTCGTATAGTTTGATCGTCGAGGAGCGTCATGAAGAAGCTGATCCGGGCGGGATTGTCGACAATCGGAAAGTTTTCGCCCCGACTGGCCGGGCGACTGGCCTTCGCACTCTGGCGTCGGCCGATGGGTCGCGGTGCGGTCCGCGAGCTGGAGCGAGCGGTCCACGAGTCCGCCCGGGTCGAGGCCGTCGACGGCGTGGTCACCTACACCTGGGGCGACGGCCGCCGCCCGGTCCTGCTCGTGCACGGCTGGCGCTCCCGCGCGTCCCGGTTCGCCGGCTTCATCACCCGGCTGCTCGAGCTCGGCTACAGCCCGGTCGCGTTCGACGCTCCCGGACACGGCGACTCGCCCGGCCCGATCACCTCGATCCTCGGCTTCCAGCGGATCATCCGCGGCCTCGAGGAACGGCACGGTCCGTTCGAAGGCGTGATCGCCCACTCCCTCGGCGTCCCGTTCGCGCTGTACGCCGTCCGCGAAGGGGTCGCCGCACGGCGATTGGTGATGATCAGCGGCGTCGCGGAGTTCGGCTACCTGGCCGACACGTTCTGCCGCGAGCTCGGGCTGGGACCGAAGGTCAATCGGTTCCTGCGGCGGTCGATCGAGCGTGGGTACTTCGACAGCGACGACCAGATCTGGACCAGGTTCTCGGTCGCGGCCGGCAAGTCGGACCTACTGGTGATCCACAACGACGAGGACGATGTGGTGGATCCCGAGCAGGCCCGGATCCTCCTGCGCGCATACGGACCGCACGCGCACTACCTGCCGACGAGCGGCCTCGGTCATCGCCGGATCATGACCGATCCGGAGGTGATCACCGAGGCCGTCGCCTTCTTGCAGGATTCCCGGGCGGACTCAGATGTCCCGGAAGGTCTCGATCTGAGCGCCTAGCGAGTTCAGCCGGGTGGCGAGGTCCTCGTAGCCGCGGTTGATCACGTAGACGCTGCGCAGGACCGACGTACCCTTCGCGGCCATCATCGCGATCAGCGTGACGACGGCCGGGCGGAGTGCCGGCGGGCACATCATCTCGGTGCCGGAGAAGTGCGTCGGGCCCTCGACCATCACCCGGTGCGGGTCGAGCAGCTTGACCCGGCCGCCGAGCTTGTTCAGGTCGGTCAGGTAGATCGCGCGGTTCTCGTAGACCCAGTCGTGGATCAGCGTCTGACCGGTCGCCTTGGCCGCGATCACCGCGAAGAACGGCAGGTTGTCGATGTTCAGGCCCGGGAACGGCATCGGGTGGATCTTGTCGATCGGCGCGTGCAGCTTCGACGGCCGGGTGGTCAGGTCGACCAGCCGGGTCCGCCCGTTCTCGGCCAGGTACTCCTCGGTGCGGCTGTAGTCGAGGCCCATCTCCTCGAGCAGCGCGAGCTCGATCTCGAGAAACTCGACCGGCGCCCGCCGGATGGTGATCTCGGAAGCGGTCACGATCGCCGCGGTGAGCAGGCTCATCGCCTCGATCGGGTCCTCGGACGGCGCGTAGTCGACATCCACGTCGATCTCGGCCTTGCCGTGCACGGTCAGCGTCGTCGTACCGATGCCGTCGATCCGCACGCCGAGCAGGTCGAGGTAGAAGCACAGGTCCTGGACCATGTAGTTCGAGCTCGCGTTCCGGATCATCGTGACGCCGTCGTACCGGGCCGCGGCCATGATCGCGTTCTCGGTCACGGTGTCGCCGCGCTCGGTCAGCACGATCGGCTTGCCCGGGGTGATCGCCCGGTTCACCACCGCGTGGTACTCACCGCCGGTCGCCTTCACCTCGAGCCCGAACGGGCGTAGCGCCGACATGTGCGGCTCGACCGTCCGCGTGCCCAGGTCGCAGCCACCGGCGTACGGAAGCTGGAAGGTGTCCTCGCGGTGCAGCAGCGGGCCGAGGAACATGATGATCGAGCGCGTACGGCGAGCTGCCTCGGCGTCCATGCCCGCGAGGTCGAGGTGTGCCGGCGGCACGATCTCCAGATCGCCGGCGTCGTTCAGCCAGGTGGTCTTGACGCCGATCGAGCTCAGCACCTCGAGCAGCCGGTTGACCTCTTCGATCCGGGCGACCTTGCGCAGCGTGGTGCGGCCCTTGTTCAGCAGGCTGGCGCAGAGCAGCGCGACACCGGCGTTCTTGCTGGACTTCACGTCGATCGAGCCCGAAAGCTGCAAACCACCTACGACACGGAGGTGGACCGGACCGCCACCGAGAGAGACAATCTCGGAGTCGAGGGCCTCGCCGATCCGGGCGAGCATCTCGAGGGTGAGGTTCTGATGACCCTTTTCGATCCTGTTCACCGCGCTCTGGCTGGTGTTCAGTACTTCCGCGAGCTGCGTCTGTGTCCAGCCGCGGTGCTTGCGGGCGTCCCGGATGAGATTGCCGATCCGGCTCAGGTAGTCATCGGTCATGGGCCGGACCTTATCTCACATGTGAGATACCTCTGCACCGACCCGCCGGTGCCAGGGTAGCCAATGTCACGCGCCCCCTACCGGCTGCCCCCGATCAACCACGGTACGCCTACAGTTACCCCAACTCCCGCCGCCATCCGGAGAGGACCAGCAGATGCCCGATGACACCTCCGCCGCGGTGGTGAACGAGTTCGAGGCGGAGTCGTGGCCGCTCGAGGCGGCCGCCGAAAGCCTGCACCAGGTCGTCGACGGGTTCCAGGACGGGGACACCCGGCCGCTGGTGATCGGCGACGGCGACCAGCCGGTCCTCGTGGTGCTCGCGATCGGTGACCTGGCCGACTTCCGGGCCCGGGTCGCGGAGCTGCTGGCCAACCCGGTCGACGCCGGCTGGCTGCGGTACTACCTGCGCTCGAACTTCGACATGAGCTCGGAGCGGCTGGTCGAGCTGCTCGGGGTCGACAGCGACCACGGGCTCTCCTCGCTGGCCAGCCAGGTGAACGTCGAGCAGGCCGCCGTCCTGATGCCCGACCATCTGCGCCGGACCGAGGCCGGCGGGAACCCGCTGATGCTGATCGGCGACGGGATGATGGCGACCGCGGCGCTGGTCGCGTTCCCCGCGTTCCAGGTGCTGCTCGCGCTGGAGACCGGCGGACAGGCCGAGGACGACTCCTGCGCGCACGACGACGAGGAGAAGCCGACCACACCGCTCGAGGTGCTGGCCGAGCGGCTCGGGCCGGTGTCGACCCAGCTGGTCGCGCGGCTCAACGCCGGCCGTGAGCCCGGTCTGCCGCGGTACGAGCTGCACTTCGAGGACGACCTGATCGAGCACCTCCGCGACCTGGAGTCGCGAGCGCAGAAGGCGCCGGGCGGCGGTGCGTACGACGAGCTGCACGGACTGCTGCGTCAGTTCGACGAGATGCGCAGCGGGCTGGTCCCGGTCGAGGAGGAGGACGAGGAGCCGGACGAAGCGCCGTACCTCGAAGCCACCGACCTGAAGGCGGCGCTGTCGGATCTGCGCGACAACTTCCGCCAGGGTGCCGACGATCCGTACCTGATCGGGTACGACGGTCGTCCGCTGGCCGGGCTGATCACCTTCGACCTCTACGAGATGCTGCAGCAGGTGTCGGTCGAGCTCGACGGAACCGACGAGGCGCCGGTCCTTCCCCTCCCCCAGCCCCGCTGGGAGAACGGGCCGCCGGTGCTGCCGTTCGAGGTCGCACTCGAGGCCTGCGAGGCGGTCTGCGAGGACATCTCGAACGGCGAGGCGTCGATGATCTTCATCGCCGACGAGGACGAAGAACCCGAGCTCGTCCTCGCGCCGCTCGTCTGGCTGTGGGCGTACGTCGACCACCTCAACCTCGAGGCCGCCGATATCTGACCGCGCGGGTGAACCCGATCAGCGCGACCATTGAGGTATGCACCGGATTCGCGTCGGTCTGCTTGCGACGGTCGCCTGCTTGATCGCAGGCGGATGCTCGTCGGGCAATGACCACGCGGAAATCCACGTAGACCATGCGGAGACGCTCGCCGACCAGGCCGTGCATCTGACTGTCACCGGGCTCGAGCGGAACGCGAAGGTCAGCGTGGGCGCAGAGTCAGTCGATCACGACGGCAAGAAGTGGCACAGCGAGGTGACCGTCACGGCCGATGACCAGGGGTCGATCGATCTCGACCGGGCCGAACCGACCGGTGGCAGCTACCAGCACGCCGACGGAATGGGCTTGTTCTGGTCGATGAACCCGCCGGACGGCGACCCCGAGCAGCAGGCGTACCTCCCGCCGTTCGAGAACGGTCACCCGATCGAACAGGTGGACGTCTTCGTCAGCACAGACGGCAAGCGCATCGCGAGTACGGCGCTGACCAGGCGGTGGCTGCGCTCCGGGGCCACCTCGCGCACCGTCAGCCTGGCCACGGACAAGATCAGCGGGGTCTACGCCGCTCCGCCGGCTGGTCCGGCCAAGCACCCCGCCGTACTGCTGATCGGTGGATCCGAAGGCGGACTGGCCCCGCAGTCCATGACCGAGTTGCTCGCCTCGCACGGGTATCCCACGCTGGCGTTGGCCTACTTCCACGCGCCCGGTCTGCCGAAGGACCTGCGCGACATCCCGGTGGAGTACTTCGCGTCCGCGGCCCGATGGCTGGCACGTCAGCCCGGTGTCGACCCCGCGCACATCGTCGTTTCCGGCACGTCCCGAGGGTCCGAGGCCGCCTTGCTGGCGAGTCAGAACTACCCGGACCTCATCCACGGCACGATCCTGTACGCACCGAGCGCGACGGTGATCGAGTCGTTCCCGGCCGCGAACGGCGCTGCGTGGACGCTGCACGGACAGCCGTTACGGGCCGACGGGCAGCCGATACCGGTCGATCACGTCACCGGCCCGGTGCTCGCGGTCGCCGGGACGGACGACCTGCTGTCGCAGGCGCAGTACTCGGCGAGGCAGATCGTCCGGGAACTCGACGAGGCGCACAACCGGCTCCCGCACGAGGCGCTCGTCCTCGAGGGCGCCGGACACGCGATCGGCGGTGCGCCCTACCTTCCGCGCGGGACAACCTTCTTGAATCCGGTCCTCCAGCGACCGCTTCAGCTGGGCGGAAGTCGCGCGGTCAACGAGGCCGCGCTCCGGCAGGTGTGGCCGAAGACCCTCGCGCTGCTGGGGTCGCTCAGTTGATCGGGAAGAGTGGCTGCCACTCCGAGAGGGTGGCGATCTCGTAGACGTTGGCCGGGGTGTACGGGTCCTTCGCGAGGATGTCGCGGAGCTCCGCCTCGTCGGCGACGTCGTAGATCAAGACGGCGCCGGTCTGGTCCGGGAAGGGACCGGCAGTGACGAGTTTGCCGGCTGCCTTGAGCTCGTGCAGGTAGTCGCGGTGAGCCGGACGAACCTCCATCCGGCGATCGGACTCGGCGAGGTCGAAGCGCAGCTGCAGGACATAAAGGGCCATGCCGAAAACCCTATAACAAGCGTTGGAAACAAGAGATTTGGTGCGGGAAGGGAGTCACGAGCCGCCACAGCGGCTGGTTCAGGTCAGACCCGAAAGTCGACGAGTGATCGCCCTTCCCGCCCGGTCATTCTCGCTACCCCGAGCCTCGATTTGCAAGGGGTTGGTTAAGAGAAATTGCTGCGGAAAGTTGGGTCAGGTAACGCTTCGTGACGGAGCCTCCGGCCGCCTCGACAAGAGCGCCGATGCAGTCGTACAGTCCGTCACGTCGCTCCGATGTCAAGGCCCGATGACCTGAATATGATGACAGAAGTTGCAGATATTCAGCGGCCGAATAGGCCTGTTCCCGCTCGTATCTACGGAACTCCACAGGGCCGAATCGGCCGGACTCGTCGAACTCCGACGCATCCCGCGGAATGGTGTCGGCCGGCTGCGGTCCCTCGCCGCCGTCCTTGTCCGCGTCGTCGGTGAAACGCTCGTAGCAACGCTGCGCGTCGCGGAAGAACTGCTGACTGCCGCCGGCGACGTGATGCGTCGACACCACCGCCAACAGGCCGCCCGGCCGCAGTACGTCGGCACACCGCTGGACTCGGGTCGCGGGGTCGAGCCAATGGAACGCGGTCGCGGAAACGACCAGGTCGAACGTCGACGCCGGAAGCTCCCAGCTGTCGAAGTCCGCGACGATCACCTCGATATCGGGCAGGTTGCGTCGGGCCACCCGCGCGAGGTCAGGACTGAGCTCGACCGCGGTGACCGACCAGCCGCGTTCGACCATCGGCCGGGTCGCTTGGCCGGTTCCGGGTCCGATCTCGAGCACCCGCGGTTGACCGACATCGAGCAAGGTGGCGAGTTCGTCGTACAACTCGACGGGATAGGTCGGGCGGACGCGGTCGTAGAGGTCGGCGTCTTCGCCGAAGGTCTGGCGTAGCTGCTCCCGGCTCACTCCCGCAGATTAGTGGGAGTGAGCCGCGAACGCGTGCGATTTAGAGGGCCGCGCGGCCGGCTTCGAGCCGGGCGATCGGGATCCGGAACGGCGAGCAGGACACGTAGTCCAGGCCGACGTCGTGGAAGAAGTGGATGCTGTCCGGGTCACCGCCGTGCTCACCGCAGATGCCGAGCTTCAGGTCCGGCTTGGCCGCCCGGCCACGGTCGACGCCGGTGCGGACCAGCGCGCCGACACCCTCGCGGTCGATCGACTCGAACGGCGA
The DNA here is from genome assembly GCF_040680855.1 of Kribbella sp. NPDC051952. Lineage (NCBI taxonomy): Bacteria > Bacillati > Actinomycetota > Actinomycetes > Propionibacteriales > Kribbellaceae > Kribbella > Kribbella sp. NPDC051952. The sequence goes on from NZ_JBFAXQ010000008.1 coordinate 287,200, forward strand.
CACCGCGAAGATGCCCTTCTCCAGGTAGCGCGTGAAGAAGGATCCCTCGACGTCGTCCCGGCTGAAGCCCCAGGTGGTCTGGGTCAGGTCGTTGGTGCCGAACGAGAAGAAGTCGGCCGCCTCGGCGATCTGGTCCGCGATCACGGCCGCGCGCGGCAGCTCGATCATCGTGCCGATCGGAATGGTCCGGTCGACGCCGACCTCGGCGATGACCCGTTCCACCTCGTCCCGGGCGAGGTGCAGCTCCTGTACGGCGCCGACCAGCGGGATCATGATCTCCGGCCGCGGGTCCTTGCCCTGCCCGAGCAGCTCGACGGCCGCGGACGCGATCGCCCGGACCTGCATCGCGAACAGGCCGGGGACGATCAATCCGAGCCGCACCCCGCGCAGGCCGAGCATCGGGTTCTGCTCGTGCAGCCGTTGGACGGCGACGAGCAGCTTGGCGTCGCGGCCCGACTCCTCACCACGTTCGCGGGCCAGCGCCACCTTGACCGCGAGGTCCTCCATCGACGGCAGGAACTCGTGCAGCGGCGGGTCGATCAACCGGATCGTCACCGGCAGCCCGTCCATCGCAGTCAGCAGCTCGAGGAAATCGCCACGCTGCAAGGGCTCCAGCTCAGCCAGCGCGGCGTCGCGCTCGGCGTCGTCGTCGGCCAGGATCAACCGCTCGACGGCCTCGCGCCGCTCCCCGAGGAACATGTGCTCGGTCCGGCACAATCCGATGCCCTCGGCACCGAACCGGCGGGCTCGGGCCGCGTCGTCCGCCGTGTCCGCGTTGGTCCGTACGCCGAGACGCCGTACCTCATCGGCGTGGGTGATCAGGCGGTGCACGGCCGCGACGAGTTCGTCACCGTCCTCCGGTGCGAGCGTGCCCTCGAAGTACTGCACGACCGGCGACGGGACGACCGGGACCTCACCGCGGAACACCTCGCCGGTGGTGCCGTCGATCGAGATCAGCTCGCCTGCCTCCATCACCTCGCCCTTGACCTTGATGGTGCCTTGGGCAACATTCACGTCGAGTTCGTCGGCGCCGCAGACACAGGTCTTGCCCATGCCGCGGGCGACCACGGCCGCGTGCGAGGTCTTGCCGCCGCGACTGGTCAGGACGCCTTGCGCCGCGATCATGCCGTGCAGGTCGTCCGGGTTGGTCTCGCGCCGGACCAGAATGACCTTCTCGCCACGATCGGCCGCCTCGACCGCGGCGGCCGAGGTGAACACGACCTTGCCGGACGCCGCACCCGGCGACGCACCGATCGCCTTGGTGATCAGGTCCTTCGCCGCGTCCGCGTCGAACCGAGGGAACATCAGCTGCGCCAGCTGTGCACCCTGCACCCGGCGCAGTGCCTCGTCGGTGTCGATCACACCCTCGTCGATCAAGCTGGTCGCGATCCGGAACGCAGCCGCCGCGGTGCGCTTGCCGACCCGGGTCTGCAGCATCCACAGCTTGCCGCGCTCGACGGTGAACTCGATGTCGCACAGATCCTTGTAGTGGCCCTCGAGCTTGGCCATGATCGCCATCAGATCGTCGTACGACGCCTTGTCGATCTGCTCGAGGTCCGCGAGCGGGACGGTGTTGCGGATGCCGGCCACCACGTCTTCGCCTTGCGCGTTCTGCAGGTAGTCGCCGTACACACCGGGGTGGCCGGTCGACGGGTCGCGGGTGAAGGCGACGCCGGTGCCGGAGTCCATGCCGAGGTTGCCGAAGACCATCGAGCAGATGTTGACCGCCGTACCGAGGTCGGTCGGGATCCGCTCCTGGCGGCGGTAGAGGATCGCGCGCTCGGAGTTCCACGAGCCGAAGACGGCCTCGATCGCCAGGTCCATCTGGGTCCGCGGGTCCTGCGGGAACTCGCGGCCGGTGTGGTCCTGCACGGCCTGCTTGAACGTCTCGACCAGCGCCTTCAGATCGGCCTCGTCCAGGTCGAGGTCGTTGTCGGTGCCCTTCGCGTTCTTGGCGGCCTCGATCGCGTCCTCGAAGACGTCGCCCTCCATGCCGAGCACGGTCTTGCCGAACATCTGGATCAGCCGCCGGTACGCGTCCCAGGCGAATCGCGGGTTGCCGGACTGGTGCGCGAGCCCGTTCACCGAGTCGTCGTTGAGGCCGACGTTGAGCACCGTCTCCATCATCCCGGGCATCGACACGGCCGCGCCGGAGCGGACCGAGACGAGCAGCGGGTCGTCGGCCTGGCCGAGCTTCTTGCCCATCGTCTGCTGCAACAGGTCGACGTGGTGGTCGATCTCGTCAGCCAGCTCCGGCGGCACCGAACCGGTCTCCAGGTACGCACGGCAGGCGTCAGCCGTGATCGTGAATCCGGGCGGAACGGGCAGGCCGAGGTTGGTCATCTCGGCGAGGTTGGCCCCCTTGCCACCCAGGAGCTGTTTCAGGTCCTTGTTGCCTTCGGCGAAGTCGTAGACGAGTTTCGGCACGGTCACTCCCTGGGTTGCAGGCGGTGCATGAGTCGCGGCGTGGTGGCCGCTGGCCCATCGACTCCGGTGGCGGGGGCGTGCTTTCAGAGTAAGCCAAAAAACCAGTCCAGTTGAACACTGGTCTCACGATGCCGACGTGAGCCTGCCCACAGATCAAAGCCCGGAAAACCCTTCCCTACCTGACAACGCAAGACAATCACCCCCTCCACCGACGAACAGCCCGAGCATGACGATCCCGACGTTTCGCCGGAGATCCAGGCGCGCAGCGAGGCGGATTCATGGCGACGTTTGGTCGCGGGTTCGGGCGAGCAGCGGGGTCGATTTATGGCGACGATTGGTCGTGAGATCGGGCGGGGAGCGGGGTGGATCCGAGGCGACGATTCGTGGTGGATCGGGCGAGCCACGGCGGTGATGCGAGGGGACGTTTAGTCGGGGGTTCGGGTGGGAGTGGGGTAGATCCGAGGCGACAATTCGTCGCGGATCGCGCGAGCGGCGGGATGCTTCGATGGCGACGTTTCGTCGGGGGTTCGGGTGGGGGGCGGGGTAGGTTTTGGGGGTGCGGATCGTTTCGTTGCTGCCTTCGGGGACTGAGATCTGCTTTGCGCTGGGGGCGGGTGATGACGTGGTGGGTGTGACGTTCGAGTGCGACTATCCGGCGGCTGCTCGTACGCGGCGGATCGTGTCCACGACCGCGCTGCCGGAGGGTCTCACGCCGGGTGAGATCGACGAATTCGTCCGTCGGAGGGTCGCGGCCGGCGAGGACCTCTATCACCTGAACGCGGGTGCACTTCGCGAGCTGAACCCGGACGTGGTGATCAGTCAGGACCTGTGCAAGGTCTGCGCAATCGACGTGGACGACGTAACCGAGGCACTCAACTACTTGGGCTGCCAAGCCGAGGTGGTCACCACCGACCCACACACCCTGGACGACGTCATCACGTCCATAGAGTCCATCGCCAAAACAATCAACCGCGAAAGCTCAACTCTGGTCGAGGACCTCCGAGCGCGGTTGGACGACTTCACCCTCGGCACCGCTTCCCCTCGGGTGGCGCTGCTTGAGTGGACGGATCCGCCGTATGCACCTGGGCATTGGTTGCCGGAGATGGTTATCCGGGCAGGTGGCGTCAACGTGCTCGGGCAGGCCGGCCAACGGTCAACGCCCATCACCTGGCAGGACGTGGCCGACGCGCAGCCTGACCTGATCGTCGCGGCGCCCTGTGGCTTCGATCTGGACGGCGCTGCCGCACTCACCCGGTCCCTCCTCGATGACGGCGTACTCCCACCCACCATCCCGGTCTGGGCGGTCGACGCGAACGGCTACTTCGCCCGTCCCGGCCCGCGCTTGGTCGACGGCATCGAAGCCCTCGCTGCTCTCCTTCACGACGACTCCCCGGATCCCTCCATCGCCCGGCGACTGCGGTAGTGGGGTTTGTCTCGGCTTGCGGCGGGGTGGGGGTGGCGCGCGTAGGGTTGGAGGTGCTGGTGGTTCGGACGGTCATGTGGGTTGTGATCGGACGAGGCAAGAGGGAATCCGGTGGGAATCCGGGACTGCCCCGCAGCGGTGAACGGGAACGAACGTCGTCACAAGCACTGGGCGCGCAGCGTCCGGGAAGCGACGGCCAGTAGGTCCACCGGCCTTGGGCCGGCCTGCCCGTGAGTCCGAAGACCTGCCGCCGGTCCGTGCGCCCATCCGGGTGCGCGGTGGGATCGGTGGTCTCGTGGGAGGACCCGCCCGGACCACGGCCGTACGTCCGTGGTCCCCGCGTTTCTCCGTGAGCATCCGCCGACCCAATCGGCACGCTCGCGAGGAGAGAGACGTGAACACCAGCACCACCATCCTGGGCTACCCCCGAATCGGCCCGCACCGCGAACTCAAGCACGCCCTAGAGCAGTACTGGGCCTCCACCGAGACAACCACCCCCGCCAAGGCCCGATCGGATGACCCGGCGAAACTCGACGGAGCAACACCCGGTCAGTCCCCGTCGAACGACCCGGCGCAACTCAACGCAGCAACACCCGGTGAGTCCCGGTCGGACGACCCGGCGAAGCTCGATGCGGCGACAGCTGGTGGGTCCCGGTCAGAGGGTCTCGCGGAGCTTGAGGGGACGGCGGCGCGGCTTCGGGTTGAGACGTGGCTGGACCTTAAGGCACGTGGTCTCGACACGATTCCCGGCAACACCTTTTCGTACTACGACCAGGTGCTTGACCAGGTGCAGCTGCTCGGCGCTACCCCGGCGCGCTTTCGCGAGCTCGGTCTGTCGGAGCTCGACACGTACTTCGCCATGGCCCGCGGTCGTGACGGCGTCGCACCGCTCGAACTGACCAAGTGGTTCGACACCAACTACCACTACCTGGTCCCCGAACTCGACCGCGAGACCCGCTTCAAACTTAACCCGGTCAAGATCCTGACCGAGTTGTCCGAAGCTCGCGAGTACGGCGTCAACCTCCGCCCGGTCCTGATCGGCCCCCTCACCTTCCTGCTCCTCTCGAAGTCCACCACCCCCGACTTCGAACCGCTCAGCTTGCTCAACCAACTCGTCGACGCGTACGCCGACCTCCTCGGCCAACTCGACGCCGCCGGAGTGGACTGCGTACAGCTCGACGAACCAGCCCTCGTACAAGACCGCACCCCCGCCGAACTCGATGCACTCCGCCGCGCCTACGACAAGCTCTCCACTCTGACCGAGCGCCCGCGTCTCCTGGTCGCGACCTACCTCGGTGACCCCGGCCCTGCCCTGCCGGTGCTCGTGTCAACAGCGATCGACGGCGTCGCCTTGGACCTGGTCTCCGCACCCGGCCTGGTCGACCAAATCCCCAAACTGCCATCCCTGCAACGCAAAACCGTCGTGGCCGGCGTCGTCGACGGCCGCAACGTCTGGCAAACCGCTCTGGGTGACGCGCTCTCCACCTGCTCCGCCCTGATCGGCTCCGTCGGCCAACTGGAGGTCTCGACTTCCTGCTCACTCCTCCACGTCCCGTACGACGTCGACGTCGAGGACGAGCTCGACCCACGAGTCCGCGCCCGACTCGCCTTCGCGCAACAGAAGGTCGACGAGGTCGTCCTCCTGGGCCGTGCTCTCAACTCGAGCGTCGTCGCGGATGTCAACAATCCGACCGGCGGCCCACTCAAGGAGTCGGACCTCACCCGTGAGCAGGCCGTTCGCGATCGAGTCGCCACGATCCGCGCCGAGGATCGCCGGCGTCCGCCGTACGACGAACGCCGGACCGCGCAGGCCGCGCTCGGGTTGCCGGAGCTCGCGACCACGACGATCGGCTCGTTCCCGCAGACCGCAGAGATCCGTCGTGCCCGCGCCGAGCTCCGCAACGGCCGGATCGACCAGGCGACGTACGACGAACGCATGCGTACCGAGATCGCCCAAGTGATCGCGCTTCAGGAGGACATCGGGCTGGACGTGCTCGTCCATGGCGAGCCAGAACGCAACGACATGGTCCAGTGTTTCGCCGAACAACTCGACGGGTTCGCGACCACCAAACTCGGCTGGGTGCAGTCATACGGCAGCCGCTGCGTCCGCCCACCGATCCTGTACGGCGATGTGTCCCGGCCGGCTCCGATGACGGTGCAATGGTCGTCGTACGCGCAGTCGCTGACCGACCGGCCCGTGAAGGGCATGCTGACCGGCCCGGTGACGATCCTGGCCTGGTCGTTCGTCCGCGATGACCAACCGGCCGCCGTCACCGCCGACCAGGTCGCGTTGGCACTGCGCGACGAAGTGGCTGATCTGGTCGCGGCCGGCATCAAGATCGTGCAGGTAGATGAGCCCGCGCTGCGCGAGCTCCTGCCACTTCGAGCCGCGGACCAGAAGGCGTACCTGGATTGGGCCGTCGGTTCGTTCCGGCTGGCGACCGGTGGAGCACCGGCGGGCGTCCAGATCCACACGCACCTGTGCTACTCGGAGTTCGGCGCGGTGATCTCCGGGATCGACGGTCTCGACGCCGACGTCACGACGATCGAGGCAGCACGTTCACGGATGGAGGTGCTCGCGGACCTCGCTGGCGTCGGGTTCCGCCGCGGCGTCGGCCCCGGCGTCTACGACATCCACTCGCCCCGCGTTCCGAGCACCGAGGAACTCACGGGCCTGATCCAGGCAGCCCTGGCCACCACCCCCGCCGACCAACTCTGGATCAACCCGGACTGCGGCCTGAAGACCCGCACCTACGCGGAGGTCGAGCCGGCACTCAGGCACCTGGTAGAGGCAGCGCGTTCGGCCCGCTGACGATTGCCGTGGGCACCTAGGTGCCCACGGCAACCACCTCAGAGTTTGCGCCGGGTCCGCAGGTAGTCGCCGACCACTGCGGCACCAAGGCCGTCCGCGTCCGGAGCCAGGACCCGTCCGCCACTGCGGCGAGCCAGCAGATCGACAAACGCGTTCAACCGCGGATCGTCTCCAAGCCGGAACACAGTCAGCGAAGCACCAAGCTTCGCCAGCCGGTCCACCTCGAAGATCGTCTTCCGCAGCGTCGCCGGCTCTGGCGGATACGAGAACTCCGCCGTGCCGTCCGGCTCGAGATGCGCAGTCGGTTCGCCGTCGGTCACCATCAGCACGACCGGCTGCGCATCCGGATGACGACGCAGATGACGGCCGGCGAGCAGCAGGGCGTGGTGCGCGTTGGTGCCCTGCTCCCACGTGCCTTCCATCCCGATCAACTGCGGCAACTCGACAACCCCGGCGTACCGGCCGAAGGTGATCAACTGCAAAGCGTCGTTGCGGTAGCGAGTCGAGATCAGCTGATGCAGCGCGAGCGCCGTCCGCTTCATCGGCAGCCAGCGATTCTCCTGGACCATCGACCAGGACGTGTCCACCAGCAACGCCACCGCAGCCCGAGCCCGGTGCTCGGTCTCGGCGATCTCCACATCGGCCACGTCCAGCTTCACGGACCCACTCCGCGACGCAGTTCGCAGTACGGCGTTGCGCACCGTCCGTGGCACGTCCCACGGCTGCGTATCGCCGAACTCCCACTGCCGCGTGGACCCACTCAGCTCACCAGCCGCGCCCGCGTTCGCCGCGTCCCGTTCACCGGATCCCCGCGCAGTCCGCAGTACGTCGGCCAACGCCGTCTGACCCAGTTGCCGCAAGGCCTTGGGTGACAACCGCAACGAACCGTCTGGCGCCCGCTCCAGCAACCCCTGATCGCGAAGCTGTCGCTCGAGCTCGGACAGCCGACGCGCATCAACCGTTGCCTCATCGCCTAGTTGCCGGGTCAACGCATCGAGGTCGATGTCCTCCAACCGCGCACCCGGATAGGACTGTGCCAACTGCTCGGCCAACGCGTCCAGCTCGGCCAGATCCGACATCGCCTGCGCGCCGTCGGACAGACCGAGCGGATCCTCGCCGCTCATCCGCTCGCCGCCGGACCAATCCTCCCCCGGCCGAAGCGACTGCAACTGCGAATCCAGCTGCGCCAACTGCTGCGCGAGCTGCGGACTGCCGAACGCCTGCTGCGACAACTCCATCAACTCGGCCCGCTGCTCAGGCGTCATCGAGTTCATCATCCGCTGCGCCGCGGCCGCCCGCTGCGCCAGTACGTCGATCAGTTCGTCGACATCACGTGGATTCTCCGGGAAGAATTCGCCGTGCTGGGTCATGAACTCTTCGAACAGCTCCGGCACCTCCGGCCGGCCCTGCGCATGCGCCGCGAGCAGCGCGTTGAGGTCGGTGAGCATCTCGTTGATCCGCTCGACGTCCTCAGGCGTGGTCTGCTGCAGCGCCTCCTTCATGCCCTCGAACCGCGAGCCCAGCAGCTCACGTCCGAGCAGTTCACGGATCTGCTCGTACTTCTCCCGCGCCTCCGACGACTGCCAGTCGTAGTTCGCGAGCTCCCGTACGGCGGCCGCCGTACCGGCTGGGAGTGCGTCGAGCTGAGCCTCCCGGAACCGGGCGTCGTCGGACGGGTTGGGGAACAGATCGTGTCGCTCGGCCGCGAGCGCTTCGTCGAGCAGGCGCTGGACGTCCCGCAGCGTACCGTCGAGGTTGTGCCGTCGCTGGATCTCGCGGCGGCGCTCCCACAACCTGCGGCTGAGGTCGTCCAGGCCTTGGGTGTTCCGGGTGCCACGCCGGAGCATCTCCTCCAGCGCGGACCGCGGCGACGACCCGTTCATCACGTCGCGCCCGATCTCGTCCAACGCGTCACGCAGGTCGGCCGGCGCGGCGAGCGGATCCGGCCCGTCGTGCCACGGCCCGTAGGACCAGCCTTCCGGTAGGGAGCTGGTCATGGGGCCTCCCGGCCTGGACTGAGGAGCGGAAGGAGCGTAGCGACTGCAGCGACGAGGGAAGGCCGGGAGTCACAGCCCCATGACCCGCCGAGCGGCAGCGAGGCAATATGCACCGTCATGCTCAGGCTCCGTACACCGTGGTGTCGTTGTCGGCGTCCTTGGCGAGTCGTTTCGACAGGTACAGCGCCTCCAGCGCGAGCTCGACCGCGGCCGCGATCCGGCCGGGCGACTCGTCCGGCTCGACACCCGCACGGGCCGCGACATCATGCAGTACGGGCAACTCGGGCAGAGCCGCCAGTACGTCGCGACCGGGCACGCGCTCGCCCGTGGTCACCAAGTGGCCGTCGGCAACGGCATGAGCCAGCGGGCTGAGGTCCAGACCGGCGAACCGCTCACGCGCGGTGTCCGCGACCGAACGGCGCAGCAGGTACTCGAGCAGCTCGATCTCGCGCCCCTCCTCGCCGGGCTCGAACTCGAGCTTGCCGCGCAGCACCGCCGGCACAGCCTCCAGGTCGACCGGCCGCGCAACCGCCGGCTCCTCACCGGTGATCGCACTCCGGCGCAACGCGGCGGCGGCGATCGTCTCGGCCGCGGCGACCGCGAACCGGGCCGAAACACCCGACCGCTGGTCGATCGCGGTCGACTCCCGCAGGTGCCGGACGAACCGGGCCAGCACCTCCAGCAACGGCTCGCCCACCTCGGCGGTGAACTCGGCCTCCTGCCGGATCACGTCCACCTCGGCATCGATGTCGAGCGGGTAGTGGGTCCGGACCTCGGCGCCGAACCGGTCCTTCAGTGGCGTGATGATGCGGCCGCGGTTGGTGTAGTCCTCCGGGTTGGCCGTTGCCACCAGCAACACGTCGAGCGGCAGCCGCAGCGTGTACCCACGGACCTGGATGTCGCGCTCCTCCATCACGTTCAGCAACGCGACCTGGATCCGCTCGGCCAGGTCCGGCAGCTCGTTGATCGCGACGATGCCGCGGTGCGCCCGCGGGACCAGGCCGAAGTGAATGGTCTCGGGGTCGCCGAGGCTGCGGCCCTCGGCCACCTTCACCGGGTCCACGTCGCCGATCAGGTCGCCGACGGAGGTGTCCGGCGTCGCCAGCTTCTCGGCGTACCGGAGGCTGCGGTGCAGCCAGGCCACGGGGAGGTCGTCGCCGAGCTCGGCCGCGCGGCGGCGGGAGGCGGGCGTGATCGGGTCGAGTGGGTGCTCGGGCAGCTCTGCGCCCTCGATCACCGGGGTCCACTCGTCGAGCAGCCCGACGAGCGTGCGCAGCAGGCGGGTCTTGCCCTGGCCACGCTCACCGAGGAGTACGACGTCGTGCCCGGCGATCAGGGCGCGCTCCAGCTGCGGAATCACCGTGCGGCCGAAGCCGACGATGCCGGGCCAGGGGTCAGCGCCGGCCCGGAGCCGGGTCAACAGATTGTCACGGAGTTCGGCCTTGATCGACCGAGGGAGATATCCGGCGGCCCGGAGGTCACCGGCCTTACGGGGAAGTTCAGCAGGTGCACTAGTCACCCTGAAGACGTTAGCTCGGTCACCCCAAAATGCACCCCGGTATTTCAGACCTTGGGCGTGACCCGGCCCGAGGCGAAGACGTGGGTCGGCGTGAAGGTGATCGGAACCCACGGATGACCGGGCGCATCCCGGCTGACGAAATGGTTGCCGTCGGCCGGGATCGTCGGTCGCAGCTCGAACTCCTGCGTCGCCGCCTGATCGGTGAACGCCAGCCTGTCCCCCGTCGGCTGGTAGGTCATGACCAGGCGGTCATCGCGGCGTACGACGTCCAGCCGCACGCTGGCGCGCTCGTACCGGCCGACATGCTGATCGTCGATCGGCGCGTCGACAGGCTGCGGCGGACTCGGGTGACCGACGCCGGTGAAGTGCGTGAAGACCTCAGTGGCCAGCGGCTCGAACAGCACGCTGCCGTTGCCGGAGTTGGTCAGCAGGCACATGATCACGCCGGCCTCGGGGTCGATCCGCAGGAACGCCAGCTGCGAGATCGTCGTACCGTCGTGGCCGAACAACACGCGGCCGTCCCAGTCGTAGATCCGCCAGGACAGGCCGAGGTCGGAGAAGCCGCCGATGCCACCGGCGTACGGCACCTGCGGCTCCTGCATCGACGCATAGCGATCGTCGGTCAGATGCATCCGAGCGAACTCGAGCAGGTCACTCGCGGTCGCGATGACCCCGCCGGCCGGTCCGATACTGCGGGGCAGCTGCCAGGTCTTGACCGGCGTCCCGTCCGCGGCCAGATGACCGACGGCGGCGCGGTGCAGGATCGCCTCCTCCGCCAGCGTGACCGTGTGAGTCAGGCCGAGCGGCTCGACCAACCGGGCCTTGAGTGACTCGTTCCAGGTCCGGCCGTCGAGCACCTCGATGATTCGGCCGAGCAGCACGAATCCCGTGTTGCAGTAGGAGTACGCCGTACCCGGTTCGAAGAGCCGGTCCACGTCACCGAGCAGAGCGACGTACCGCTCGACGCAGTCGTCGCCGCGGCCGGTGTCGGTGAACACGTCGCCGTCGATGCCGCTCGTATGGTTGAGCAGGTGCCGGACCGTGATCCGCGCGTCGATCGGTGCTTCCGGCAACAACTTCACCACGGCGTCGTCGAGGTCCAACCGTCCCTCGGCGGCCAGCTGGACGATCATCGTGGCGGTCCATGGCTTGGTGACCGATCCGATCTGGAAGACCGAGTCGGCGGTCGTCTCCACCCCGGTCGCGGCATTCACCACGCCGTACGGCGAGATCGTCGTCTCCCCGTCGTGCCAGATCCCGAGCACCGCCCCGGGGACCTCAGCCGCCACCGCCAACTCACGCAACCGCGCAGACCAGTCAGGCATGCACCAAACCTACTTCTTGGCCTTGGTCAGCTCCTCGAACAGGGCCCGCATCGCAGTCCAAGCAGTGTTCTCGTCGAGGCCTTGCTCCTGCAGGATCTGCGTCGCCATCCCGGCCGAGTCCCGGTAGAAAGCGAGCAGCAGATGCTCGGTTCCGACGTAGTTGTGGCCCAAAGTCAGCGCTTCGTTCACCGCGCCCTGCAGGACATGCGCAGTACGGCGGGTGTACGGCGGGTTGTCGTCATCCAGCGCTTTCTCGACGGTCTCCGCATCGTCCGGCGACCCGGCAGGGCTCTTGATATCCATCGCGACTCGGACCGATTCCTCGGTGATGTTGTGCGCGAGGAGCACTTTCGTGGCCAGAGCCTCGGGCTGCGTGAAGAACGCCAGCAGCAGGTGCTCGGTGCCGATGAACGCATGGTGCCGGCTGCGCGCGACGTCCTTCGCAGCGTCGACCACAGCCTTCGTCCGAGCCGTGTAGCGGCGGAAGCCCGGCCGGGCGGACCACGAGTCGGCGAACCGCTTGTGCGCGGCCTGCTTACTGACGCCGAGCACGGCGCTGATCTCGAGCCAGGACTTCCCCGCGCCGCGGGCCCGGTCCACGAAGAACCCGAGCGCGGCATCGCTGGTGCTGGTCATGTCGTTGATCGTCGCCGAGGCGGTCGCGAGCTGCTCGAGCTCGTCCTCACTACCGGCGTCGGTCTTGATGGTGTTGATGAGTTGCTGCAGATCAGGCCCAGGAGTCATGTCGTCAACGTTAGGTTGACGATCATGAATCGTCAACCCCAGGTTGACGCACTCAGCAACGATGCCGCACGTAGTCGGTCAGCGACCACCCGGTCCGGCCGTCCGGCAGGCGCACGTGCACCCAGGTGTCTCCGTCCCGCGGTGCGATCGGAGTCAGCCGATCCCCGCGATACACGGTCGCCACCACGGCCCGGCTCCGTGGCGCATCCCGGACCGTCGCATCCTGCGCGCAGACGGTCAGTTGGTCCTCGGACACCTGATGCACTCGAGCCAGCAACGTCGTACCGACCGCGCCCACGACGAGCACCGGCACCGCAACCGCGACCCACCGGCCCGCCCGTCGCCGGGTGCGCGGAATCACCGGACGAGCGATCGCCGCAGTACGCACGGCCGCCGCGAACTCGGCCGCGGTCGAGAATCGTTCGGCCGGCTCCTTCGCCATCGCCTTCCGGACCACGGCGTCGTACCCGGGAACGCCGTACGCACTGGGCACCGGAGGCGGCAGCATCGCGACCGCATAGGCGAGCTCAGGCAACGTGCGACGTTCGTACGGGCGTTTGCCGGTGAGGAGACTGAACAGCGTGCCGCCGAGCGCGTACACGTCGGTTGCGGCGGAGACATCCTCACCACGCCATTGCTCGGGAGCCATGTAGGCGACCGTGCCGGCCATCGATCCGAGGGCAGGCCCGGACGGCGCTCCGGTGTGCAGCCAGGCCGCGTCACCGCTGAGGTCGAGCCCGGTCGTCGATTCCAGGCTGACGAGTTGGCGGGCGACACCGAAATCGGCGACCAGCGGGCGATCGTGATCGAGGATGATGTTGGCCGGTTTGAGATCCCGATGGATGACCCCGGCCGCGTGCATCGCGTCGACCGCGTCGGCGACCTGGGTCAGGAGTTCCGCGGCACGCTCGACCGCCAGCGGGCCCTCGGCATCCATCCGGTGTTGAAGATCCGGACCGCTTAGGCGATCCATCACCAGCCAGGCCTGATCACGTTCGCCGCCGACCTCGTGGACGCGCACGACGCCCGGGTGGACGACCGCGGCCGCCAGCCGGGCTTCGCGGCGCAAGCGGTCGCGGTACTGCGCGTCGACCAACTCGGGATGGACGACCTTGATCGCGACAGCAGCCCCGTCGGCGAGCCGTTCCGCCGCGTAGACCACGCCGGTCGCACCTGCACCCAGCGGCTCCGCGAGGCGGTAGCCAGGTACCTCGACGATCACGGCTCGCACATTAACTGCCACTGTCCGCTCCCGGAAGGGATTCTGCTGCCAGCTCGACGAGAGGTTCCAGCTGTGCCACTTCAGCCAGCACCTTGCGACGAAAACGGCGCAGATTGCTCGGGTCGTCAGCACTTGCGCGCAGTGGCGACAGCAGTTGCCGGACGGCCCGACCAAGCTGGTCATCGGCGGCATCGTCGGCCACCGGCAGCAGTTCACGTGCCTCGGCGAGCGCTTGGCTGAGCAGCTTGAGCCGGATCGGCTCCTCCAGCAGCAGGGCCGCGACCCGCAGCATCCGGCGGCCCGCCTTCAGGGCGAACTCCGAGCTGATCGGCTGGGCGGGTGCGTCCCGTTGCTCACGGACCGCGTCGATCCACGGCTCGATCGTCGTACCGCGCCAGATCGGCCCGGACGACAGCTCGCCGTCGGGCTCCGGAATGCCGTGGCTACGCCGCCGACGCCAGGCCGTGACCAGCTGCCGGTTCAGGCCGAGGGCCTCGGCGATCTCAGCGATCCCGTAGAAGGCCTTGCGTTGCGTCACCCGGTCAGCGTAGCTACTGGTGACACCTCTTGCCATCTCTGACGACACCTCGTAACGTCATCACAGATGACAATCAACCGGAGGTTCTGATGACACGGAAACCCGCCCTCCTCCTCAGCGCGCTCGCCGTCACCGGTGCCGCGCTCACTGCCGGAGCACCGGCCGCCCACGCGGCCGAGGTCCCTGAGCACGCGATCATCGTGTGCGAGTCGGCGACCATGTACGAGAACTACGACTTCGCCATCCCGGGCCCGTCGCACCCGCTGCGCACGCTGGGCTACGGCGACAAGGTCGGCCACACCCGCGGCGCCCACCCGGTCTACAACGGCTGGGCCTCGATCCAGGACTTCGGCCCGAACGACTGGGGCTACGTCCGGATCGAGTGCCTCGGCGGTTGGGGGTCCTGGTGATGAACCGACTGCTGCGCACCACCGCCCTGACCGGCGCCCTGCTCGTCGGCGCCGCCGTACTGACCTCGGCTCCGGCCAGCGCCGCGAACGGTCACGTCGGTGTCCGCGAGACCGTCTGCGCCCAGGACCTCGAGCTCCGGACCGAACCGCTCGGCGCCCGGATGGGCACCCTGCACAATCCGCAGACCTTCCTGGTCAAGCAGATCTCGGGCAGCTGGGTCTACGGATTCGCGTACGGCGACATCAACCACGACGGCTGGGTCCAGGACGGCTGGTTCTGCTGATGCGGCGGCTGCTCGCGATCGCGGCCGCGGCTCTGCTGCTGTGTGGTCTCAGCGCCCCGGCCCACGCCGTCAACCAGTACACGACCATCGGGAACGTGCCGAAACCCGAGGCCTGCAACAACCACGGGATCATGCCGGCCGGCGGCTGGCTCGCGAACAAGTCGTGCGGCTACGTGATGGGGACGGCGATCGCCGGGACCCACTTCGACGTTCACACCACGACCGCGAACAACTTCCACTTCGGCCGGTGGCGGGCCGGGGACGGCTCGAACTTCTGCGCCTTCCTGGTCCCGGGTGCGCTGGACACCTCGCACTCGACCTCGGTCGCATCGAGCTGCAGCGATGACACGAGTGAGCGGCTGTCCCATCGCCGTACGTTCGGTCGTGACTTCGACGCGGCACCGCACACGGGCAACGGCGCGATCATCGTGCCGATCAACCCGTCGGCGTGCACCGGGTATTACAACTATTTCGTCGACAGCAATTACGCCTCGGGGAGCCTGCACGACCCGGCCGGCTTCGCACTCCCAGCAGCCGGCGGCTACCGCTATTCGACGAACGACCTCGGCGCCGCCATGATCCGGGTCGACGCGCTGGGCGAGACCATCTGGCTGTTCGTCGCCCGCAGCTGCATCGCGTCGCAGCTCCCCAGCGGCCTGAACAACGAGAACGACTGAAAGGCGTACCGAAGGACGGGTAGTGGTAGGCGCCTTAGGAGCGCGGCAGGCGAGACCTCAGCCCGAACTGACCACTACTACCCGTCCTTCGGTACGGTGTCGCACGTGCAACCTCTGCCCGATGTCATCGCGCCGGGGTTGCGGGTGCTGTTCAGTGGGATCAATCCCGGGCTGATGTCCGCGGAGACCGGTCATCACTTTGCTCGGCCGGGGAATCGGTTCTGGCCGGCGTTGCACCTCAGTGGGTTCACGCCGCGCCAGCTGCAACCGGCCGAGCAAGGTGAGCTGCTGACCTACCGCCTCGGCATCACCAACGTCGTCGACCGCCCGTCCGCGCGAGCCGACGAGCTCTCGCGCGCGGAGTTCCTGGCCGGCGGGGAGAACCTGGTCAAGAAGGTGCTGGAGTACCAGCCCGAGTGGCTCGCGATCGTCGGCATCACGGCGTACCGGGACGCTTTCGGGGACCGTACGGCGGCAATCGGCAAACAGGACCGGATGATCGGCAACACCCGCGTCTGGGTCCTCCCCAACCCGAGCGGCCTGAACGCGCATTACACGCTGCCGAAGCTTGCCGCCGCGTTCGCGGAGCTCGAACACGACGCGTCGCGGGCCGGCTGACACCTGGGGTTCGGCAGGATGGGGGTATGCGCGTCACGGAGCTGCTGCGGTCGATCGACGGACTCTCGTACGGCCAACGGGCCCGGCTGCTCGCCACCCAGCGGCACGAGCTGATCGGACTCCTCGACGAACTGGGGCGGGGTGACGCGTTCGCGCGGACGCTCGGGCTCCAGATCGCCGAGGCGGCCCGGGATACGGCGTACGTCGCCAGCTGTCTTCGCGACGCGACTCCGGCCGTGCAGACCCGCGCTCTCGTGGCGGTCGCGCGGGGTGTCCCGGTCTCGGACGACGACCTCCGGATCTTGTACGACGATGCGCCGGCGGTGCTGCGGACCAAACTCGTCGCCCTGGTACGGCGCACTCGGCGGGAGCACCTCGCGACTCGGCTGATCGACGAGCACCGGGCTCGCTGGGGTGATGTGGCCGCGATCGGGTTGCTCTCGGCCACCGATCGCGCGACTGTGGCCCGTCTGCTGCCCGAGCTGGCGTACTGCTTGGCGCCCGGCGATTGGCGTCGGCTCGCTGCACGGCACGCCTCCGAAGTGCTCGCGTTCGCCCGCGAGACGCTGCCGACCGGCGAGGATCGGGATGAGTGGTGGCAGGGCGTCGGGCACGGCGTGACCGCGGCGCTCGATGACGATCCGGATGCGGTGGCGGCGCTGATCATGCAGGCGATCCCGGCGCACGAGCTGCCGGTCGCGGTGCTCGACATCCTGGGTCGGCTGATCGATCATGATCCGGCCGGGGTGCTGGCGCTTCTGCTCGCACCTGATCGGCAGGCCGTCGTACGGAATGCTTTCACTCCGGCGTTGCGTCGCCGGTTGCACCGGTATTCGGACGAGGAACTGATCAGGCTTGGCCGGTTGGTCTGGCCCGATCTGAGCGGGCTTCTGCACGATCTGGCGCCGAGCCGCCGGGCTCGCATCTTTGCGGCCGTCACCGAGTCGATCGACCTGAGCCAGGCCCTGCTGTCGGAGGAACTGCTCGACGTACTCCCGCATGACACCCGGCACGAGCAGGCCCGGCGGATGATCCAGCTTCCGGTCGTCGTGGATGACACGCTCTATCGGTGGCAGGTGCTCGCTCAGCTTCCGTATGAGGAGGCTTTCGCGGAGCTCGAGTCGGAGGTACGACGGCCTGACGCTGACCAGCGTGGTGGTGTGTACCGGGCCGTGCTGCTGGCGGCGGGGCGATCGCGGCAGCCTGAGGTTTTGGCCGAGGCCATGCGGTGGGCGGCCGAGCGGGTTCGCAATGATCGCGACACCGTGCGGGCCGCGGTGCTGTATGCGGTGATCGCCGTACCTCCCTCGCTGTTCGGTGTCGAGCATGTGGATGCGTTGGAGCTGTTGCTTACGGACGGGCTGGCTGCGCGGGACGCCTCGTGGGCGACGCGGCGGGCGCTCACCCAGTTGGCCGAGCGTGCCGTCGTACAAGGTGCTCTGGGCAACCGATCTGCCTTGCTGGACTGGGGTTTGCGGGCGCACGGGCGGCTGTCGGAGAACCAGGGCTCGATCAGTCTGGCCGGGCTGATCGACGGTCTGCCGCGCGGGCGCGAGGTCGAGGTGTACGACGTACTGCGGCCGGCGATCGAGGCTTCGGCCAAGCGGAACGAGTTCGGGCTGGCGTTCGCGGTGGCGGCTGCGTTCGAGCGGCGGGCCTGGCCGTTGGGTCACCTGCAGGACGTGCTCGAGCAGGCGGTGTGGTCCAACCAGGAGAACACCGTCGAGCGGGCCTGCCGGTACTGGTTGGAGGCGCCACGCACCCGGGGTGAGCGGGCTGAGCGGATCATCCGGCGGGATGTGCGGATGGCTCGGTGGCAGCCGGTCTGGCGGGTTGTGACGGAGTTCCGGACCGATCTGCTCGATCCGGTGTTGGCCGCGGCCGATCGGATCCGGCGGTTCGATCGCAACGGTGCGGTCTGGGCGGTGCCGGATTACGCGCTGCGGCAGTGGCTGCCTCGGCAGCAGGCCCGGTACGCCGAACTGCTTGTTGGTGCGGCTCGGGATGAGCGGATGCCGGAGTGGTATCGCGGATTCGCGGTGACGGCGATCGGGCACGTGCCGGGGGCTGCGCTGGATCAGTTCCTGGCGAGTGACGACGTACTGATGCAGGAGGCTGCGCTCGCCGGACTGTCTTGGAGTGATCGGCCTGATCTCGTGCTGCCGGTGTTGCTGGCACATGCGGGTGATGATCGGGCTCGGGTCGCTATGTACGCCGCTTCGCGGGCCGCTCGGTTTGTGCGGCCGAGTCTGCTTCCCGGGTTGCTGGAGCCGGTGCTGACTGGTGAACGCGTGAAGGTGACGTCTCGGAAGGAGGCGGTGCGGCTGCTCGGGTCCTTGCGTGCACCTGGCGCGGGCGCCGTACTGACTGAGGCTTGGGCCGGGGCTCATCGGGATGTGCGGGCTGCGATCGCTAGCACGGTGTCGCAGTACCTGCTGTATGCCCCGGCGGCTTGGGCCGTGTTGGAGCAGGCCGTGCATGATTCGGCGGCTACTGCGGTGGTGTTGACCGAGCGGCGTGCGTACGACATGCCTGCGGCGTACCGGTCGCGCTATGCGGATCTGTTGATCGCGGTGACGACTCGGAGCGAGCCCGACGTACTCCGGCATGCGCTGGCGGCGTTGCGGCAGTGGGCTCGTCACAACCGGGCTGCGTCGCGTGTTTGCGCGGACTTCGTGGTTGATCTCAACCGGACTGGGTTGTGGCCCAGTGCGGTTGTTTCCCTCGTTGGCATAGTCGCGACGAATCCGGCCGACGGTTTGGACGAGCTCGTCGACACGGTCCGTTCGCTGATCCGTTCCGAGGCGGATCCGGCGCTTCCCAACGCGACCGGCACGCGTGACCACCCTGCTCGCCAGCGGCTGTCGTACCTCATCACGCAACTCTGCGCCCAGCTGTCGAACCGCTCGGCCGAGACCCGCCAACTCCTCAAGCAGGTAGCCGCCGAGCTGACCACCCCAGACTTCCTGCACCACCGCCTGCAGCTACTGGTCACGTCCCTCGACCAGTCATCCCTCGCCGCAGAGCTAACCTCCCTCCGCCAGGCGGTAGCCGACGACCCCCTAGCGGCACTGACCGCGGCCGACCTCGTCCAAACCCGCCTAGCCACCACCGAGCCAGCCTGGAGCCCAGCCGCTCTCCTAGCCCCCACCACCGAACTCGTGGCAGCCCCAGACCTTCCCTCGGGCCTCCTGGCCCAAGCCCTCATCACAGCCGCAGCCCCCCGAGCCGGCTGGCCCGCCACCTGGCGCCAACAGTTGATTGCCCTCCGCAACCACCCGTCCCCCACCATCCGCCGCCGAGCCCTAGACCAAACCCCAACCCCCGAGCCCTAACCCACGGGCTCGTACCAGCACCACCCCGAGCCTTGGCCAACGCCAACCACCGCACGCCAAGGCGACCCCAGCCCCACGCCACCACCACCGGAGATCGGCTGGATACACAACTCCGGACGGAGCGGCGAACAACCACCGACTGCAGGGTCGGCCGCATCGCCGACCACAGCAACCTCCGGCAACCTACTCAGAAGTCTTGGGGTTTTCGGCGGCTTCTCGGGCTCGTTTGCGGCGTTTGCCTTCGTGCATGGCTATGACGCGGGCGATCGGGATGGCTCGGCCTTCCTCGAGGAGGTCTCCGGGGAGGGATTGGGGCGAGGGAAGTTGGTCGGCCCAACGGTCGGCCGAGCCCAGCTGGTCGACGGCGTTGCGGACGGTGAAGTCGCGGGGTGTGACCCGGTCGAGGTCGTCCCAGCCGATCGGGAACGACACCGGCGTACCAGGCCGCACCCGCGGACTGTAGGCCGCGACAACCGTCGCCCCACCCGACCGGGTCGAGTCGACGAAAACCTTTCCGTGCCGGTCCTCCTTGATGTACGCCGTAGTCGCAACAGCCGGATCGATCTTCTCCGCCCGCGCCGCGATCGCCCGGGTCGCGGCGGCCGCATCCTCGATCGACACCGACTCGTCGATCGGGACGAACACATGCACACCCTTGGCGCCACTCGTCTTGACCGCCCCAACCAACCCGGCGCCGCTCAACGCCTCCCGAACCAGGAACGCCGCCTGCACGGCCTTCGAGAATGTGTCGCCCCCCTCCGGCGGGTCGAGGTCCAGCACCAGATGCGTGACGTGATCCCACCGATCGGCCCGCACCAGCGTCGGGTGGTACTCCACCGCCCGCTGGTTCCCGAACCACAGCAACGTCCGCCGGTCGTCGCACAACGCGTACGACACCTCACGCTTGGACGCCTCCGCCCACACCGGCACGGTCTTCACCCAGTCCGGTGTGTACTTCGGAACATTTTTCTGCATGAACTTCGGCTGCCCCGGCCGGATCCGGATCACCGACAACGGCCGGTCCCGCAGCTCCAGCAGGATCCGCTCGTGGACAGCGTCCAGGTAGTCGACCAGGTCCCGCTTCGTCGCGTCAGCGCCGTCGAACAGCGGCTGATCCAGGTTGGTCAGGTCTACCCCGTCGCGGGTCTCATCCGGCTTGCTCGCCATTCCCAGAGCTTAGGCCGTGCCGAGTGCAGTAGGCGCGGGATCATCGGACCGGCCTAGAAGGCGGACCAGGGCCTCGAGAACCACCAGGTCCTCCCCCGGCTCCAGCGTCTGCGGGTTGAGCGCGATCTCGTCGTCGCCGACTCTGAAGTCACCGACCGCGATCCGCGGGTCGCCCTCCCACAACGCCCGTACCAACTCGTCGCGTGTCCACACGCAGGTTGTCAACAATCGGACGATGGCGCGCCCGTGCGGTTGGCCCGCCTCACTCGGATACCGCCGCTCGACGACCACTCCCGGCAAGTTCTGCAATCCGACAATCCACCGGTCGACAATCTGCTCGTACCCGGCGATCACCGCCTCCTCGTCCTGCTCGAGCGACCA
Source organism: Kribbella sp. NPDC051952 (assembly GCF_040680855.1). Taxonomy (NCBI): domain Bacteria; kingdom Bacillati; phylum Actinomycetota; class Actinomycetes; order Propionibacteriales; family Kribbellaceae; genus Kribbella; species Kribbella sp. NPDC051952. The sequence continues at coordinate 308,079 of NZ_JBFAXQ010000008.1, forward strand.
CTCGACCGCGGCGAGGAGGGCGAGCAGTTCCTCCTTCCCCACCTTCATCCCGCGCCCGATCTCCTGGTACGGCGATGCATGCGCGCGGCACCTGTCGACAATCCACTGCGTCCCCAGCACCAACCCACTCGCCTGCGGACCCCGCAGCCCCTTACCCCCGCTGAAGATCACCGCATCCGCGCCAACCTCCGTGGTGTAGTGCCACAACGAGGCCACCGGCGGAATCTGTGCCGCGGCGTCGACAATCACCGGCACCTCGGCACCGGCTTCGCGAGCGATCCGGACCACGTCCTCGATCGGCAACGCGCCGACCGCGTAGTTCGAGTTGGCGAACCACAGGACGCAAGCGGGCCGACGAGCCAACGCGTCCCGGAGCTCGTCAGCCGAAGGCCCGATCTCGACGATCCGCGCGCCAGTGATGCGAGCCGAGTAGTCATAGCCGTTGCGCTGGCTGGCGAACATGACGACCTCAGCGTCGATCGGGAACGCCTGCGCCTCAGCCGTGATGCACGCGGCAACCGTCAACGTGATCGCCGCAGCCGCGCCCGAGGTCACGTACGCCGCCTCGTTGCGAGTAAGAGCAGCAAGCCGCTCACTCACGCGGTCGTGCAGCTCGTGCATGTCAACGAAGTGAGCCGCCGCGTCGACCATCGCCTTGACGGCCGGCGGCGCCATCAACGATCCGCCGAGCACGGTGAGCGTGGCCGACGCATTGATCACCGGCCGCACCCCAAACGGATTCGTCATGCCAGGAACCCCATCCTCATACCCGCAACCCGATCCATCCCGAGAACCTCTTCGTCATGCCAGGTACCTCGACATCGGGCGGACGCCGGAGAGCTCGGCCAGCCAGGCATCCAGGAAGTCGTTATCCGTCCCGTCCAGATGCGTCAGCTGATACACGCTCGCCGCCGGAAACGCCCCGGTCAGCGGCGCACACCAGTCGGGATCGTCCACCGCGAGCAACGTCCGCCCGGCCACCGCCGGCGCATGCCGGGCTGGATCGAAGTAGGCAATCGTCTTGTCGACAATCTCCGCCGACGAGCCGGCCCGCAGGTAATCGTTGAGCTCCTCCAACGGGTAATGACTCGACCGCAACCGAGCCTCCATCGCCCGGTAGAACAGCAACTCCGTCACCCGGACCGCACTGAACCCAGGCCGCCGCGCAGCCGTCAGTACCGCCAGATCGTCCCCGGTCACCGCGACCCGCGCACGATCCACCTCCGCGAGCCCCATCAGGAACTCCGCGCCGCGCAAGCAGTCGGCCGCGATCCCGCGATAGATGTACGACGCCGGATCGTCGATGTCCATTGTCAACAATCCCGGGTACGCCGCGGAGAACCCCTCGTCGGCCAGCCGCTGACCACGATGCATCAGACCCAGCACGACGTACCGGCTTCGGTCGTTCGGGTGTGGGACGTGGTTGACGCTGCCGTAGCGCGGTGTCTGGAGCAATGCCGGGAACGGGCCGTCGCCGGTCGGAATGCTGAGGTGACCGAAGACGCGGTACGGCCCGGTGCTGGTCAGGCGCACGGTGTAGCTGGTCGCCTCGTCGGTGGCTCGTTGCGGCACCAGGTCGAGCACCGGCCGGCCCGGAATCGCGGCCAGTTCCTCGTCGACCGCGGCCCAGTAGCTGTCGAAGTTCATCGGTCACCGTCCAGGGGTGAGGTGTTTGGCAAGGAAGTCCTCCACGATCCGCATCACGCCAGGCAGGCCGGCGTGGTGCGCGCAGTGCGGGTACGTGTGCAACGTGGTCTCGCAGGTCAGCACGCGCTCCAGCGCGAACCCGGTCTCCGGCGGGCACACGTCGTCCTCGAGCCCGAGGTACAACAGCGTCGGCGCCTGCACCTTCGGCGCGAAGTTCAGCCCGTCGTAGTACGCGACCGTCTCCCGCACCCGGTCGACATCCTTCGGGTGCAATCGCAGGTACTCGTTGATCTCCTCGTACGGATACGACCGCGTCAGCGTCGGCGCGGTCATGATCCCGCACAGATACGGCGCTCCCGCGGCCACGCACCGGATCACGTCGGGCATCATCGCCGCCGTACTGATGCCGAGCCCGCCGCCCTGACTCGATCCCTGCAGTCCGATCCGCTGATTGTCGACTTCAGGACGATCGAGCAATACCTCAACCGCCCGCACGACGTCGAGGTAGAACCCGCGATACCCGTAGGTGTTCGGGTCCACGATGTTGTGCGTCAACAACCCCGGGTAGCCCGGATTGAAGACGGTGTTCGACCGGAGCTTCCCGCGTGGCGCCACCGCGAGAGCGGCGTACCCGAGCTCGGACCACTCCTTCGGGATCGTCGGCTCCGAGATGTACCCGGGGATCGTGACGAGAGCCGGGTACGGCGCGGACAGGCCGCGCGGGACCGTGTACCAGCCGGCGATCCGCAGACCGCCGTAACTCGTGTAGCGCAGATCGTAGACAATCACTTTGTCTGTGGAGAGCGACGGCATCTCGGTCAGGACCGGATCCAGCGGGTACGACGCACAGTCCGCCAGGCCGGCCGCCCAGAAGTCGTCGAAGTCGTCCGGTAGCTCGACCTCGACGGTCGCGTTCTCGGGGTCTCTCAAGAGCGTTCCTCTCGGTTCGGAGCGTGGATTGCGGTGCCGTCGGAGGCGTTGAACAGATGCAGACGGCTGGGGTTGAAGCCGACGAACACCGTGCTGTCGTGGCCCAGCCGGAACGGTGTCGGGACGCGGGCCTTGATCAGTTCGCCTTCGATCCGCACGGTGACGAGGACGTCAGGCCCAAGTGGTTCGGCAACGAAGACCTTCCCCGGATGATGGCCTACGACTGGGGTGCTGGAGAGGGTGACGTCCTCGGGCCGCACTCCCAGCACCACCGCCGGGTCGTCCGGCCCGGCAGGCAGGTCGACGGTTTGAGTGAGCGCAGGCGAGCGGAACGTCCGCACACCATCGACGTCAGCCAACGAGCCGGTGACGAAGTTCATCGGCGGTGAGCCCATGAACGACGCGACGAACCGGTTGGCCGGGCGTTCGTAGATCTCCTCCGGCGTCGCGCACTGCTGGATGATGCCGTCACGCATCACCGCGATCCGGTCCGACATCGTCATCGCCTCGACCTGGTCATGGGTGACGTAGATGAACGTACGGGCGACGTCGACATGCAGCCGCTTGATCTCCGCGCGCATCAGCACCCGGAGCTGTGCATCCAGGTTCGACAGCGGTTCGTCGAGCAGATACGCGCCGGCGTCGCGGACGATCGCCCGGCCGAGCGCGACTCGTTGCCGCTGGCCACCAGAAAGCTCACGTGGCTTGCGATCCAGCAGATCCTCGATGTCCAGCGTCCGTGCCGCCTGCAACACCTGCTCGGCGATCGTTGCCTTCGGCACCCGCATCATCTTCAGCGCGAAGCCGATGTTCTGCCGGACCGTCTTGTGCGGGTAGAGCGCATAGCTCTGGAACACCATCGCCACGTCGCGCTTGTTGGCCGGCAGCCAGCTCACCGGCTTGCCGTCGAAGTAGATGTTGCCCTCGCTCGCGCGTTCCAGGCCGCAGATCATCCGTAGGGTTGTCGACTTTCCACAACCAGACGGTCCGACCAGTGTGAGGAACTCCTGGTCCTCGACGGTCAGGTTGAGGTCGTTCACCGCGGTCTTACCGCCGAACGACTTGGTCACGCCTTCGAGCCGTACCTCTGCCATCTGTCAGCCCTTCACAGATCCGGCGGCCATGCCCTGGACCAGCTTGCGCTGGAAGAGCAGGGCCAGTACCAGGGGTGGGACAACCGCGAGCACACCGGCCGCGGCCATCACGGTGAACTGGGTGTTGAAGTCGGTGGCGAAGTTCGCCGCCACCACCGGGATCGTCTTCGCTGCCTTGGTGCTGGTCAGGAACAGCGCGAACATGAACTCGTTCCACGCGGTCATGAACGCGAACACCGCAGCCGCGACCAGCCCCGGCGCCGCAACCGGCAGGAACACCGTCCACATGGTCCGGAACCAGCCACACCGATCGACCCGGGCGGCCTCCTCCAACTCACGCGGCACCGAGCGGAAGAAGTCCTTCAGGATCCAGATCGTGATCGGCAACGCGAACGTCGTGTACGACAGGATCAGCGCCAGATAGGTGTCCAGCAGCCCGAACGTCCGCATCAGCAGGTAGAACGGGATGATGATCGCGATCCCCGGCACCATCCGCGTGAGCAGGTAGAGCACCAGCAACACCTGACTCCCCCGGAACTTCAACCGCGAGAACGAGTACGCCGCGAACGTCGCCAGCGCCAGGTTCAGCACAGCGGTCGCGGTCGCCACGATCAGACTGTTCCGCAACGAGTACGGCGTCTCGTCGATCGCCCGGCCCCCGACCAGTTGCTGCGCCGCCGAAGGATGAATGAAGCCGAGATAGTTCTCCAAGGTCGGATGGGTCGGAATCCAGTGCGGCGGCACCGAGATCGCATCCACCTCATGCATGAAGCTCATCGCCACGATCCAGTAGAACGGCAGCACCAGATACAGCGCGAAGGCGACAGCCAGCACGTACAGCACGATCTTCTTCCACGGAATCCGATAGCGCAGCGGCACTTTCACGACAGTGCTCATACCTCGAAATTCCCCTTCCGGTAGAGCAGCCCGATGTAGCCGACCGAGATGAGGAGGGTGATCGCGGTGATCACCCAGGCGTAGGCGCTGCCCAGGCCGAAGTCGGTGAAGGTGAGGACGGTCTGGACGTCGAGGAGGGCGATCGTGGTGGTCGCGTCACCGGGCCCGCCGCCGGTCAGGACGTAGATCGTGTCGAAGGCGCGGAAGGCGTTCATCGTCTCGAGGATCAGCACGATCAGGAGTGGATGCAGCAACCACGGCACAGTGACCTGCGTGAAGCGCCGCCAGGCACCGGCCCGGTCGACCGTGGCAGCGTCGTACAACTCTGAGGGGATTGTCGACAATCCGGCGAGCAGAATGATGACCGAGAACGGCAACGTGTTCCACACCTGCGCCAGCGCGGTGAACAGGAACGCGCCGGTGCCGGACGTCAGCCAGGCGTGGTAATGGTCGATCCATCCGAGCTGGGTCAGCAGGCCGTTCAGCGCACCGGTCTTCGCGTCGAAGATCGTCCGCCACATCAGCCCGTTCACCACCCCGGGCATTGCCCATGGCAACAAAGCCAGGCTGAGCAGCAGACCGCGACCCCGGAACCGCTCATTCAGGACCAGCGCCAGGATCAGCGCGAGTACGACGGTCAGCCCGAGCACCACCACGACGAACAGCGCGGAGACCCGGAGCGCCGAGAGGAACGCATGGTCCGACAGCAGGGACGTGTAGTTGTCGAAGCCGATGAAACGCTTGGCCCGCGGTCGCTTCAGATTGTTCTTCTGCAGGCTGACGTAGAAGGAGTACCCGATCGGATACGCGACCAGCAGGGCGATCACCACGATGGCCGGGGCGTTCAGCGCCCAGGCCTTGGCGTTGTCGCCCAGCGGCCGTCGTTCGGCGAGGACACTCATCCTCAGTTGTACTTCTTCTTGAGCGTCTCCGCGGTCTGGGCCAGCGAGGCGACCGCCGCGGACGGCTGCGTCTGGTTGCTGATCACACCCTGGACGACCTTGTGCATCTCGGTCTCGAACTCGGTGTACCAGGCCACACCCAGCACGTTGCGCGGCTTGGCGATCTCGGCCAGGTGCGCGTAGATCGCCGGGTCGGCGAACTTCTTCAGCGTCGCGGTCACCTCGGGGTCGGTCGCCATCGACTTGTAGGCGAACCCGAGTCCGCGCTGCTCGAACCAGAACTTCGCCGTGTACGGCTTCTTGTCCTCACCCAGCCCACCGAGATACGTGAGCAGCTTGAACGCGTCGTCCTTGACCTCGGTGTCCTTCGCCAGGCCGTAGAGCCGGGTGTTGCTGACGGTCCCGTGCTCCTTGCCGTCCAGGCTAGGCATCAGCGCCATCTTCATCTTGCCGGCGGTCTTGGACTTGGCCGGGTCGTTGTAGTCGCGCAGCGCGTACCGGGCGCCGATCGTGTAGGCGTACCGGCCGGCTTTCATCGCGTTGTCGGTCGGGACCGGCAGCAACTGCAGTGAGGCCGGGTCGAGCACCTTCGACTTGTTCGCCGCGTTCTGCATCCAGGTGAGGACGTCCTTCACGACGGTGTCGCTGGTGTTCATGATCGGCGCCTGCTGATCGTCGAACATGTTGCCGCCACTACCGAAGACGAGCGCCCACACCCAGGCCCACCACGTGTCGGACAGCTGGGCGGGCAGACCGATCGGATACTCCAGCAGACCGGCGCTCTTGATCTTGACCGCCTGCGCCTCCAACTCCTCCAGGCTCGCCGGTGGCTTGGTGAATCCGGCCTTGGCGAGAATCTCGGCGTTGTAGATCAGGCAGTTCGAGTCGGTGTAGTACGGCAGGCCGTACCGCTTGCCCTGGTACGTCATCGCTTCCGCGTTGCCCGGATAGATCCCGGCGTACACCTCGTCGACCCCGGGCATGCCGTCGAGTGGTTGCAGGTACTCGCCCTCGACCCAGGCCGCGAGGGAATCGTCGTACACGTAGAGGGCGTCCGGGCCACCGCCACCGGTGAACTCGGCAACAACCTTCTGCACGTACTGCGCGCTGGTGATCGGGGTGTAGTCGACCCTGATGTTGTTGGCCTTGCTGAAGCGGTCGACGTTCTGCTGGACCAGTGCGGCCTCGTAGTCCCATCCTTCGAACTTGACGCTGCCGTCGCCGGAGCCTCCGGACTTGGCGTCGTTCGAACAGGCGGACAGCAGCGGTGATACGGCCGGGACGGTCAGACCGAGACCGGCGTACTTCAGGATCTGGCGGCGGGTGAGCTCCATGGTGGTTTCTCCAACGCTTGGGCGATGCGCAGTCGATAAAGACGCGTGGGGCGTCCTTTGGGATGGTGCTGTGCGGTCCCCTCGACGCTCACCAGGCCGCCTGCGTCGAGGGTGCGGATCAGCCGGCGTCCGCTCTGATCCGTGATGCCGAGATGGCCGGCGAGCTCTCCAGGCGAGAGCGAACGGCCTTCCAGTTCGTGGTCCAGCGCCGCCAGCCGGGAGACTGTCACGGCGCTGAGACCGACGTGTTTCGCGAGTTGCTCGATGTCCTCGCCGTGTTCGCGGTAGGAGTACCGCAGCGCCTCACCGGCCGGTCCCATCGGGCCGATGATCACGCCGCTGTCCTCGAACAGGTACGCGCACGGTTCACTCGCCAGCTCCGCCCGCCCGGCCGCTTGCTCCGCGAGGAGCACACAACTACGGGCGGACACTCCGACACCGAAACCGGCCGACACATGCACGCCGAGCGCCGCTGCCGCCTCGGCCAGAGCCGGTACGGCGACCCAGTTGCGGGTGATGCGCTCGAACAGGGCCTTGTGGGCGAAGACGACGACGCCACGCCGGCCACGGTTCTCGATCCAGGCACCGGCGAATTCGGGGGTGTTGAGCAACAGATTCATCAGGCCGATCCGGGCCCGCTCCTCATCGGCGGACTGCGAGATGAGGAAGACACCGGCCGCGAACCGTTGTGCACTGGCGCGCTCCGACTCGATCCGCAGCGCGAGCTCGTGCAACTCGGTCCGGATCGTGGCCGGGACCGGCATACCGCTCATGATCGTGATCTCGCCGTTGAGCAGTTCACGGACGGCGGCACGCACGCTGATCACGTAGCTGCGCCCGCCGAACCGGTGGAACGCGTCGCGATGGAACTCGACGATCTCCTCGACAGACTGGGTCGGTGCGTAGGGCAAGCAGGCGATCTCGTCCTGGTCGAGCTCGAGCGCGGTCGCAACCGCTTCGACGGCCTCGGCCGGGAAGGTGTCGATGCTGACCGGAGTGCGACCCCAGCCCTGCTCCTGGGCGCGGTACAGCGCCAGGGTCAGGTCGAGCGCCGACGACCGGATCACGCCGACCGGCAAACCAGGCGGCAGGAGTTCGCGGCTGGCCGTGTACGGGACCGGGCCGGCGAGGAATCCGTCGACGCGGGTGCTGCCGAGGAACTCGGCCACCCTGTCGCGGATCTCGTCCTCGTGGTCGTAGCTGACCCACTCCAGGTCGACGCCGCCGAGCGTGCTGGCCGCCTCGCGGAACAGCACCCCGTGCGTCGAGTGGGTCACGACCCCGATGACGAGCGCCACACAGCACCACCTTTACGAACCATGTTCGGAAGTGACTCGTAAATCCGATGCCGACCAAACTCTCTCCACTCGGGTGCTCAGGTCAAGGGATCAACGCAAAGAAATTCGCCGGAAACACAGAGCGACCGCCGGATCTTGACGGCTGCCCGGTCGGCCGGTTCGCTGTCAGGATGGCCGGCATGGAGTCGTACGTCGAAGCCCCACCGCTGCCGGAACTGGCACGCGTGGTGCGGACCGTATGGATCCAGCGGACCGGCGAAACGGCGTACGTCCAAAGGCATCTGCCGACGGGCGGGGTCGAGATCCACTTCCCGATCGGTGGTCGTCCGCAGCTGGTCGGGCCGCTGACCGGTCCGGCGGTCGAGGTGATCCCGGCGCGCACGACCATCGTGGGCGTGCGGTTCCATCCAGGGACTGCGCCGCCACTTCCGACCGTGCTCGACGATCTGGTGGATCAGCGGATCGGCCTCGTGGAGCTGTGGGGAAGTCTCGAGGACCGCCTGGTCGACACGATGGCCAAGGCCGCGACACCCGAACGGGCGCTGGTGTTCTTGCAGTCCCATCTCGTCCAGGAGTTTCGTCGTACGAGCACGGTGGATTCCCTCGTCGGCGCGGCCGTGCATGCGTTGATGCCCTGGCAGCCGCTCAACATCGATGCATTGGCCAACCATTTGGCGCTCTCGCAGAGCCAGTTGCGTCGCCGCTGCCTGCAAGCGGTGGGGGTGACCCCCAAGGTTCTCCAGCGGACACTGAGGTTTCAGGGATTTCTCGCGCTCGCCCAAGCGGGTGCGCCGGCTTCGGGACGTCGTGGCGCCGACGGTGTCGCGGGGCTGGCGATCGATGCGGGGTACGCCGATCAGGCCCATCTCAGCCGGGAATGCCTTCGCCTGACCGGCGTCACTCCCAGCCAACTGCTCGGCGGTGATCTCGACCGGTGTTCCTGCGGTCATGACCACTCGGCGTCGTACCTGCCGTTCCTTGCGAGCCGTTCGACGCCTGCACGATTCGTTCAAGACCAGGCACCGGGCCGGCTCCTAATCTCAACCGGGTGACCTACCTGGTTGAGAGCGAGGAACTGCTATGAGCAAGGTGATCGGCGCCCATTCCGTCTCGGTCGACGGCTACATCACCGGCCGCGACCCCGGCGAAGGGCGCGGCCTCGGCGACGCGTCGATGCTGTTCGACTGGTACTTCGACGGGGACCGGCCGAGCCAGGTGTTCGACGGTTTCCGGCTGAGCGAGCCGAGCCTCGCCGTCTTCGACGCGGAGGCCGCCCGCATCGGCGCCACCGTGGCCGGACGCAACACGTACGACGATTCCGGCTGGATCAACGGCGGGGCGCCACATCCGACCGCGCCGCTGTTCGTGCTCACTCACCGTCCGATACCGGACCTGAAGGACGAGCGGCAGACCGTCATCACCACCGGCATCGAGGACGCGGTCGAGGCGGCCCGCAAGGTCGCGGGTGACAAGTCCGTGGCCCTGATGGGCGGCGGCGCGCTGACGTCCGGGCTGGCCGCGGGCCTCGTCGACGAGGTGATCCTGCACCAGGTACCGATCCTGCTCGGCAGCGGCCGCAGCTTCTTCCAGGAGTTGCCGAAGCACGTGAACCTCCGGCTGCTGAACGTCGTACCGGCGCCCGGCGTGACACACCTGCACTACGAGGTGGTCCGATGATCCTCGTCACCGGTGGGCTCGGCATGATCGGCGCCCACACCGCTCGCGCACTCGTCGACCTCGGCCACGAGGTGGTGATCACGGGACATCGCCGTACCGACGTGCCCTCGTTCCTGGCGGGCAAGGTCGCGGTGGAGACTCTCGATGTCACCGACCGGGACGAGTTCCTTGCCCTGGGCAAGCGTTATGCGATCACCGACATCGTCCATCTGGCCGGCAGCATCCCCGGCGACGACCCGGTCGCGTACTTCCGGACCGACCTGACCGGTCTGCTCAACGCGTTGGACGCCGCGCGCGCCTGGGGTGTCCGCCGGTTCGCGGTCGCCAGCAGCATCGGCAACTACATCGGCCGGCCCGAAATCCCTTGGCACGAAGGGCTCGCGCTGCCGGACGCGGATCTGCCGCTGCTCATCATCGCGTTCAAGAAGGCCGTCGAGCCACTGACCGTACACAGTCTCCAGGACACCGGCATCCAGCCGATCCTGCTCCGGATCGGCAGCACCTGGGGACCGCTGATGGACCCGGAATCACCGTTCAATCCGATGCCGCCGTACGTCAGCGCCATCCTCCGCGGCGACAAGCCACCACCTCTGTACGCCGACGACGGCGGCGACTTCTGCTACGCACCCGACTCAGGACGTGCGATCGCCCTCCTCACCACCACCGAGACTCTGCGCCACCGCATCTACAACGTCTCCAGCGGCCGCCCGGCAACCAACCGCGAGCTCGTTGAGGCCGTGCAGGCGAACATCCCCGGCCTCGACCTCGACCTCCTCCCCGGCCGCCAGTCTGGCCCCGGCGAGGACCCGTACCTGGACATCACCCGCCTCACCGAGGACACCGGCTTCACCCCAGACTTCGACCCTGCCAAAGCAGTCGCCGACTACATCTCCTGGCGCACCGACAACGCCCGCTGAAGGAGCACACCATGCTTGATCCCGCCATCCGCGAGGTCCTCGAGACCGCCTCGTTCGCACACCTCGCCACCGTTCTGCCGGACGGCTCGCCCCACAGCACCCCGGTCTACGTGGGCGCCCGTGGCGAGCAGATCGTCTTCTTCACCGGCCCGGGCATGCGCAAGGCGCGCAACCTGCGGCGCGACCCGCGCCTCGCGCTGTCCATCGCGCCCGTCGGCAATCCCTACGAGCCCGTGGTGGTGCGTGGGCGGGTTGTCGAGTGGATCGAAGGGGATGCGGCCTGGGAGATCGTCGACCAGCTCGCGATGAAGTACGTCGGCCAGCCGTACCCGCGAGGGCAGGAACGCGTCGTCGCAGTAATTGAGCCCGACCACCAAAAGGCCGGCATGAGCTGAACGGTTCAGCCGCCGGAGACGCCTATTTCGGCTTCGGAGAGGTCGGTGGTCAGGCCGTCGGTGTCGTCCAGCCAGCCGTGGGGCAGGACGATGTGGTCCCGGGGGCTGCCTTGGCGGCCTCGGGGGGCGCCCAGTTCGGCGGCCGGGAAGGGGATGGTCGGGTCCAGCTGGCTCAGCAGTTCGTCCAGCTGGGTCAGGGATTCCACCATTCCCAGGGCGGCGCGGAGTTCACCGCCGGCCGGGAATCCCTTCAGGTACCAGGGCACGTGCTTGCGGAAGTCGCGAAGGCCGCGCTGCTCCCCCATCAGGTCGGCCAGCAGTTCGCCGTGACGCCGCATCACCGTGGTGACCTCGCCCAGCGTCGGCAGATTCAGCGCCTCACCACCGGCGAACGCGACGGCGAGGTCGCGGAACAACCACGGCCGGCCGAGGCACCCGCGCCCGACGATCACCCCGGCGCATCCGGTCTCGGCGACCATCCGCAGCGCATCCCCGGCTTCCCAGATGTCGCCGTTGCCGAGCACCGGGATACTCACGTGGTCGACCAGTTCGGCGATCGCCGACCAGTTCGCCTGACCCGAGTACGCCTGGGCCGCCGTTCGTCCGTGCAGCCCGATCGCCGCGGCACCCGAGTCCGCCGCGATCCGGCCGGCGTCCAGGTAGGTCTGGTGGTCGGCGTCGATCCCGATCCGGGTCTTCATCGTGACGGGTACGCCGTACGGCGTCGCGGCGTGGACCGCCGAGCGCAGGATCGCGCCGAGCAGGTTGCGCTTCCACGGCAGCGCGGCGCCGCCGCCCTTGCGGGTCACCTTCGGGACCGGGCAGCCGAAGTTCAGGTCGATGTGAGCGACGCCGTACTGATCGCAGAGGATCTGCACCGCGCGACCGATGTACGTGGGGTCGACGCCGTACAACTGCACCGAGCGGACCGTCTCACGCTCGTCGAACGTGAGCATGTCGAGCGACTTCTGGTCACCCTCGACGATCCCGCGCGAGGTGATCATCTCGCACACGTACAGCCCGGCACCCTGCTCGGCACAGAGCCGCCGGTACGCCGCATTCGTGATGCCGGCCATCGGCGCCAGCACCACGGGCGTGTCGATCGTGAGGTTGCCCAGCTTCAACATCGTTAAGCCTTCGCCACCAGCACCTGGCCGTTGCCGGAAACCTGTGCTTTGTAAGGCTGTACGGCGTTCGCCGTCGTCGTCACGTCGCACGCGATCGGCGCACCGGAATGCTTGACCACGGCAACATCATCCATCGTGCAGGTCACCTTGGCCGCGTCGGTCACGGTCCGCAGCACCGCGTCGACCACCTTCGGCTTCACGATCGCGACCGACTCGGAAGTGAACTTGTACGACGCGGTGTACTGCTTCGCGTCGACCGTCAACGAGCCGCTGTAGGACTTCCCGGCGTACGTGACTGTGCAGGTGAGGTCGTGCTTGCCAGGCGTCTCGGCGGTCTCGATGCCCGGGCACTTGACCGTCGTGGCCGCGGCGCGGCCGGCCGCGATCTGGGCCTGCTTGGCGATCGCGAACCGGATCCGCTCGGCCAGCGGCGCGTCGTTCTCCGGGGTGCCGGTCACCTTCGGCGTCGGCCACGGCTTCGACGGGGTCGGCAGCGGGGTCAGCGACGGCGACGAAGCGGTCGGGATCGGCGCACTCGACGGACCGCTCGAAGCCGGTGTCGACGGAGCGGGCGTGTTGCTCGCGTCCGGCTTGCTGTCCGAGCACGCGGACAGCAGGAACACCGCGAGTGCGGACAGGCCGAAGACAGCCAGGCCGAAGCGCAACCGATCCCTCGACATCCGCATGGTCAGCAACCCACCAGGTGCTGGGCCAGGTATCCGGTGACCTCGGTCAGCGCGACCCGCTCCTGCTTCATCGAGTCGCGCTCCCGGATCGTCACCGCCTGGTCCTCGAGGGTGTCGAAGTCGACGGTGATGCAGTACGGCGTACCGATCTCGTCCTGGCGGCGGTAACGGCGGCCGATCGCACCGGCGTCGTCGAAGTCGACGTTCCAGTTCTTCCGCAGCTCGGCGGCCAGGTCCTTCGCCTTCGGGGACAGGTCCGCGTTGCGGGACAACGGCAGTACGGCGGCCTTGACCGGCGCGAGCCGCGGGTCGAAGCGCAGCACCGTCCGCTTGTCCACGCCGCCCTTGGCGTTCGGCGCCTCGTCCTCGGTGTAGGCGTCGAGCAGGAACGCGAGCACGTTGCGGGTCAGCCCGGCCGCGGGCTCGATCACGTACGGCGTCCAGCGCTCACCCTTCTCCTGGTCGAAGTACGACAGGTCGGCGCCGGAGTGCTTGGAGTGCGTGGACAGGTCGAAGTCGGTCCGGTTCGCGATGCCCTCGAGCTCGTCGAACTCCTTGCCGCCGAAGTTGAACTTGTACTCGATGTCGACGGTGCGCTTGGAGTAGTGGCTCAGCTTCTCCTGCGGGTGCTCGTAGAACCGCATGTTCTCCGGGTTCAGCCCGAGGCCGGTGTACCAGTCCCAGCGCGCCTTCAGCCAGTACTCGTGCCACTCCTCGTCCGAGCCGGGGACGACGAAGAACTCCATCTCCATCTGCTCGAACTCGCGGGTCCGGAAGATGAAGTTGCCGGGGGTGATCTCGTTGCGGAAGCTCTTGCCGATCTGGGCGATGCCGAACGGCGGCTTCTTCCGGGCCGTGCCCATCACGTTCGCGAAGTTGATGAAGATGCCCTGCGCGGTCTCCGGGCGCAGATAGTGCAGGCCCTCCTCGGACTCGACCGGGCCGAGGTAGGTCTTGAGCAGGCCGTTGAACATCCGCGCCTCGGTGAACGTGCCCTTGTTACCGCAGTTCGGGCAGGCGATCTCGGCGAGTTTGACCTCGTCGGCGTCCTTGTTCTTCCGGCGGGCGTAGTCCTCGCGCAGGTGGTCGTCGCGGAACCGCTTGTGGCAGGACTGACACTCGGTCAGCGGGTCGACGAACTCCGACAGGTGCCCGGACGCCTCCCAGACCTTGGTCGGCAGGATCACCGAGGAGTCCAGGCCGACGATGTCGTCGCGGCTCGTCACCATCGCGCGCCACCACTGGGTCCGCACGTTGTTCTTCAGCTCGACGCCCAGCGGCCCGTAGTCCCAGGCCGACTTGGTTCCGCCGTAGATCTCGCCGCACGGGTACACGAAGCCTCTCCGCTTACTGAGGCTGACGACGGCATCGACGGTTTCCACGGGCACTTTTAAACTCCAGAACGGGGCACAGTTGCAATACGGAAAGGTCCAGGCTATCGGTCCGGGGTGGCCGAAGTCGCATCCGTGCTACGGAAGGAACTCGGCGAGGTCCTCGTAGGCGGTGGGTTCGTCGATCGCCCGGGACAGCAGCGGCACGGCGGTCAGCTTCACCTCGTACGGCGACAGGGCCCGACGATAGCTGCCCACGTTCTCCCACTCCAGGTTCAGCGCCAGCAACTCAGGGTCGTCGAGATTGCGCCCGACCTGGGCCGACACGAACCCCTTCTGCTGCGCCAGTACGTCGACGGCAGCCTGAGCGCGGACGGCGAACTCCGCCTGCTCTGGCTCCCCCACCCGGAACCTGATCACCACGAACACCCGGCCCACCCTAAGGCCCACCCGGTACGCCGTTGTCCACAGGCCCGGGTGGGCCGGCCCGATCAGGCCTCCGGGTCCTCCCCGAACTTGCGGACGTCCTGCGCGCACCGGCAGGCGACCGCGATCTTCGCGGCCCACTTGAGCGCCTCGTCCCGGGTCGGCACGTTCACGATCGTCGCGCCACCGAGGAGGCCCTTGCTGTCCGCGTACGGGGCGTCCGTGATCGTCCCGTCGGTCCCCACGACCGCGTGCTCCACGTCGTTGCCGTCGTAGATCAGCCCACCGCCGACGACGTACGCACCGGCGTCCTTGGCCTCCTGGATCACCGCGTGGGAGGCCTCGACCACCGCGGGAAAGTCTTCCTCCGGGATGTGGTCCATCGAACCGTTCCCGAACGAAATCAAGTACCGCGACATCTCTACTCTCCTTGTCCTGGCAGCCACCGCCGGCCACCTTCACCCCAGCAACGAACGCGGCGGCCCCGATCCGACAGGTCACCGGCAGAAATTCTCACCGTAGCCCCGGCCTGGAACAATGGGGCAATGAGCTCCTCCAGCAGTCAGCCGGTGAGTCCGCTCCGGCAGCGGATCACGAAGATCAGTTACCCGTACGTGGCCAGGCTGCACGGGATGCCCAAGCTCACCCTGCCCGGGATCACGCTCGTCCTCGCGCTGATCGGAGTCTTCGCTCCCGTTCCGGCGGCCGTCCCGGCCCTGATCCTGCTCGCACTCCTGCTGTCCTGGCTCGGCTTCCTCTCCTGGCCGGTCGTTTCCACCGGCCCCCGCCTGCTCCGGATCTTCTCGATCCTGGTGATCCTGCTCTTCGCCGTCTCCCGCATCGCCAGCAGCTGACTCAGTGCACCTCCTGCAGCCCTAGGGCGGTCAGGCGGTCGCGGATCCAGCCCAGTTCCTTGGCGATCCGCTTGGCCAGTTGCTGCTTGGTCCTAGGCACGCGCGGCCAGGAATAGACCTCCGACTCCAGGTGATGCGTGAGCGGATGCCCGCCGCCGACCAGCCTGTTCAGGCAGTCCTCCAAGCCCAGCGTCGTCGCCGAGAGCGGGACCGGTGGCGCGGTGTGGGCGGGCAGATGGGCGTGCATGCGCCAGGCCGAGTGACCGGACAGCTGGTACGCCTGCGCGACATCGTCGACGCCTGGCCCACCCCACTCGCGGACCTGCCGCAGGTACTTCGGAGTCCCGAGCAGATTGAGTGCGTAGCGACCGGCCAGATCGCCTGGGTCGACCAGAGTCGGAGCCACCGACAGCTGGGCCTTCACCACGTCGACGCCGGCCCGCCACAACGTCTCGAACGCGTCCGCCGGCTCCTCGAACTGCACCGCCAGATGACACGCATCGAATCCCAGTCCGATCCGGGACGAACCGGCGTACGGGCTCGCGTAGCGGCTGAGCCAGCCGGCGGCCTGGCCGATCATCTCGAGTACGGCACCCGGTTCGGGTTCGACCGCGAGGCGGATCCGCCGGCCGGTGCGGCTCTCGGTCCGGGCGAGATGCTGCTCGACCCGGTCGAACGCCTCGCGAGCCGCCTTGTTGCGCGCCTTCGACCACGGCACCCGCCAGGCGAGCGACAACGTCGAGACCGAGCCGTACGACGCGTCCGCCGGGAGCAACTCGGCCAGTACGTCGATCAGATCGACCGTGTATCGGAGTCGCTCGGGCTCGGTCCAGTCCGGGCAGAACAGCTTGGTGCCGACCACCTCGTCGGTGAAGTGGTCGTGCGGAATGCCGTTCAGCGTGACGACTTCCAGCTGGTTCCGCGTCAGCGACCGGCGCAGCTTGTTCAGGGCGGTCGGCGAGTTCGCCAGCCGATCGGCCAGCGAGCTCGCGAACCACAGGCCGATGTCGAGCACCGGCACATCCAATTCCTCCCGGACCAGCGCCGCGCAGCCGTCGAGGCCGGCGATCACCCCGTCCAGGTCGTCGGCGGGATGAACGGTCGTGCTGTATCCCAGGCGGACGGTCGAGCCGTCCCGATGACGGAACCTCATCAGCTCTCCTCAACCCCGTGAGCCACAGAAGGTAATCGTGGGCGGACTCTCTGTGACCTATCTGCACTCTAGGAGCCGATGAGCGTGGGTGGAAGGGCTGATTTTCAGTTGGTGGCGTGAATGTGTTCCGGTTCGGCGCTGACCAGCTCGCGGGAGCGGTCGGCGACCGCCATCGCGGCCAGGGCGGTGGTGAGCGGGACGGCCGCGATGATGCCGAGGCTGCCGACCAGGCCGCGGACGACCTCCATCGCGACCAGTTCGGTGGACAGTACATACCGGCCGGGCAAGCCCTGGATCGCGAACGTGATCAGGATGGGCATGGCGGCACCGGCGTACGCGAGAACGAGGGTGTTGACCACCGAGGCGACGTGGGTGCGGCCGATCCGCAGGCCGGCGCCGACGAGCTCACGCCGGTTCGCCGCCGGGTTCGCGGCGGACAGCTCCCAGACCGCTGCCGCCTGCGTGACCGTGACGTCGTCGAGCACCCCCAAGGCGCCGATCACCATCCCGGCCACGAGCAGCCCGGTGAGGTTGATGTCCGGCGCGAACTGTTTCGCCGCCGAGGCCCCGTCCGAGGCGAGGCCGCTCAACTGGCAGAGCTTGGTGAAGAACCACCCGAGGAACACCGTCAGCCCCAGCGCCGCGATCGTTCCCGACAGCGCGATCGAACTCTCCGCATTGATCCCGTGCGTGAGGAACAGCGCTATCGCCATGATCACGGCACCGCCGACCACCGCGACCACCAACGGATTCGAGCCCTTGAGGATCGCGGGCAGGATGAACTGGGTCAGCATCACCGCAGTCACCGCGAGCGCGATCAACGCCGCGAATCCACGCCACCGCGACAGCGCCACCACCGCAACCGCGAAGATCGCGGCCAGCAGCAACAACGGCTTCGTCCGGTCGTGGTCGACGTACTGGTACCGGTCGTTGAGGGTCGTCGCGCTGGTCTGGACGCCGAGCATGACCGTCTGGCCGACCTTGACCGGGATCGGGACCTGATCGCCGGTCGGCACCTGGACGGCCGCGACCTTCCCCTTGTCCGGGCCGCTGGCCAGCTTGACCGCCGCCTCTTCGCACTTGTCCTTCGGATCCGTGCACGCCTTGAGCCCCGTCACCTGACCACGAGCCGTGTCGGTCTGGTACGACGTGACCTTCACACCGCCGCCCGGCCACATCACGATCATCGCGACCACGGCCGCCGTGATCAGCGGGATCAGGATCGCGGCGACGACGATCCGGACCCGGCGGGCGACGATCGCGTCCGAATTCACCACCGAGGTGTCGACCACGTGATCGCCGTGGCCGTGACCGTGCCCATGACTGTGCCCATGACTGTGTCCGTGCCCGTGGCCGCCCGGAATGTTCAGCTTGCGTTTGCGGTTGCTCCGGTGGTCGGCGCGCCTGCGCCCGACAGTACGGCTGGCCATCGGTGAACTCCCTGTTTTGACAATGACTTCCAATAAACTGAAAATGATTGTCATGAGATCTTCTCATCGTGCCGTCGTCGCCGGCATCACCGCCCTGGCTGCCATCACCCTGGCCGGGTGCGGCGGCTCGGCCGCCGACAACTCCGGCGACGGGAAACTCGACGTCGTGACGTCGTTCTACCCGCTCGAGTTCATCGCTCGCACAGTGGGTGGCGACGCGGTCAAGGTGACCACCCTGACCGCACCGGGAGTCGAGCCGCACGATCTCGAACTGACCCCGAAGCAGGTCGGCCACGTCGCCACCGCGAAGGTCGTCGTGTACGAGAAGGGTCTGCAGCCGGCCGTCGACGAGGCCGTCGAGCAGAACGCCAAGGACGCCGGTTTCGACGTCGCCCCGGCCGCCAAGCTGGAAGCGACCGGCGCCGATTTCGAGGAGCACCAGCCCGGTGAGGTCGAGCCGGCCGCGCACACCGAGGACGCTCTCGACCCGCACTTCTGGCTCGACCCGCTCCGGTACGCCGATGTCGTCAAGGCGGTCGAGGAGCGGCTGGTCTCCGCCGACAGCGCAAACGCCGAGGGGTACCACCTGCGGGCGAAGACCCTGCTGACCCAGATCGGCAAGCTCGACACCGACTTCAAGACCGGCCTGGCCGACTGCAGACTCAAGACCTTCGTGACGAGTCATCAGGCCTTCGCCTACCTGGCGAAGCGATACGGTCTGACGATGGTCGGCATCGCCGGGTTCACCCCGGACGCCGAGCCGACGCCGAGCCGGATCAAGGAGGTCCAGGACATCGTGAAGGCCCAGCAGGTGACCACGATCTTCTACGAGGAGCTGGTCAGCCCGAAGGTGGCCGAGACGATCGCCCGGGACGTCGGCGTACAGACCGCCGTACTGAGTCCGATCGAGGGGCTGTCGGACGCGAACTCCGCCGAGACCTACCTGACCCTGATGCGGGGCAACCTGCAGGAGCTCCGAAAGGCGAACAGCTGCGCGTGACACCTCAGGACAGCACCGCGAAGGCCGTTCAGGTCGCCGATCTGTCGGTCGAGCTGGGCGGCCGGCTCGTGCTCCGGGGCGTCGACCTGCAGATCCGCCCGGGCGAGGTGGTCGCGGTCCTCGGTACCAACGGCTCCGGCAAGTCCACGCTGATCCGGACCGTCGTCGGCCTGCTCCCGGCCGCCCGGGGCGAGGTTCGTCTTTTCGGTACGCCGGTCCCCCGGTTCCGGCACTGGAGCCGGATCGGGTACGTCCCGCAGCGCATCACCGCGGCCGGCGGCGTACCGGCGACTGTGTACGAGGTGGTCTCGTCCGGGTTGCTGTCCAAGCGACGGATGTTCCGTCCGCTGGGCGCTGCCGGGAAGCAGGCGATCGAGCAGGCGCTGGAGATCGTCGACATGGCGGACCGGCGCAGGGACGCGGTCGCCGAGCTGTCGGGCGGGCAGCAGCAACGGGTCCTGATCGCCCGGGCGTTGGTGTCGGATCCGGAGTTGCTGATCCTCGACGAGCCGACCGCCGGGGTGGACCTGGCCAGCCAGCAGATCTTCGCGGACGCGATCCACGAGCGGGTCGCCCGCGGCACCACCGTGGTGATGGTCAGCCACGATCTCGGTCCGATGGACGCACTGATCGACCGCTCGGTCGTCCTCCGCCGCGGCCGGATCGTGTACGACGGCCCACCCCACGCCTCCCAGACCCACGCCCACGTCCACCACTCCCACACCGAAGACGACCCGGGGTGGCTGACCTCGTGACTGTATTGACTGCCTCGCTGCCGCTCGGCGGGTCATGGGGCTGTGACTCCCGCCCTTCCCTCGTCACTCCAGTCGCTTCGCTCCCTGCGCTCCTCAGTCCAGGGCGGGAGGCCCCATGACCATGTTCGAGCTCGAGTTCATGCAGCGGGCTTTGATCGCCGGGCTGCTGACCGGTCTGTCCGCGCCGGCGATCGGCACGTTCCTGGTGCAGCGGCGGCTGTCGCTGATGGGTGACGGGATCGGGCACATCGCGATCACCGGTGTCGCCCTCGGCCTGCTCACCGGGACTGCGCCGGTGTTCACCGCGATCATCGTGTCGATTGCCGGTGCGACCGCGATCGAGCTGGTCCGCGCCCGCGGCAAGGCCAGCGGCGACGTAGCCCTCGCACTCCTCTTCTACGGCGGTATCGCGGGCGGTGTGCTCCTGATCGGGCTAGCCGGCCAAGGCGCGGCCACTCTGAACACCTATCTGTTCGGTTCACTCACCACCGTGTCCCCCAGCGACCTGTACGTCGTAGTCGGCCTGGCCGTAGCCGTCCTGGTAGTCGCGATCGGCCTTGGCCCGCAGCTGTTCGCCGTCTGCCAGGACGAGGAGTTCGCGCGTACGACGGGCCTCCGGGTCCAGCTGCTCAACCTGGTGATCGCGGTGATGGCCGCGGTGACGGTGACCGTGGCGATGCGGACCGTGGGTCTGCTCCTGGTCAGCGCGCTGATGGTGGTCCCGGTGGCGACCGCTCAGCAGCTGACCAGGTCCTTCCGCAGCACGTTCGTCACGGCATGCATCATCGGCGTCGTCGCGTGTCTGGCCGGCATCATCACGTCGTACAACGCGAACGTGGCTCCCGGCGCGACCATCGTCGTACTGGCGCTGGCCGGATTCGTGGTGGCGGCAACGATCGGGACGCTGCTGCGACGGCGGTCCGGCCGGGTGCGCCCGCTGGCGGACGAGGAGCCGGAGGTCGGCGTACCGGCGCCGGAGCCGCATGTGGTCAGCCCCGGGCACCCACACGCGCACAGTCAGGCGTGCGGTCACAAGAAGGTCGAACACGGCGATCACGTCGATTACGTGCACGACGGTCACCTGCACGCGGCACACGGTGATCACTGGGACGAGCACTGATTTGCTGACTTCTGAGAGAATTGGCGGGTTACCGGGGAACAGCGGTGACGAGAGGACAGGAGGAACGGTGGCCATCGGAACACGCTCGACCCGTCAGCGCGCGGCGGTCGCGTCGGCGCTCGACGCCCTCGACGACTTCCGGACCGCCCAGGAGATCCACCAGGAGCTCCGGTCCGGCGGTGAGGCCGTCGGCCTGACCACGGTCTACCGGACCCTGCAGGCACTCGCCGATTCCCGCGAGGTCGACGTACTGCGGACGGCCGACGGCGAGACGGCGTACCGGCGCTGCTCGAAGGGTCACCACCACCACCTGGTCTGCCGCAACTGTGGCCGCACGGTCGAGGTCGAAGGCCCGGCGGTCGAGCGCTGGGCGGACAAGGTCGCGGCCGAGCACGGGTACGCCGACATCAGCCACACGCTGGAGATCTTCGGCACCTGCGCCGACTGCCAGAAGTGACCTAGATCACCTTTGCCTTTGAGCGCACTCAAAGGCGTACGGTCGAAGACATGAGCGCGACGGAGTTGCTGAAGCCGGTCGATCGGCAGTTGCTGGGTCTGCTGGAACTTCCCGACGACCTGCCGGAGCGGCTCTCGATCGCGGAGGCGGCCGCGATCACCGGGCTGACCGCCCACACCCTGCGCTACTACGAACGGATCGGCCTGGTCCAGGTCGGCCGCGACGACGCCGGCTACCGCAGCTACAACCAGCAGGCGATGGCCCGGATCGTGTTCGTCACGCGACTGCGTGCCTCCGGCATGTCGATCGGCACGGTCAGCCACTACCTGGACCTGGTCCTCCAGGGCGATCACACCGAGCCCCAGCGGCTCGCCCTGATGGAGGAGCACCGGGCCAGGATCCATCAGCAGCTGCACGATCTGCGGCTCGCACTCGCGGTGACCGACTACAAGATCACCGTGTACGGCGGCACCGCCGCCCCGTAACCCACCTTCACCTGACCGGCCGGCCACTCGGGCCCGTCGGTGGGCGGAGCCATGTCAACTTCTCTGGAGATCACGATGAAACTGGGCACCACTGGCGCCGAAGTGAGCCGGCTCGGCCTCGGCTGTATGGGCATGAGCTTCGCCTACGGCCAGGGCGACGACACCGAGTCGGTCGCTACCGTGCACCGCGCACTCGACCTCGGCATCACCTTCCTGGACACCGCCGACATGTACGCCGCCGGCGTCAACGAGCAACTGGTCGGCCGTGCGATCGCGGACCGCCGGGACGAGGTGTTCCTGGCCACCAAGTTCGGCATCATGGGCGATCCGCGGGACCGGGCCGTGCGGATCGTGAACGGCTCGCCGGAGTACGTGCGCGCCTCGATCGACGCCTCGTTGCAGCGGCTGGGTGTCGACCACGTCGAGCTGTACTACCAGCACCGCGCGGATCCCGGCGTACCGATCGAGGAGACGGTCGGGGCGATGGCCTCGCTGGTGGATGCGGGGAAGGTGCGGTATCTCGGGCTGTCCGAGGCATCGGCCGACACGATCCGGCGGGCGCACGCCGTCCACCCGATCACCGCGGTGCAGTCCGAGTGGTCGCTGTTCAGCCGCGACATCGAGGACTCGGTACTGCCGACGTGTCGTGAGCTCAGGATCGGGATCGTGCCGTACTCACCACTCGGCCGTGGAATGCTGACCGGCGTACCGCAGGACCTCGCCGACGACGACTTCCGGCGTTCGCTGCCGCGCTTCCACGACGAGAATCTGAAGGCGAACCTCGCCCTGGTCGAGGAGATCCGTGCCGTCGCGGCGCGGTACGACGCCACCCCGGGACAGGTCGCGCTCGCCTGGGTGCTTGCGCAGGGCAACGACGTTGCGCCGATCCCGGGGACGAAGCGGCGCCGCTACCTCGAGGAGAACGCCCGGGCGCTCGACCTCGAACTGGCGGCCGACGACCTGGCCGCGCTCTCCAAGCTGGCCCCGAGCGGCGAGCGCTACCCGGACATGACCTGGGTCGACCGGAACACTGCCACCCTGGACTGATAAACTGACCGCAGTAAGCCTTCTTCCGGACCTTCCGGCGGGAGGCTTTTCTGCGTCCTGAGGAGGCTTATGTTCGTACGGCGAATCACCGCTGAGGATCGCGCCGTGATGGAGCGGTTGTGGTTGTTGTTCCGGCACGACCTGTCCGAGTTCCAGGGTCAACTCCCGCGGCCGGACGGGAGCTATCGGAGCGAATGGCTGGAGAACGTCCTCACCGGCGATCCCGAGTGGGCCGGGTATCTGGTCTTCAGTGGGGAGAGCCCGGTCGGCTTCTGTTTCCTGCGCGCGCTCAGCCAACCCGCCCGGGTGCTCAACGCGTTCTTCGTGGTCCGACCGGTCCGGCGGCAGGGACTCGGGCTGCGCGCGGTGCTCGAAGTGCTTGCTCAGCACCCCGGGCCGTGCGACGTCGCGTTCCAGGACAACAACCCGAAGGCCGTGCGGTTCTGGCAGCGGGTCGCAACCGAGCTGTCCGGGGACGCCTGGACGTCAGAACGCCGGCCGATCGCCGGACGTCCCGAAGCCACTCCAGACGTCTGGATCTCGTTTCAGATCCCCGAGTTTCAGAACACGACGACCGAGCGCAGCACGTCACCGTGATGCATCTTGGTGAACGCAGCCTCGACCTCGTCGAGCGCGATCGTCTCGGAGACGAAGCGATCCAGCGGTAGCCGGCCCTGCAGGTGCAGGTCGATCAGCAGCGGGAAATCACGGCTCGGCAGGCAGTCGCCGTACCAGCTCGACTTCAGCGAACCGCCGCGGCCGAAGAAGTCGAGCAGCGGCATCTCCAGGGTCATGTCCGGCGTTGGTACGCCGACCAGGACGACGGTGCCGGCCAGGTCCCGGGCGTAGAACGCCTGCTTCCACGTCTCCGGGCGGCCGACCGCGTCGATCACCACATCCGCACCGAACCCACCGGTCAGCTCCTGGACCGCCGCGACGACTCCGTCGTGGTCGAGGTCCTTGGAGTTGATCGCGTGGGTGGCGCCGAGCTCCTGGGCCACGGTGAGCTTGCGGTCGTCGATGTCGATGGCAATGACCTTCGCGGCCCCGGCCAGGCGGGCTCCGACGACTGCCGCCGTACCGACTCCGCCGGAGCCGATCACGGCGACGGTGTCACCGCGGCCGACGTTGCCGGTGTTGATGGCGGCGCCGAGGCCGGCCATCACGCCGCAGCCGAGCAGACCGGCGACCTCGGCCTTGGCGGCCGGGTCCACCTTGGTGCACTGACCGGCCGCGACCAGGGTCTTGTCGGCGAACGCGCCGATGCCGAGGGCCGGGCTGAGCTCGGTGCCGTCGGCCAGCGTCATCTTCTGCTTGGCGTTGTGCGTGTTGAAGCAGTACCAGGGGCGACCACGCAGGCAGGCGCGACAGTTGCCGCAGACAGCCCGCCAGTTCAGTACGACGAAGTCGCCGGGCGCGACGTCCGTGACACCGTCACCGACCGACTCGACGATCCCGGCCGCCTCATGACCGAGCAGGAACGGGAACTCGTCGTTGATGCCGCCCTCGCGGTAGTGCAGGTCCGTGTGGCACACGCCGCACGCCTGGATCTTCACCACCGCTTCCCCCGGGCCGGGATCGGGGATGGTGATCTCCTCGATCGACACCGGCAGACCTTTGCCCTTCGCCACCACACCACGCACCGTCTGAGCCATGCCCCGAACGCTAACCGCCTCCGACCGATCCCGTCATCCTTCACGGGCGTGGCGGCGTACCTAAGGACAGGTAGTAGGCGTCTACGTACATCCTCCCGCCCGCCTGAGCAGCCTCCGATGCCGTCCGGCGGGACGACTACTACCTGTCCTTGGGTACGCCACTGTCCACCGGTCGGGGGACAGCGGGTAGCCCGGGCGGTGCTCCCGGTGGACGGTGCCTGGGCGGGAAAGTTGAGACATGGAAACAGACAACGCAGTGAGGGTGCGGGGCCTGGTGAAGCGGTACTCGGACAAGGTGGCCGTCGACGGGGTCGACCTGGACATCCATCGGGGTGAGGTCTTCGCCCTGCTCGGGCCGAACGGAGCCGGCAAGACCACGACCACGGAGATTCTCGAGGGGTATCGCCGTGCGGACGAGGGTGAGGTCAGCGTGCTCGGGAGCGACCCGGGACACGCCGACCGGCTCTGGCGGAGCCGGATCGGGATCGTCCTGCAGACCTCGCGCGACGAGGCCGAGTCGACGGTGTCGGAGCTGGTCAACCACTACGCCGGCTACTACCCGAACCCGCGTGACCCCGACGAGGTGATCGCGGCCGTCGGCCTCGAGGAGAAGCGCAAGACCCGGCCGCGCAAGCTGTCCGGCGGTCAGCGCCGGCGCCTCGACGTCGCCCTCGGCGTGATCGGCAACCCGGAACTGCTGTTCCTGGACGAGCCGACGACCGGCTTCGACCCCGAAGCGCGCCGCCAGTTCTGGAGCCTGATCGAGAACCTGCGGACGGGCGGAACCACCATCCTGCTGACCACCCACTACCTGGACGAGGCCGAGCACCTGGCCGACCGGGTCGGGGTGATCGCGGACGGCAAGATGATCGAGGTCGGTACGCCGGAGACGCTCGGCGGGCGTGGAGCCCGGACCGCGCGGGTCTCCTGGAGCGACGCCGACGGACCGCACGAGCTGCGCACCGACAAGCCCTCGGCCGAGGTGGCCGCACTGATGGCCCGCTTCGGCGGCGAGGTTCCCGAGCTCGAGGTCCGCCGCCCGAGCCTCGAAGACATCTACCTGGACCTGATCGGCAAGGCCTCCGCGGCCGACCCTGCCGCTGTTGCGATGGAAGCTGGAGCACTCTGATGGCTCACTCGACGACCACTACGAAGCCGCTGCCCTCGACCCTGTCGGTGGGCCTGGCCCGGACCAAGCTCGAGGTCCGCGAGTTCTTCCGCGAGCGCGAGGCGCTGATCTTCACCTTCTTCTTCCCGATCATCTTCCTCGGCATCTTCTCCGCCGTCTTCGGCGACACCGACTTCAACGGCGTCAACGCGGCGACGTACTTCACTCCCGGGATGATCGCCTCCGGCATCTTCCTGAGCAGCTTCCAGTCGCTGTCGATCAGCATCGCGCTCGAGCGTGACGAGGGCCTGCTGAAGCGGCTGCGCGGTACGCCGATGCCTCCGCAGTCGTACTTCATCGGCAAGATCGGCCAGGTCCTGGTCACCTCGATCGCCCAGTTCGCGCTGCTGCTGGCGATCTCCGGGCTGCTGCTCGGCGTGGACATCCCGACCGACCCGGCCAAGTGGCTCAACTTCGTCTGGATCTTTGTGCTCGGTACGGCGTCCGGGTCGGTACTGGGGATCGCGTTCAGCGTCGTACCGAAGTCCGGCAAGGCCGCGTCCGCGGTGGTCACCCCGGTGGTGCTGCTGCTGCAGTTCATGTCCGGTGTGTACTTCGTCTACAGCAGCCTGCCGGCCTGGATGCGCGGCGTGGCCTCGGTCTTCCCGCTGAAGTGGCTGGCGCAGGGAATGCGGTCGGTGTTCCTGCCGGCCGGGTTCGAGGCGACCGAGCCGGCCGGGTCCTGGCAGCTCGGGCTCGGCGCGATCGTCCTGACGGTCTGGCTGGTGGTCGGCCTGATCATCGCCCAGCGCGTCTTCCGCTGGACCCGCCGGGACGCGGGCTGATGGAAGAGCTCCCCGGTACGACGTCGGCCGCTCCGGCCCGGCGTCGTACCGTGCTCTCCGAGGCGGACCGTCGTACCCCTGTCTGGACCGGACCTCGTGTCTGGATCCTGGTGTGGAGGAAGATAGGCGCCGTGGAGAACTCTGCCGGCGCGATCGACCAGCCTGTGTGGACGCGCGCCCTGATCGGGTGGCACATCGTGTTCTGGGTGCTGCTCGGGACGACGCTGGTGCTGTCGTTCACCGGTGGGCTCAGTCAGACCCGGCAGATCGTGTTCGTCGGCGCGGTGGTCGTGCTCGGGACGGCGTACCAGCTGATCGCCCGGCCCGCGATCCAGTCCCGGCGGCGGGTTCCGTCGTACGCCTATCGGCTGGTGCTGATCGCCTGCTTGATGGTGCTGATCGGGCTGTATCCGCAGTCGGTGTTCCTGATGTTCATCGCGTCGGCGCAGATCTGGCTGCTCTGCCAGGACGTGCGCGAGGGGGCCGTGCTCAGCCTGGTGCTGGTGACCGGAGTGGGCACCGCGCAGCTGTGGAGTGCGGGGTGGGGCTGGGACGCGTTCTGGGAGATCCTGCCGTGGATGCTGGTCAGCCTGGTGGTGAGCCTGCTCTTCGGCATCTGGATCGAGAAGGTGATCACCCAGAGTCAGCAGCGGGCGGAGCTGATCGAGCAGCTCGAGTCGGCCCGGGACGAGTTGAACGAGGTACATCACAGTGCTGGCGTGATGGCCGAGCGGGAGCGGATGGCGCGGGAGATCCACGACACGCTCGCGCAGGGGATGACGAGCATCGTGATGCTGTCGCAGGCAGCGTCGGTCGAGCTGGACCGTGGCGCGACGGCCGACGCCTCGGCTCGGTTGAAGGCGATCGAGGACACCGCCCGGGAGAACCTGGCCGAGGCGCGGGCATTGGTTGCCGCGTTCACCCCAGTTGCGTTGTCGGGGGCAACGTTGACAGAGGTGTTGCGGCGGCAGGCCGAGCGGTTCGCGGCCGAGACAGGGGTCGACGTACAGGTGTCGCTGGATCTTCCGGATGAGGAGGTCGCGGCGCTGCCGCAGGCGCAGCAGGTGGTGTTGTTGCGGTCGGCGCAGGAGGCGCTGGCGAACGTACGCAAGCACGCTGGGGCGACGCAGGTGCGGATCACGCTGGGGCTGTCGGACGGCGGGGTGTGGATCGAGATCCGCGACGACGGGTCCGGGTTCACTCCGGCTGCCGTGTCCGGTGGCTTCGGGTTGAACGCGATGCGAGGGCGGGTCGAGGAGTCGGGTGGGTCGGTGCAGGTGGAGAGCTCGCCGGGCAACGGGACGCGCGTACAGGTTTTGATTCCTGCTGGGGAGGATGCGTGATTCGGGTCTTGGTGGTCGACGACCATCCGGTGGTGCGGTCCGGGCTGATCGGGATGCTCGCGGCGACCGACGACATCACGGTGGTCGGCGAGGCCGGCGACGGTCAGGAGGCCGTGGCGATGGTCGAGTCGACGCGTCCTGACGTCGTACTGATGGATCTGCGGATGCCGCGGATGGACGGCGTCGCCGCGACGGGTGCGATCGTGCCGGAGTACCCGTCCACGCGGGTGCTTGTGTTGACGACGTACGACACAGACACCGAGATCCTGCACGCGGTGGAGGCCGGCGCGGCGGGCTATCTGTTGAAGGACACGCCGCATGCCGAGCTGCTGAACGGGGTTCGCGCGGCAGCACGTGGCGAGACGGTCCTCGCGCCACCGGTTGCGGCGCGGTTGATGTCACGTCTGCGTACGCCGGCACCGTCCGCGGCCGCACAACCTTCACCCCGTGAGCTCGAGGTCCTCGCCGCTGTTGCCCGCGGCCTCAGCAATGCGGAGATCGGCCGGGAACTGTTCATCGGCGAGGCCACGGTGAAGACGCATCTCCAGCGCCTGTTCGCGAAACTGGACGTCGACGACCGTACGCGCGCCGTCACAGTAGCAATCGAGCGCGGCCTGCTGCCGTCCCCCGGGCGTTAAAGCTCGTTGACGGTACTGCTGCGACCGTGCCCGTCGCGCTCGCTGTAGCTGTAGGTCTGGTCGATGACGATCTCGTCGCCAGGTGCCAGCCGGGGCGGCAGACCTGCGCCGATCGCTCGCTCGGTCTCGACCCGGGCCGCCGTCGCGGCTGCAGACTCAGCTGGGACCTGGGTGAGGTGCTGCGACAGCGCGTTCGCCTGGCGCGTGGCCGCGAATACCTCGTTGTTCACGGCGTGCCGGGTGCTGCTCGCCGCGGCGTAGTGCCTGCCCTGATCAGTGACCGGCAGCTCGGCCACCGAGAACCTTCCGACCGCGGTCCGGGCAGTGTCCAGCCGGGCGTCGATCTCCTTGAGGGTGACGGTGGTGAGCTTGACCTGGTTCTGGAGGCCGGTCAGGTCGCCGCGCAGCTTCTTGGTCTCTTCGGTCTCGCCGCCGGTCAGCTGCTCGAGCTTGTCCAGGTGAGCCAGACCGTCCGCGAGTGCCTCGGCCCGATCGGGTAGGTCCTTGCGCAGATCGTTCAACTCCTGCTGCATGTCGCCGAACTGCGCGATCATCGGACCGGCCTCGTCCTGAACATAGTGGAATCCCTCCCGCAGGCGCATGTCCGCGGTGTTCCGCTCGTCGTCGTTCCTGGCCTGCCTGGAGTTGCTCTCCAGGAACTTGAGCACCTCCACGCTCGTGCTCAGCACCTTGACGTCGTCCAGCCGCTGGCTCAGCGCGCGGCCGAACTCGGAGTCCGCCTGCAGGCCACGCCCGGCCGCATCCAGCGTCGCCCGGGCATCGGCCAGCGCGATGGTGACCTGACCGGTGCGGTAGGCAACTTCCAGCTCGTCGGCCATGCGGTGCTTTGCTCCTCGGTGCGGTTGTGCGGTCGGGGGCGATCAACGATCGTAGACGTGCGACGGGTCCTCCGCGTTCCCGGTGGGCCGGGGTCCTGCTGGGCCGGGTCCCGGTGGGGTCGGCGTACTTACCGTGGAGCTGTTCGGCTCGGCTTACTGGCCGGCGACCTGGTTCGGTACGGCGCCGCCGTACCGACGGTCGCGTTGGGCGTAGAGCTCGATCGCACGCCACAGGTCACGCCGGTCGAAGTCCGGCCAGAGGGTGTCGAGGAAGACCATCTCGGCGTACGCGAGCTGCCAGACCAGGAAGTTGCTCGTCCGCTGCTCCCCGGACGAGCGGACGAACAGGTCCACCTCCGGGATGTCCGGGGCGTAGAGGTGCCGCGCGATCGTCTTCTCGGTGATCCGGTCCGGCTTGAGCTTGCCCGCGGCAACCTCCGCCGCGATCGACTTCATCGCGTCGGCGATCTCCGCCTGCCCGCCGTAGTTCACGCAGAACTGCAGGGTGATCGTGTCGTTGTCCTTGGTCCGCTCCTGGGCGTACTCCAGTTCGTCGATCACCGACTTCCAAAGCCGCGGCCTGCGCCCGGACCACACCACCCGGACCCCCATCGCGTCGAGCTCGTCCCGCCTGCGGTGGATCACCTCGCGGTTGAACCCCATCAGGAACCGCACCTCTTCCGGCGAGCGCGCCCAGTTCTCCGTCGAGAACGCGTACGCCGAGATGTACTTCACCCCGATCTCGATCCCGCCCTTGATCACATCCAGCAGCGAAGCCTCGCCCGCCTTGTGCCCCTCGGTCCGCGGCAGCCCGCGCTGCTTGGCCCACCGCCCGTTCCCGTCCATCACGATCGCCACATGCCGGGGCACCAACTCCGCCGGAATCCGAGGCGCCCGGGCCCCCGAAGGATGCACCTCCGGCGGCACCACCACCTTCTCCCCCGCCCGCAGCCCCGCAACCCGACCCCGACGACGACCCAATGGCGACATACCCCGATCCTCCCATCCACCCATTTCCCACCCCCGCCCGCCTGTGGATAACCCACCCCGTCGAACACCCTCCGTATGACACCCTTACACCACCCGCAACCGAACGGAGCCGCCTCGCATGACCCGCCGACCCCTGACCACAGCCGCCGCCACGCTCAGCCTCCTCCTGCTGACCGCCTGCACCGGCTCCCCCGAGGCCGGCCACCCCAACACAACCCCACCGCCCCCCACCAGCACCCCCACCCCAACAGCCCCGTCCACCCCAACCTGGACCCCAGAACAACAAACCGCGATCACCGCCGCCAAGGCCCGCTATCTGACAGCCACCGCGGCAGTAGATCAAGCGCTCGCGAACCCGGCCGCACTGAATCGTGCGTCTCTCGAGAAGGCTGGCGTCGGCGGGGAATGGATCATCACCGTCATCGATCAAGCCAGGTCAATGACGCGTAGCGGCTGGTATCAGACCGGCAGGACCGTGGTTGCCAGCACGGCAGTCACGTCAGTGAATGCAGGCGGAGCACAACCAGAGGTGAAGCTCACCAACTGCCTCGACAGCTCGAAGCTGGTCATCAGATTCAAAAAGGACGGTAAGCCGGTACCAACAGGCCCCGACAACGGGCGTCGTCACCAGTTTGCGTCTCGTCTGGTGTATGCCCCACCCGCTCCGGGTGGGACAAAGATGTGGTTCTTGATCTCCGACAAGGACTCCGGAACATGCTGAGTCGACCTCGACAACTCGCCCTGATCGGTTTGGTGATTCTGGCCAGCGTCATTGCCTGTTGTGGCAGCACCGCGTCGGCGCTCGACAAGCCGCCACCACCAGGTCCCAACTACGAATGGGTCTGTGCCCTCCGCTACTGCCGATGGGTCGCCACCAGCCTCGTGAGTCCCACACCCACGCCTGGTAAGCCCGGAAAAGCTGGAACGCACGACCAGAAAACGAAGCCTGTGTGCGAGTTCCATGGTGCCGCGCAGGCATGCGTCGACACGCAGCTCGGTAACTGGTCGAACAGCCAGCAGTGCTACATGCGCCGGGAAGTGCCACAACCTCAGCCCAATGACCCGCGCTGGAAAGGGCACACCGACGGCAGCATTTGGGCTTGTGTGCGGGAGATCGGGTACGACCAAGGTCGGCATCTCGTGACGGAATGGGTGTGGCTGCCTGGACGGCCTGACACCGTGGTGATCGATCCGGTCACCCTCGCGTATCAGGCTATTGCGGCCATGCAGTTGGCGCCGCCTCTTGTTAAGACGGCGCCTGGGGTTGGGCAGGTTGGGTTGGTGAATATGCCGGCCTGGTTCTGGGTGGATAAGACGGAGAACACTTGGGGGCCGATTGTGCGGTCGGCGAGTGTGCCTGGGCTGACTGTTACTGCTACTGCTCAGGTGAAGGCGGTCAACTGGTCGCTCGGGGACGGGAACACCATTCGGTGCGCGGGCCCAGGGACGCCGTACGACAAGTCCATGGAAGTCAAGGACTCTCCTGACTGCGGGCACCGCTACAAGAAGACGTCCCGCGAGCTGCCGAACTGCAAGTACCCGGTGACCGCTACCGCCCAATGGAACATCACCTGGCAAAGCACCCTCGGCGACACCGGCCAGATCTCCATGACCCAACAAGCCCCCACCCAACTCCGCATAGCCGAAGCCGTCCCCGTCCTCGTCGACCCCGACGGCGGATCGCACCAAGCCGCCCCCACCAACACCACCTGCTGAGCCGCCCGCCGCGGCACCTTCAGACCGCCGGGCGCGCCAGCGTTGCCGCACGCAGACGCTCGCTACGGGCAATCCAAGTGGAGACCCACACCGCGTCCAAGCGAGACACCATTCGTCCTCCTGCCACAGTGGTTTCGCCATCCCCGTCCTGGCGTCCGGGCGTCCTCGCGTCCTCGCGTCCTCGCGTCCTGGCAAGACTCCCCGAGTCTTCGCAGCTCATGCATCTATCGACGCGACACTCCAACGTCCCGCTACCTGCCCGAGAACCGCACGCTAACGCTCGGCCTTCGTCCTCGATCCGCGGCAAAGCTTCGGAAGACCGGAGGCGAACGCATCAGGCAGATGCTTGCTCAGATGGATGGTGGTCGTGGACCGGTGTTGCCGGCGGCACCTAGTCCGCTGACGATCGCGATGCCGGTGAACGGTTGATTGACGACCGGCTGTGGTGGTGTAGTCAGCAACTGCGGGCGACGGGTTGTCGCGCGATCAGCAAGTGCGGGTTGCGGGTGGTGTCGTTGCTGGGGCGCCGGCTGGGTCGACGAGGACTGGGCGGAGCTCGGTGACTCTGAGGGGTGTTGAGCGGCTGAAGTTGAGGGGGATGTCGCCTTCCATCCCGCCGCCGGTCCAGTGGACGTTCCAGTACGCGGTCGCGGTGACCTGGTAGCTGCCGGACTTCGCGCAGCGTGACGTCTTCCGGTACTTGTATCCGCAGGTCGGCGACGCCGGTATGTCCTTGAGTGATTTGCCCTCGGCCATCGCGCGGCTGAACGGCGTACCCGCTCCCTTGCAAGTGATCGTCTCGCCCGCGCCCATCGACCACTCAATCCGGTCCACAGTCCCGGTCGCCTCGATTGCGACGCCGCCGACCGCCGCCCGCTTGGTTTGCGGACCGGTCGTCGTCGCCCCTGGATCGCTGACCCACATCCAGATCGGAACATTGACGATGCCTTCATGGGTGGCACTTTGGACATACGGCGACAATCCCAGCTGCGGAG